>NZ_CP154879.1:2142431-2448493 GCF_039614765.1 Castellaniella sp. MT123
GAGCGGCCAATGCTCCATGGGCTTGGCCAGGCATTTGGGATCGCTGATCAGGTCCGCAACCAGCTCGTGCGTCGCATCGGCGTCGATCTCGTACATTTCACTGACGAAATCGATCATGCTCAGGCCGGTTGCCTTGCCGCGAATGAAGCCTTGCCGGCCGATCGCCCACGACACGGTGCAATCATGCTTGACGAAGCCCCGGCTCGGCGGACGCAAGCCGCACAGTACGTCCAACAGATGGCGATGCATTTCCGGTACGTGCGACAGCAAGGCATAGCGCCCGACCGGGATATCGAGATGGGCATGAGCCAGCAACGCTTGCCGGCGGCCGAAGACATACGGCTCGTCGGTCACGCCATTGAACTGGATAATCTTCCCAGGGTCTGTCAACATTAAAAAAGGCCTCGCACAGGTTCTACCTCACATCGGCTGGACACGGGGGCGAGCCAGGGTCTCGGCCATCAGGGCGACCACCATCAGGAATACCAGCGAGGTCAGGAAATAGCCCAGGCTGGCATCGTGCGACTGGTACGCGGGGAAGTAAGCCGAACGCAGCAACTGCATGCCATGCGCGAACGGCGACCAGAGCACCCACGGACGCAATTGCTCCGGAAACTGTTCCGATACGAAAAAGACGGACGCGAAGATCTGCAGAAAACGTTCGATAATCGGCGCAAGCCGCAGAAAGAAGCGCCAGAAAGTCGCGATCGTTCCGAACAGCAACCCCATCGCCGCGCCGCAACACCCCATCAGAACGACGAAAAGCATGAAGCCGGCCCAGCTGACCGGCAAGGTAATGAGGCCTAGCGCGTGGCCCGCGCCGATCAGCACCGCGAACACCACCAGATAGACCGACACATAGATCAGCGACTGCACCAGCGCGCACATCAAGGGCGTGACGCCCTGGAAGTTCAGCAGGCCGCGGGCCGACACATAGGCCGTGCTGCTCCGGAAGGCGATCTGCCGGAACATGATCCAGGTCGTCGCTCCCAACAGCGCGAACGTCTGCACGTCCATGCCCATGATGTAATGCGTACCCATCAGGATATACAGCGACGAAATCAAGGTCAGCAGCACCACGGGACCGACCAGTGCCCACACCAAAGCGATGCGGCTCTCGCCCTGCATCTCACGCAACTGATAGATGAACATCGCCATCAGCGTGCGCCCGGCTGGCCGGACCTTGCCGGCCATGTCCGGCGGGCGCCCTTCGTGCAAGACGCGCAACCGGTCCCGCAGGATCGCCAGATCGCCCGCTTCGTCCTGCTCCACCTCGATTTCCAGCGCAATGTCGTTGCGTGACGCATGGCGCCGCGCTTCACGCGCCTCGTCCTGCTTGCGTCGCTCCACACGCCGCGCATGCGCCACGGCCAGGCGCTCGTCCTCGGCCACCAGCTTGGCCGGCATGTAGCCCGGCTCGAATACCGCCACGCCCGCGCGGATGTCCTGTTCCAGGAGGCGCACGATGATGCGCAGGCGCCGCCGGGAAAAACCGGCCAGGTTTTCGTCGACCGCGCTGCGCGCGATCTCCGCCTCCAGCTCCGCCTGCACCGCCTCATACACCGCCCGCCGGGCTGCCACGGAATCGTGCGGCTCGCCCTGCAAGCGGGCAATCAGGGGTTTGAACAGCACGGCCGGCGTGGCCCTGGCTTCGAACAGCGCGGCCGGATCCAGCCGCCAGTCGGCGACCCCGGACCCTACCGTATAGTTCCCGTCTTCTCGGCGCGATCGCCAGCCTTTGATCCGCTCCTCGTTGCTCTTCGACATGCTATTGGGCTGGCGCGGGCGCGCCGGCGCCCGTATCGTTGTCGATGTTCTTCGTGGCGCTGAAGCCCGCGCTCATCGTGAAGCGGAAGGCCGACAGGACCTTCTGCACCTGCGTGAACGGCGCGTCCGAAATATAGATCGCCTGGCCTTCGTGCACTGTGAATTCGCGCGCCAGCGCCACCTGCTCCGGACGGGTCAGGTCAAACTGGTAGACCACAGGCAGCTTGTCCGGCTTGCCGGCCACCCCGGCCTTTGCGGGTGTGAACAGGAACACGGAACGCGGATCCGCCAGCTTGTCGTCCAGCCCCCTGGAATCGGCCAGCGCATCCAGCACGCTGTAATTGCGCTTGCTGATGGCCACGCGCCCTTGGGTGCCAGCCGCTCCCAGCACGGTCAGGAACTCCTTGGAGTCATAAACGGTAATGACATCGCCCGATCGCAACAGGATGTCGTTGTTCTGGTTCCGGTAGATATCCGACAGCCGCACCGACGCCACCTGCTTGTCGCGGCGCAGGCTGATGATCAGTTGCTCGGGATTCTCCTGTACCGGCGCCGCCTGCGCCAGCGCGCTGCTCAGGCGCTGGGAGGTCTGCGTGATGGGATACATGCCGGGCTTGGTCAGGTTTCCCTGCACCGTCACCACCTGCCCGCGTTCGTCGGCAGCGCGTGTCACACTGACGTCGGCGCCCACGACAAGCTTGCTCAGGCGCGCCATCACGGCGTCATGCAGCTGTCCGAGGGTCAGGCCCTCGGCCTGAAATTTGCCGAGGATGGGAAACGAGACATGGCCCGAACGGTCGATTTCATGGTTTCCCAGGTCGCTCACGCCGGACGGGTCCGCCGCGAACACGCCCAGGTCACCGCGCTCCCACACCTTGATGTTGATGCCGTCGCCAGGCACCAGCTGGTCGAATCCCGCTTGCGTCAGGTCGCGGTAGCGTACGGGAAAATTGGCCACCTCGGGATCCCGGCTCTGCTGTGCAAGTTCGCGCGACACGGGCATCACGATGACGTCCTTGTCATCGTGAGCCCCCATCATTTCACTTAGCATGGGGCCGGACCGCGGAAGTTGACAACCCGTGAGTGTCAGTGCGGCAAGCAGCAGCATGGTCAGGGTCGTGTGGCGCCGCGCGTTCAGGGTCAGGGCTTTCATTTGCATAAGATCATTCCACTTCAGCCGCTTGAAAAAACCCCCACGCTGCGCCTTCGGCTTGCTGCCCCCAAGGGGGCGCTTTTTGCCTTAGGGCGGCCTGGCGGCAAAAAGAGCGATCGCCAATCACGCTCGCATCAGGTGCATGGACGGCGCGAGATCGATGCGATCGTTGTTCCCGGACAGGTCGGGCATGCACAGGCTCAGGAACTTGGTGAGCATTGCCTCCAGCGAAAACAGCTTCTGTGCCCGGCGACGGCTATGCACCCTCAAGTCCTCATTGCTGTGCGCCTTATCCACCATCGATGTGACCTTCTCGCACGCCTCATGCAGGTCCGGATGAACGACGTCGCTGAGCAGGTGGCCCGTCTCGTTTTCCACGAAGCACTCGCCCGCGCCGCCGGCCGGCGTCGAGATCACGGGAACCCCCAGCAACTGGGCCTCGATCAGCACGTTCGGCAAACCTTCGTAGCGCGACAGCAGCACGCTGGCGTCCATCTGCGAATACCAATAGCCGACATGGTTGGACAAGCCCACCAGCAACAGCCGGTCGGTCACGTGCAGCTCTTGCGCCAGCGCCTCGATGTTCTCGCGCAAGCGCCCGTCTCCCACGATGACAAAGCGCGCATGCGGGCGTTCCTTCAGATACAGCGCGGCCAGCTTGATCCACAGCTGTGGCCGCTTGTCCGGTTCCAGCCGGAACACGCCGCCGATCGTCTCCGTAGCGTTGTCCGTGCTGGCATGAAAGGCCTTCCACATTGCCTTGTCGGCGGCCGACGCATCGGTCGGCAGGTCGGGCACGCCGTTGTACAGAATGTGGAAGCGCTCGATCGGAATGTCCAGCCATTCCGAGTAGGCTTGCGCAGCCTTGCGGCTGTTGCTGACGAAGACCACGCCCGGCACCTGGGCCAGGGCCTGATACAGTTCCGGATACTCCTCGCGGAAGCGATCCTTGCGGATGTTCGGCGGCAAACCACGGAACACCAGGTGGATGGTCGGCGTGCCCGCCAGCAACGCCGCCAGCGCGCCAAACAGGCAGGTGCCGTCCTGCCACAGGCTCACCACATCGAACGGGTTGGCCCGCAACACCGGCGCAAGTCGCGTCACGCCATAGTGGACAGGCGGGGGCAATTGTTCCAGCAAACGGACCAGGCTTCCTTCGGGAACGGTCTGGTGAGACACCGAAATGGCCGGCAGCCGGTTGATCTCCGTGACCGGAATGTGCGCTTTGACCAGGACGGGAAGGAAAAAATCATCCTGCTTCTTGGGCGATCCCGTCGGTTCGGTGTGCTGTTTGACCAGCACTTCGACCTTCTTGGGCCGCAGAGGAATATCGGCGGAAGGCCGCCGGCGGCGAGATTTGGCCATGCGGGTCAACTCGCCGGCCAGGCGCGTCAGTTGCCGTTCGGCGCCGCCGGGGCCCAGGCTGCCGGTGACCAGCGCCACGGAAACGGACTTGTCCAGCCCATGCTCGGCGATCTTCCGGTTGCGAAAGTGCAGGATCGCATGTTTCATCGACACGATCCGGACGTCTTTTCCCGCCAGCGCGTCTTCGGATTCGAAGCGCTGGTAGAACGCATAGTCGCTTGCCAGCCCCTCGGCGAGTTCGGCCGCCTTGCTGCCGGGCGCCAGGTGTTTGACCACCGGCGCGATCACTTCGAACGCGTCAGCCAGCAAGCCGCGTTTGCGCAGGCGCTTGGCAAACTCGGCACGCATGTTGCGGTCCGTATGTTGCAATATCAACCGGCGGAACAACGCGTCGGACTGTTCGTGCGCATGGATGTCGCCCAGCAGCTTCGCCCGCGCGAACAGGCGCTCGGAAGTACTCCCTGACTCGGGCAGATGGCGATCGACCAGCGCCAGCGCCTCTTCGATGTGCCGTTCCTTCACGAGGCGCGTGGCGCAATGGCGGACGATCTGCAGATCGTCCGGGCATTCCTGCAACAAGGTCGCCCATTGCTCGGCCATGCCTTCGTTCAGACCCGCCAGCTCTTGCAATCGAAGAAGAAGGAAGCGGACCTTCGAGTCCTCCATGTGATCCTCGGCCAGCGCCCGCGCCCGAGTCAGATTCTCCTGTGCAACTTGAACCCGTCCCGACCCTGCAACGATGTCCGCCAACTGCGCTTGAACCTGTCGAAGATCGGACGGGGCGTCCACTTGCTGGGCAACCAGCGGCGCACTCATGCCGCCTTCCTCCGGTTGAGCTTCTCGATCCACACCGAGCAGCGCTCGATGTAACGGTCGAACTGCGCCGGACTATCGGAACGCTCCCGCAGTTTTTTCCAGTACGGCAAGGCCTGCTCGAAGCGGCACAGGCGCATGGCGCCCACGGCTGCCAAACGCAGGCCGACGGGATCGTCGGGCACGAGATTCACGATGCGCTCGCCCAGCGCCAGGCGCTCGGTCGTGCTCGACGATTCCAGCGCGCGCGCTTCGGCGTACAGATAGGCCAGGATGCGCCGCTTTTCGTGAGCGACTTCCGCCATCTCGGGCCACGACTGGGCGACGCGGTCGAGCAGGTTCCAGGCGGCCTGATGATCCCCCTGGGACAGAATCTGGCGGGCGCCGCGAATCGCACGCGGGCCCAGCCTGCCGAGCTGGCGCTGCGCTTCGTCCCTGGCACTCTGGTCGGCGGACGAATGGGCGAACACGTCCTTGTACGCGTCGATGGCTTCGCCGAACCAGCCACCGTTGAACGCGACCCGCGCATAGTGCAGCTTGGTGCTGAGCGGCGCGGACTCGCCAGCGGCGGCCCGCCCCAGATGCCGCATCGCGGTCTTCTTGTCCCCCAGCGCATCGGCGGCGCGGCCGCGCATGGCGTGCAGCTCGGGGAAATCCACATGGGTGTCGATGGCCAGGTTGGTCAGGTCGATCACTTCCTTGTAATTGCCAGCCACCAGCGCGGCGCGAACACCCAAGCGCATCGCGCGCTCAAACGCCCGCTGCGCCCGCACACCGGCCAACTCGTGGGGATTCAGCAGACGGTGCGCGCAGACGCGCTCGGCCGCGTCGCGCAGGCGTCCTTCCTCCAGCGCGCGATTGCCTTCCTCGGACCAGGTTGAAGACTGCGTCCGCAGCCATGCGCCGATTTCCTCCTGCTCGCTCTTGGCCAGGCCGCAAGACGCCGCCAGCGTTGCCGCGGCCATGATGCAACCTCGCCACGAGGCTTCCTTGACCAGTTCCAGAACGTCGGCGTCCTCCAGCGCGGGATGCTCCGAGGCCAGGTCCCGCAGCGCGTCGCGGTCGCCAGCCAGCAATCGATCACGCCACAGCACCGCAAAGCCGCGCCCATGACCGGGGAGCACCGCGCGGACCTCATGAACCCAGCGGATGGCCGCTTCCATGTCGCCAGCGGCCTGCAGCAACGCAAGCACCGTGTCGGCCGCTTCGACCGCCGTCGCGTCCCGAGGCGAGGAGATACGGAACAACTGCTTCCAGAAGCCCAGGCTTTCGTCCATGTAGCCCAGATGGCCAGCGGACACCGCCGCGATCCGGACGATTTCCGGCGTTTCGATCTCGTCGCCCAGCAGGCTGGCAGCCAACGAGTACGCCACGTCATGACAACCCAGCTTGAACTTGTTTCGCATCAGGATGTGTTCGGCCTTGCTGCCCGATGCCTGGACGCCATCCATGCCGCCCAGCAGCGCCAGCGAGCCCTCGTAATCGCCCAGTTCTTCCTGGATCCGCGAGAGCAGCAACACGTGATCGGGCAGCTGGGGGTAGCGGCGAAGCACTTCGCGCACGCGGCACGAGGCATCTCGCAGGTCGCCGGAATCCCAGAGCTTTTCGATGCGCTCGACGCTCTCGTCGGCGGCAAGTTTTGGCACCACAGGCTGCGGGGTGGACGTGCCCATCCTCGGACGTATGAAGTTTTTGTACCAGTCCGTGTACAGGCGCTCGGCAAAGACCGGGGTGTAGTGCGTCAGGTCGAGCCCGCCGTCCTCCATCGCGTCGGCCTGGCCGATCTTGTTCATCAGCGGCGTCGGATCGTAGCAAGGCACGCCGGTGCGCTGGGCGGCGGCGGTCACGGCAGCGATCAGTTGCGCCCGCTGTTCGATAGCCACGTTGTCCGGCGTAGTGGCGTTGACATGCGTGACGAACACCACCTTGTCCCTATCCAGCAGCTCGATGAGCTGACGCATTTCCTGCTCGATCTCCTCGTCGGTCTGATCGCGCTTGATGATGCGCGCGAGCAAGTCTCGGTCGTCCGCGTTGAGGCTCTTGAAGACCGGATCCTCGTCCAGCATGGCGCGACGCTCGACAAGACATTGGGCATTGGCCATGGACCAGAACTGGCGGGTACGCGCCCGATCGGCGAAGAACTCGCTGAAATAGCGGACCAGGTAGTTGGATTGGATGGGAAAGCCGTCAATGGTCAGGAGCTTGCGCGAAGACAGCTCGACCATGTACAGGTCGGCCGGCTTGTGCGTGCCGCGGCGAGCCTGCTCGCCATTCGAAGGCCGGAAGATCACGCGCTGGACGTCGGCGGGTATGTCGGCCTGGCCGAACATGAATCGCGCCTGTTGAAGCGCTTCGGCAGCCGTATGCACAAAACCGTAGTTGCGGCCGAGCTGCAAGTTGATCGGGTAGCGTCCCAGGGCATCGCGCAGCGGCGTATGGATGCGGCAGGTTCCTATCGGAGCGATGGCAAAGACAGTCATTCAGGGTCTCTCCTGTAGTGATGGGTAACGGGCGTGGACTTAGAGAGTCCAGTACGAGAGGTCGGTCGGAAGCCGTTTCGTGTCCAGGACGGACTTCAAGTCGCACACCATCCCGCCGGTCTTGACCAGTTGCGGCAGGTCGCCCCAGATGGAGTCCATGGTTTCGTCATGCGGCACAGCCAGGATCAAGACGTCCATGTCACAGAACTGGTCACGCCCAACGAGCTTGATGCCGTACT
This sequence comes from Castellaniella sp. MT123, assembly GCF_039614765.1. Taxonomy (NCBI): domain Bacteria; kingdom Pseudomonadati; phylum Pseudomonadota; class Betaproteobacteria; order Burkholderiales; family Alcaligenaceae; genus Castellaniella; species Castellaniella sp. MT123. The sequence continues at coordinate 2,150,249 of NZ_CP154879.1, forward strand.
CATGCTCCATCTGGTCCGGATCGGCCATCGGATCACAAGCGACCGGGGTAATGCCGTATTGGCCAAGAGCGTTGTAGAGATCGACGACCTTCGAGTTCCGAATGTCGGGGACGTTCTCCTTGAACGTCATGCCCAGGATGCCAACACGGGTTTTCACGTTCAGGCGGCCATTGCGCGCCAGGGTCTGCACCAGGCGCGAGGCGACATGCGAGGCCATGCCGTCGTTGATACGACGGCCCGACAAAATAACTTCGGGGTGATAGCCCAGTTCCTGGGCTTTGGACGTCAGGTAATACGGATCGACGCCGATGCAATGGCCGCCCACCAGGCCCGGCGTGAACTTCAGGAAGTTCCACTTGGTACCGGCGGCCGCCAGAACCTCCGAGGTGCGAATGCCGACCAGATCGCAGATCTTCGACACCTCGTTCATCAGGGCGATATTGATATCGCGCTGCGTGTTCTCCAGCACTTTTGCCGCCTCGGCCACCTTGATGGAGGAGGCGCGGTGCACGCCCGCGTCAATAATCCGTTCGTAAACCCCGGCAATCACTTCCAGCGATTCCGCATCCTGGCCGGAGACGATCTTGACGATTTTCTCGAGCGGATGCTCGCGGTCGCCCGGATTGATCCGTTCCGGGCTGTAGCCGAGTTTGAAGTCGATGCCGCAGCGCAGGCCCGACGCCTTTTCAAGCTCGGGGCCGCAGATTTCTTCCGTGGCACCGGGGTGAACGGTCGATTCGAACACCACGATGCAGCCGGGACGCAGCACGGAACCTATCGACTGGCAAGCCCGGACCAGCAAGGAAAAATCGGGATTATTCTTCTCATCGACAGGCGTCGGGACGGCCACCACGAAAAAGCTGCACCCCTGCAATTCCTGCAGCTGGTCGGTGAACTGCAAGGTCGACGCAAGCAATACGTCGCGTTCGATCTCGCCGGTCCAGTCATCTCCCTCTTTCAGCCGTGCGATTCTCCGCTTGTCCACATCGAAGCCTACGACATCGAAGCATCTGGAAAATGCCACCGCCACGGGCAGGCCGACATATCCGAGGCCACACACTGCAATTTTCTTTACCACGGGGAACCCTCACTGTTTTGGTCGTGTCGCAGACACTAGAAATCGACACCCGCAGACAAGGAACTCGCCATCAAATCGAAATACGTTGACCGTTTACGGGCGGACATATAGATAAAAATGATTCCGGCTCAGTACCCAGCCAAAAGGCTCGGTAACAAACCACTGAATCCTAGAAGGGCCGAACAGCAAATTTATTTCTAAAAATTTTCATTGCCGTTGAAATGAATCAGGGGTAACCAATAATAAACCCCCTGGTATAACCTAAAAAATTGGATCTCTACGACATACACCGAAACATAAAAAGCCGAATGCATGTTAGAAAATATTAAAAATGGTTTTTCTTGGTCTGTCTTAATCAGCATGAAACATACTTATGCAACCTCGAGAGCTTCCTTATCGCAACGAGCGAATATTCTGAGGCCGGACTTGGCCGCAGCGAACCTGCTTTTTCATAGTTCCCGTCTTTTCAAGCCGATCGTGCCAGCTGAGCGCCTCGAAGAGAATATGCGGGGTATGCTGGCCGCGATTCGGCTGTTTACCATCGACCTCGGCCAGGGCGCCATCAAGCTCGGGCGCCGTGGAAGCACCCGTCCAGATGTCGATTTTGAACTCATGATTATCGGCATGCTGCCGACGAATTTACTCGGCTAACGCCAGTGGGATTTTCTTGGGACAGCCGGCCCCCGCAAACCCGCTCATGCCGACATTCGCACCGGAATGAATATCCTTAATTGCCTCTTTAGCGCTCATCACGTGGTCATGCAACGCGCCAGCGCGCTCGCAGGGTGCCAAGCGAATCGGGGGTTTGTTATATTTTTCTTCCCGGAGACAAGCAATCAATTTAATAACGAAATTATTCCTAGACTTTGATATTCATGGCAAGATTTTCGGGTAATTTATTCCACCAAGAAATATAAATATTTAAAATGTACATAATGCACATTATTATCTATAGAAACCGCATCAACGTCGCCCCAAGGCCGCCTTACTGCAGCTCGATGGCAATCGACGTGCCGTCTCTGGGCAATTCGAAGCGGGCTTCTTCGAAGCGCGCGGCGCGCATCGCGGGCTTGGGGTTGTTGGAATACCCGTAGGGTTTCTTGGGTCGGCCCAACAGGCTGGTTTCAAGCGTGCCGCTGTCGTCGACGCCATGGTAGAGGGCAACGGCATACCGGCCCTCGGGCAGATCCTGGATCGTGGTGGCGCACAGGCCGCTGGCCTCGTCGACAGGCACGCGCACGCGGTGGAACGCCAAACGGTCGTCAAAGGGAAATCCCGCCCCGGGTGCGGCGAACAGCGCGATGGCGATGTGGCCCCCCGCGCTGCGGGCGCCCATCACCTGGATGTGGAGGTCCGCCGCGTAGGCCGGCGAGAGCCAGGCAAGAGCCGTGACGAGCAGCATACATGCGAGGCCGTGGATCGGGGTGGCGAAAGAAGTACGAGGAGTCATGCCGATTGCCAGTATCCGTGAAAGCTCAGCGGCGTGGGGTGCTCCAGCCAGATGCGCGCCACCGGTCCGTCGGCCAGCGCGTCGCTGGCAAAGACGCCCAGGAAGGACGTTCCGCTGTCGCCATCCAGGCCCAGGGAAAGCAGCCATCCGCGCTCGTCCCGCGCTGCCGGATCGGCGACGAATATCGGCTCGCCCAGATGGGTCCGGGGCCCCAGATCGATGACTTCGGCGCGGCCGCCGGCCATGTCGACGCGCGCCAGGCCGCTGTGGAATACCGACGGCCCGGGCGCGGTGGTGACGTAGGCATATCGGTGAGCGCGTGTGGCGGCGCACGGGTCGACGATGGGAAATTCGCAATTGCGCTCGCAGAGGATGTCCTCGGTGATCCGCCGACGCACCGGATCAATCACGTAGCGGCGCAGCAGGCCGGGATGGCGAGCCTCGCCTATGGCACCCGTCATGATTTGCCGAAATGCCGCCTGTTCGCCGATGAAATGGTCGGGCGCGTCGTAGCCGACGAAATCCGCCACGATCGCCCCGCCCTGCTCGTAGGCGTTCAGGCTGTGCCACATGAAGCTGGCGGGCGCCTCGAGGATGCTGACGGGGGCCTGCCCCGACCGGTCAATCACCAGCAGCAGGTTGCCGCGGGATGCATCCCAGTGGAGGCTTTCCGTGAAGCTGCGCAGGCCCGCGAGGTAACCCGGCAGGGACAACTCGATCGGATGCAGCAGGATCAGGACGTGGTGTTCAGTCAGGAACCAGTCGTGGATGTAGGAAGCGCGCGGCGAGACGATACGCTGGTGGCGTCTCAGTGTGCCGTCGGCCGCGTGTTCCACCAGATGGATGTGGTTGCGCAGGCCGTGCTGGAAGGCGATCAGCACCCAGTCGCCGGTATTCGGGTCAGTCTTGGTGTGAGCCTTGTAGTCCAGGGACACCCCGGCGGGCCCGAGCGCCTGTTCGCCGAGCGTCTGGAGCGTGCGCGGATCAAGCCCGTAGGGCTGGCCGACCTCGTCGAAGGCGTATAGGCGGTCGTTCTTGAGCAGCACGGTGACGCCCGCCTGCGAGCGGATGCGATTGCCCGCGTTGCGCCAGGGGCCGCCGGGTGCGCGCGTAGTCCAGGTCGGCCGGGTATAGTGGCCCACCTGTTGTTCCTCGAGGAATTTCGCGGTGCGCACGTAGCGGTTGCGATAACGCACACCATCCCCGTCGAAATCGAAGGCCTGGATCATGCCATCGCCATCAAGCAGGTGCCGCTTGCGCATGCCGCCCCGGTCAAAGCGCCCCGGACCGTTGCGGTAGAGTGTGCCGCGCAGGGCGGCAGGCAACCGGCCTGCCACGCGCGGACGATAATCATGCTCGATTTCGAGGGTGGCGGCCAGGCCCGAAAGCCATGGCTGTCCAGAAGGCGGGGCGGCTTGCGTCATCCGGGCTCCGGATAGGGGGCGGTCGCTGCATTGTCCTGTAGCCCCGGCGGAAAGTAAACCAAGGCGGGGCACCCGGCCAGCGCGCCGCTGTCAGAACTGTCGAACGCCACTGAGTTCTGAACTATCACTCTTTGGACATCAACACGTTACGAGAAATCCACTATTGAGTATTGAACAACCTGGTCGTTGAGTTCTGAACTTCCAGTACTATCCACCGTTTAGTTTTGAACTTCCCGGATTAATCCACATGAACGGCTGCTATCGGCAACCCATGGCTGCCGTTCGACGGGTATTTGTCATGCGTCTGCTTTGGGGTGCAGACGCACGTGGTCGCTCAGGTTACAAGGCGCTCGTGGCAAGCACAAATTACCGCCGTCGTTTCTTAGTTCTTCCTTAGCACGATGTGGGTTGCGGATTCGGTTGGCACGTGCTCGATGCAACGAAATCCTAGGCTTGGCAGGTCAAGTCCTGCGAACAAAGATTCACCCGATCCGAGCAATACCGGGGATATCGCCAGGTGCATCTCGTCGATCAAGCCAGCGCGCAAATACTCGCGAATAGTCGCCACGCCACCCCCTAGACGCACATCCCTGCCGTTTGCTTCTCGGCGGGCTTGAGCGTAAGCGGACTCAATGCCGTCGGTGACAAAATAAAAGGTAGTGCCACCTTTCATCTCCAGCGGCGCGCGGGGATGATGGGTTAACACGAACACGGGGACATGATACGGAGGCTCCTCTCCCCACCAGCCTTTCCACTCGTCGTCCAACCATGGTCCACGGATTGGGCCGAACATGTTCCGGCCCAGAATCCAGGCGCCGACGTTCACAAAGCCGCGGGCAGCAAAATCTTCGTCTGGACCAGCTACGCCTTTGCTTTCGTCTCCCATCATGCGTTGGAACGTGCGAGTGCCGAAGAACCATTGATGCAGCGTCTGCGCGCGCTCACCCATTGGATTTTCCAGGCTCTGGTTCATGCCTGCTCCAAAGCCATCGAGCGATATGGTGAAGCCTTTTACCTTTAGTTCGGACATCACATCTCCTTGTAGCCTGCGTCCAGATTCCTACTGGTCGCAGGCAGACTCCCTGTTTTGGCGCGAACCGGCGAACCCCGCTGTAAGACTCTCAATGCAAGGTAACCCGGGGCGATTCGGTCCCTGTAATGACCCAGTACTTCCTGCTCAGTTTATGCGGCTAAGGCAAATGCCCGGCTCACGGAAATGAAGATGGAGTGCGGATAGAGTCGAGGAATTCGTGGGGAACCGCCTCAGTCCGCCCCGCGTACCAGTTTCGCGCGCCTTTCCACTTCCTTCGCGCTCGGCTTGGTCTGCGCAAACGATCCGAGCGGGACGTCGCCGGCTGGCACATAGGTGCTCATCACAACGCCGGTAGTCGAGGTTTGCGAAGCGACAAGGCGCAGCGCAGCGGGCTTCGCGCCAGCTTCGAACAGCCGCTTACCGCACCCGAGCACGACGGGGAAGGTCCACACGTTGTACTCGTCGATCAGCGATGCGCCCTGCAACGTCTGGATCAGGTTGCCGCTGCCGATGATCTGCAGGTCTTGTCCTGGCTCTGCCTTGAGCGCCGCGACCGCCGAGATAACGTCGCCGCGCAGGAGCGTTGCGTTGTTCCAATACAGCTTCTCCAGCGTGCGCGAGGCGACGTACTTCCTGGTCGCATTGAAGGTCCGCGCAATCGGGTCGTCGACTGGCTGGTACGGCCAGTGCGCCTCGAAGATCTCATAGGTCCTGCGACCGAGTACGAGCTCACGGTCCTTAGCGTCGAAGCCGTTCATGGAGCGGCCCATGATCTCGTCCCAATAGCTGAACGTCCAGCCGCCGAAGACGAAACTGCCGGAGGGGTCTTCCTCTGGACCGCCCGGCGCCTGCATAACGCCGTCGAGCGAGACGAAGGTGGATGCGATGAGCTTTCTCATGGGGCGACTCCGTGGGTTGAGAGGATCGAGCACCCCACAATTCTACGCACTTGCTTCTGCCCCAGCGCGGTGCCCGAACTCCGCAAAACGGCCGTCGTTGGCTTGAGAATGCCAGTTGGGCGGATGTCCGATTCTGGCCGAAACCAGCCAGCATGGCTTGTCTGCCCCGAAAAGGGCATTCAAGCCCAGAAAACCACCAAAACAAGGTTTTCTTGAAGCCTACCTCAGTCCCATTTTTGACTGACAGCCCGCATCAGCACTTGCTTTAGGTGCTTTTCGGAGTTCCAAACTCAGTGTCGTTCGACACGACAGCTGTCGAAGTTCATTCATCTCTGAATAGTCCTAACAATAAAATCAATGGCTTACGGAAATCAGACCATCCACCTCTGAACTGCCGTGTCACTCAAGTCTGAATTTTGCGGGGGAAATTTCATTCAACTCTGAATTTTGTGAGCCGGCCCCTCCCCCCTTCATGGCCGTCCAGAAGCACCGCTGGCCCCGGAGAACAGCCGGAGGCGCGGCACCTTCACGGCCCTGGAGCCGTTGTCGATCACCACTGGACGCTGAGCCGATCAACATTGAATTAAACGGTGGGCGCAGGCTAACTGAGGGTTGTTCGCTCGAACGAGCGTTTAAATTTACTGCGACAGCCGCGCCGCCGCATCTTGATATTTTTTCCAGGGAACGCCGGTAGCCTCGCCAACTAACATCGCATAAGCCTGTCCCGCAGGTGCTCCTGAGAGCAATTCAGGTAGAGTATCCGCATCTACTTCTAAGGTTCGATTTGCCCACGTGGTCATTGCCTCAGGATATCTCGTTCCATACAGAACGCTTTCATTCAGTACTTCCCGGGCGATACGCTTTAACTCGGCGAATGCCTGCCTTGCCCCAACAAGACTCTCCTTCTGCTTCGCTGATACGACACGATCCCAGTCGAATCGCTCAGCAACTTCCGGCGGCATTTTTTGGACGGCTTGCTGATAGTTCCTGTAATTCTTCAGTACTGTCGCGGAAGGTAACAACTCAAGTACGTACTTGTCGAGGATCACAGTGGAATGACGAGCAGCTGCGACCGCTGCTTCGGCATCGAGTCGAGCTATCTGGGACTTTTGGGAAGAACTCGTCGAATCCATTGCAGCCAAGAATGCAAGAACTACAAGCACCGCTTGGCCGACATGATGTAGGCTGACTGCAAGAACAGTGGATAAATCATTTGGTGAAATTTTCTGCTCTTTGTACAGTGAGAGCATAACCACGAGAATTGACATAGCAGCGACAAGGTATGGAAGCATTCGATGAAGTCCGACGTGTTATAGGGTGATACTCATGTGCTTAGAAGGAGTGATGGCCGCGCGTTCAACCCTATGGATTCACGGGCTGTAGAATCAATCATTTGACCAAACTGACACACCGCAAAGCAGTCATTTGTCTACGACTGCTTCTAGCCGAAATCTGACGTTTGGCGGGGCACCGCTAGCCATCGGCGGTGCGCGGTACAGCTTCCCTTAGGAAAATTCCAAGTTAAACGAAATTCCCCATGGGGAAACCCAAGTTAGACATGAAAAGGCAGTACCAATCTTGATGACAAAAATCTGCTAAATCATTGATAACTCTGGGGAGCTAATTCCAGCCCGCTTGAACTTCGACAGTTACGGCATGGGCTACCTGCCTGGAAGCGTCCAGGGATAGCAGACAAGCTTAAACAACGTTTTGCGAAATGCAATAATAAACGGTACTCTCTGAGGGCGCATATGCAGCTCTTCGAGGAACCAGGAAAAGGCCGCAAAAGCAGACTTTCTATCCCCCAGTGCCCACATCCAACCTATCCCAGATCGGAACAACAATGCCTCAAACGCTATGCCCCTATGCGCAGGTGCCGCTTGAATCCGCTGAAACTAACGACGAACACATACTTCCAGTGGCCTTGGGAGCCCCAGCCAATTTTACGGTTCGTGCATTGACTGTCGAAAACGGCCGTATGAACGATTTGGTGGACGAGCCAACTGTCAACGATCCTCTGGTTCGATTTCTGGCTATGACGCAGGGAGTCATCTCCAGGTCGGGCAACGTCAAAGCGTCAGTCGCCGGCACAGTGACGGGTAGCGGCGAGGGTATTAAAGCCGTATTTTCTACGGATGGCATCGATCTGAAATTCCAGCAGCCAGTGGACACAGATAGTCAGGGCCGAGTAATTGGCGTGCGCGGCTTTGGTGATGTAGCTATGCAAATGGCCACCCAGATAGCAGCTAATTATGCAAAAAAAGGAATCCCAGTCGAACTTGGCATGCCCATAAGTACGCAAGGACCCAAGCTGCACATGCAACTGGCCGGAAATATGGCAATGATCCGCCGTCAACTGTTCAAAATTGCCTATCTCACGACCGTTAGGATTTTCGGGGATGAGGCAATCACTGGCCCAAGTGGAACACAACTTCGCGCTGCAATGATGGCCGAAGACGATGCGGCTCTCGCTCTGGTCAAGATTCAAGGCGCCGCGTTTAGACCTTTGCCGCCTGCGTTCGTTGCCCATTCGACTAAAACCTCCGAGCACGCAATAACCTGCGCTCATCTGAAGGGCCTCGGCATAGTCACCGCCATCGACTTGTTTGGTGTTTTCACGCTCTATGCGATCACGCCCGCTACTGGGATTTCTGCTGCAGAAGCCTTCGGGGAAGTCATCACCATCGATGCGTCCAGCTCGAAACTCACCAGCAAGCCATATTTAGAGGCAGTGGCAGACCTGGTCGGCGCCGCGTTTGGAAGCTAAGCGAAGGATAGGAGGCCTCTTGGATCGTCTACGAGCCAAGAGGCCTCCTATCCTCCCCACCGCGTGCCCAGCTCGTCGCATCGGTTAGCCAGCACGAGGGGCCAGCCTGTCCGGAACAATGATTAACTTAACTACCCAACCGCCTATACCGGCACGTAAACAATGACGATGCAGCAGAGTTTCTCCCGACGACACGGCCTCGACGTTGCCGTGGGCGCGCTCCAGTATGACTACCTGCCTCCCGCCTTTCGGATGGAATTGATGCGGCAAATTCAGCATCTAGCCGTGAACGATGGGGAAGAGGGGGCTTTCGTGCGTGAGTATGTGATCTATCGCGAGATCACCACGCATGTGAACCAAGCTCCGGCGATCATGTGCTTCGACGTGGATCAGATCTACGAGTTCTATCGGCACGAGCACCTTCAAGATTTCTTGCTTACGGCCGCGTGGCACGAGGTGATAAGCATCGTCGAGATTCTGGTGCGTAGGCTCGGGCGAAAGGCGATCAACGCAATGTTCGAGGCGCATCGGCTCGGCTATGTGGTACCCGACTTGCATGCGGTGGAGGAGCCGTATGTTGAGATCTACTACGAGGGTGTCGCACCCACAGTGGAAGCGACAGTCGCGGCGCTGGCGCCACACGCCGATATCGCGAAGGCACTGAACAGTGCGCGCGCGGATTTGGTCGACCCGAGCAGCGTCAATGCTGCGCGCGCTGCGGCGAGTGCCATTAATGCGCTGGAGGCTTTCGTGAAGCGATGGTTCGTAGCAAACAATCGGAAAGAGCCGGCGACACTACATGATGCGGTGAAAGAGCTGAAGGCCGGGCAACTGGCCGATGCGAATTTCATCAATGCGATGGAACAGTTTTACATCTGGCGCAACCGGACGTCTGGCGTCGGACATGGAGGCAGCACGCCCCCCACCGTTTCAGTCAGCGATGCGCTGTTGGTGCTTGACCAGGCGTGTTCGTTTATCAATTTCATGTTTCGTCTCGGGAAGCCGGCGCCGGCTTCCGCCAACAGGTCATGAGCGCGCAGGCCGTTGACGGATAACCTGTCGCGCGCTGGATCTACATGCGGCACACATTCAATGCGCAGATGAGTGCCGTCGCGAGGGGCCGCAAGCAAGCGACCGGAAATCCACCCGTACCCATGAAGGAGAAAAACATGGGTGTGGCACATCGGTGGGGCTCCCACGAACAACGCGAAAACGCAACTATCAGGTTGAAACCCTGCATTTGACGTTAGCGCGTTACATCCCAGAATCAGCCTGCAAGCCGCACCATCCTTGAGTCTAGCTGTGAGGGGCAGTTCAGACTTGAGTGAAATAAATTCAAAGTTGAGTGAAATTCGACAACAGCTGTTGTCGAAGTTCATTCATCTCTGAATAGTCCTAACAATAAAATCAATGGCTTACAGAAATCAGACCATCCACCTCTGAACTGCTGTGTTACTCAAGTCTGAATTTTGCGGGAGAAATTTCACTGAACTCTGAATTTTGTGAGCCGGCCCCTCCCCCGCCGTGACCGTCCAGGAGCACCGCTGACCCAGGAGAACAGCCGGAGGCGCGGCACCTTCACGGCCCTGGAGCCGTCAGCAGCATGGCTCTCCTGGGGCACAGTTCAGACTTGAGTGAAATAAATTCAAAGTTGAGTGAAATTCGACAGCTGTCAGAACATCACGCCAAATGTAACTTCCTTCGCGCTCCCCTTGAAAAGGGGGAAATCATCCCTATAATTAGCACTCGATGGGGTTGAGTGCTAACACCCGCCTTGCCCCCGCATTTCTCAATTTCTACGTACAGGAGTTCCTCCATGGCACTGCGTCCTTTGCACGATCGTGTGATCGTCAAGCGTCTGGACAACGAGCGCACCACCGCCTCGGGTATCGTCATCCCCGAAAGCGCCGCTGAAAAACCCGATCAGGGCGAAGTCCTGGCCGTCGGTCCCGGCAAGAAGACCGAGGACGGCAAGCTCATCGCTGTCGACGTCAAGGTCGGCGACAAGGTCCTGTTCGGCAAGTACGCCGGCCAGTCGGTCAAGGTCGATGGCGAAGAAGTGCTCGTCATCCGCGAAGAAGAAATCTTCGCCGTGATCCAGTAAGCCACCTCACCGTTCAACCCCAAGGAATTTCAACATGGCTGCAAAGCAAGTTTATTTCGGTGACGATGCGCGCACCCGCATCGTCCGTGGCGTCAACATCCTGGCCAATGCCGTCAAGACCACCATGGGCCCCAAGGGCCGCAACGTGGTGCTGGATCGCTCGTTCGGCGCCCCCACCGTGACCAAGGACGGCGTGTCCGTGGCCAAGGAAATCGAACTGAAGGACAAGTTCGAGAACATCGGCGCGCAACTGGTGAAGGAAGTCGCTTCCAAGACCTCCGACAACGCCGGTGACGGCACCACCACCGCCACCGTGCTGGCCCAGGCGATCGTCGAGGAAGGCCTGAAGTTCGTGGCCGCCGGCATCAGCCCCATGGACCTGAAGCGCGGCATCGACAAGGCCGTGGTTGCCGCCGTCGCGGAACTGCATGCCCTGTCCAAGCCCTGCACCACCAGCAAGGCCATTGCCCAGGTCGGTTCGATCTCGGCCAATAGCGACACCTCCGTCGGCGAAATCATCGCCAACGCGATGGACAAAGTCGGCAAGGAAGGCGTGATCACCGTCGAAGACGGGAAGTCGCTGGAAAACGAACTGGACGTCGTCGAAGGCATGCAATTCGACCGCGGCTACCTGTCGCCCTACTTCATCAACAACCCGGACAAGCAGGTCGCCGTCCTGGAAGACCCGTTCGTCCTGATTTTCGACAAGAAGATCAGCAACATCCGCGACCTGCTGCCGGTCCTGGAACAGGTTGCCAAGTCCAGCCGTCCGCTGCTGATCGTGGCTGAAGACGTCGAAGGCGAAGCCCTGGCCACCCTGGTCGTCAACAACATCCGCGGCATCCTGAAGACCACCGCCGTCAAGGCCCCGGGCTTTGGCGATCGTCGCAAGGCCATGCTGGAAGACATCGCCATCCTGACGGGCGGCACGGTGATCTCCGAAGAAACCGGCCTGTCGCTGGAAAAGGCGACCCTGGAACTGCTGGGCCAAGCCAAGCGCATCGAAGTGGCCAAGGAAAACACCACGATCATCGATGGTCACGGCGACGCCAAGAACATCGAAGCGCGCGTCAAGCAAATCCGCACGCAGATCGAGGAAGCCACGTCCGACTACGACCGTGAAAAGCTGCAGGAACGCGTGGCCAAGCTGGCTGGCGGTGTTGCCGTCATCCGCGTCGGTGCCGCGACCGAAATCGAAATGAAGGAAAAGAAGGCCCGCGTCGAAGACGCCCTGCACGCCACGCGCGCAGCCGTCGAGGAAGGCATCGTCCCCGGCGGCGGTGTCGCGCTGATCCGCGCCAAGGCCGCCGTGGCCAAGGTCAAGGGCGACAACGCCGACCAGAATGCCGGCATCAAGCTGGTTCTGCGCGCCATCGAATCGCCGCTGCGCACCATCGTCAGCAATGCCGGCGACGAAGCCAGCGTGATCGTCAATGCGGTTGAAAAGGGCGAAGGCAACTTCGGCTACAACGCCGCCACCGGCGAATACGGCGATCTGGTCGAGCAAGGCGTCATCGACCCGACCAAGGTCACCCGCACCGCGCTGCAGAACGCCGCTTCCGTGGCCAGCCTGCTGCTGACGACCGAAGCCGCCGTGGCCGAGATCGTCGAAGACAAGCCGGCCCCCGCCATGCCCGACATGGGCGGTATGGGTGGCATGGGCGGCATGGGCGGCTTCTAAGCTCCTGCCTTCCCGGTTCCCGGACGGGCGCTTCAGGCGCCGTCCGGGAACGGCCCCGATCCAGAACCCCGCTGTGGTCCGCCGCAGCGGGGTTTTTGCATCCTGGACATGCGCATCGCTCCGTCCACCCATTACAATGCCGGAATACACCGCCCCGGCGTTCCATGACCCAGCCTTCCCCCTACAAAAACACTGGCGGCCTGATCCGCATCATCCGCGCCTTCGGCTATTCGCTGCAGGGGCTGGGCGCCGCCTGGCGCCACGAGGTCGCCTTCCGCCAGGAAGTCCTGCTGACGATCATCCTGATCCCGCTGGGCCTATGGCTGGGCAATACGGCCGGCGAACGGCTGCTGCTGGCGAGCATGCCGGTCCTGGTGCTGATCGTCGAGCTGATCAATTCCGCCATCGAGGCGCTGGCCGATGCCATCAGCACCGACCATCACCCGATGCTGGGCCGGGCCAAGGACATCGGCAGCGCCGCCGTGCTGCTGGCCCTGCTGCTGGCGGGGGCCGCGTGGGCGACCGTGCTGGTGCCCCGCTGGTGGCCGGGCTGACGGCACGATCCGGCCAATCGCCTGCTCTACAATCCTGCCAGAACCTTTTCGCGACTGCCCCATGAACTTCACCGAAAAATTGAACTGCGCCTGGGCCAGCCAGGAATCCTTGCTGATGGTCGGGCTCGACCCCGATCCGCGCCGTTTCCCGGCCGAACTGGCCGGACGCTCGGATGCCGTGTTCGAGTTCTGCCGGCGCATTGCCGACGCCACGGCCCCTTATGTCTGCGGCTTCAAGCCACAAATCGCCTATTTCGCCGCCCTGAGCGCGGAAGAGCAGCTGCAGGACCTGTGCAAACATATCCGCGAACATCATCCGCACCTGCCCATCGTGCTGGATGCGAAGCGGGGCGATATCGGTTCCACCGCCCAGCAGTATGCCCGCGAAGCCTTCGAGCGCTATGGCGCCGACGCGGTCACGGTGAACCCCTACATGGGCCGCGACTCGATCCAGCCCTACATCGACTACGGCGACCGCGGGGTCATCATCCTGTGCCGCACCTCGAACGCGGGTGGCGCCGATCTGCAGGACATGCGCCTGGCCAATGGCACCCCCCTGTACCTGCACGTGGCCGACCAGGTGGCGCGCGTCTGGAACACCAATGAGCAATGCGCCCTGGTGGTGGGGGCGACTTTCCCCGAAGAGATCGCCCAAGTGCGACGCCGGGTGGGCAACATGCCGCTGCTGATCCCCGGCATCGGGGTCCAGGGAGGCGACATCCAGGCGACCGTTCAGGCGGGGCGGACCGCCGCCGGCACCGGCATGATGATCAATTCGTCCCGCGCCATCCTGTACGCCAGCCAGGGCGACAATTGGGTCGAGGCGGCCGCCAAGACGGCCCGCGCGACGCGCAGCGCAATTCGCCAGGCCCTGAGCAACCCGGCGCGAACCGGCGATGTGTCGTTTTAATCCCAAAGTTCATGTCCTATTCGCATAATTAGCAGAGGGTGACATGGCCCATGGCATGACACGCCGCCCGAGCACGCAACCGATCGCTATCTAGACAAGATTGTTCAGTAGAATCGGTGCATCATGTATCGAGCCATCTTCCGTAGCCTGTCCGGTACGCGACGGTTAGGGCGGTTCATCCCGGTCGCTGTACTTGCCTTTCTACTGATTCACTTTAGTCTCGTATTCCGATCCGCCCTGGGGCCGATCGGCTTCCGGCCCGCGAATGCCATGCTGGTGTGCCTGCTGTTGTGCGTCGCCGCACCTCAACAGATCATGTCCTGGGCCATGGTGCTGGTCGGCGCCCTGCTGGCATACAGCCACTGGTACGACACGGGACAGGCCGTACTATTGAATGTGGCGGTCGACGTGTTTGGAGTGTGGGTCGCCTGGTACCTGCTGGGGCGAGTCTGGCGACTGGGCTCGCTGCGCACCCATCATGCCATCATCAAGATCCTGGCTGCCGGCATGGCAGCATCCGCATGCACCACGCTAGCCGGCCTGACAGCCGGTTTCTGGCAAAACGCATACCTTCCCACCGTCATCGAGGCGCTGCTGCGGCAATGGCTCGGCTATAGTGCGATCCTGCCCGCCTGCCTATTGCTGTTCTCACCGACCGCCAGGCAATCGGGCGAGCGCCGCCACCCTCGGCGGCATCTGCTCAGGCACTTGCACTTCAAGCGTCTCCCCTGGCCCCTGGTCTCGCTGGCCGTAGCGGTTGCTCTGGCGGTGCTGCTCGGTGGACCAAGCATGATCGCTTTCCCGATACCGGCGCTGCTGTTCTGCGCATATTCCTACCATCAACAGACTACCGCGTGGTTGACGCTGGCGACCACGCTCAGTTTGATAGTGTCCGACACCCTGCACTGGGGCCTCATGCCGCCCGGCCAGGCATCGATCTGGTCTCAGATCTCGCTGCAAATGGGGCTGCAGCTGATGGTGGCCACCCCCTTGCTGATATCCAGTTCGCTGGCCGCCCGCAACGATCTAGTGCACGCGTTGAACCAGGCGCTGGACCACGATGATTTGACCGACGCCCTGGCTCGCCAGGCCTTCATGCGCGGCGCAACCGAATATCTGCAGCAATCGCCCGCCGCATCTTACGGCAATGGTGTCATGATGCTCGACATCGATCACTTCAAGCAGCTGAACGATAACCACGGCCACGCGGCCGGAGACAGCGTGCTGAGTGAATTCGCCCGCGTCATCCACGCGGCAATCCGGCCCCAGGATCTGTTCGGCCGGCTGGGTGGCGAGGAATTCGGTATCGTGCTGCCGGACACCGCGTGTCAGGACTGCTTGTCCATCGCCGAACGCCTGCGTCGCTGCGTCGAAGAGATCCGCCTGTACCACGACAGTGACGAACCCCTGCGCATCACGACCAGCATCGGCGTGGTGCATGATTCCCAGATGCCGGATGCCACCCTGAGCACGCTGCTGTCCACAGCGGACCAAGCCATGTACTACGCAAAGCACCATGGCCGTAACCAGGTGCATTCTCTGTCTTCGGGAGAAATGCGCGATCTTGACCCTGTGCCGCAGCGCTGAGCCGATCGGATCAGCCGCGTTTCAGATCTTCCAGGGCTGCCTGCATGGCGAAGCGCACGGCAGCTAGCCGGATGGCTGCGCGGTCCCCCTCGAACACCCGGGTGACCGCGCGCGTCACGATGCCGGGGCCCGCTCGGCGCGCCACCCCAAAACACACCATGCCGACGGGCTTGCCGGGCGTCGCCCCGTCCGGGCCGGCGATGCCGGTCGTCGCCAGGGCCAGGCGCGCCGCCGGTACCGCCCCCAGGACGCCACCGGCCATTTCCATGGCGGTTTCCTCGCTGACGGCGCCATAGCGCTCGAGCGTATCCACCGACACCCACAGTTGCTCGACTTTGGCGGCGTTGCTGTAGGTGACAAAACCCCGTTCGAACCACTGGCTGGACCCGGGACATGCGGTGATGGCACCCGCGAGCAGCCCCCCCGTGCAGGATTCGGCGGTGGCGCACATCCAGCCGGCGGCGCGCAGGGCGGCACCCAACTCGCCCGACAGGGCGCGCAAGTCACGATCAATCATGGCAGAACTCCCAGACGGATGAGGATGGCTGCCGCCAACAAGGCGTACAGGGCCGCGACGATGTCGTCGATCATGACGCCAAAGCCGCTCTTGAAGCGCCGGTCCAGCACACTGACGGGCGGCGGCTTCAGGATATCGAAAATGCGGAACAGGATCACCCCGGCCAGCTGGGACCAGAAACCTTCGGGCATCAGCCACAGCACCAGCCAGATGGCGACGATCTCGTCCCAGTTGATGCCGCCGTGATCGGGAATCCCCAGCGCATCGCCGCAGCGCTGAGCCACCCAGCAGCCCAGTCCGAACGACACGATCAGCACCGCCACCATCCACGCATCGGGCAAGCCGCGCAGGAACAGGGCCCACAGCAGCCATCCCGTCAATGTCCCCCAGGTCCCCGGAGCGGGATGGATCAGTCCCGACCCGAAGCCAAACGCGATGATCCGTTCCGGTCGGGCGAAAACCCAGGCGGCCGACGGCCGTTCAGGATTGGGGGGCGCGGAATCGCGCGGGGCGCGTCCTGATGCCATGGTCAACCTTCATCCGCAAAATGATCGAACCCCCGATGCGGGATCGGCAGGACCTGGCCGCCGGCATCGAGTACACGCACCCCGGCGCCGCGCCGGATCTCGCCGATCCGGGCGATCGGCAGATTCAGTTGCCGGCTTAGCGTCTGGATCTGCTCGCGCCGCCGAGGCGGCGCCGTGAAGCACAACTCATACGCATCGCCCCCCGCCAGGATCGCATCGTGGCGTACTGCGGCATCCAGCCCGTCGAGCACCGGATCGGCCGGCAGCGCATCGAGCCAGAGTTCAGCCGCGCACTGGCTGGCATCCAGAATGTGGCCCAGATCCTGCAACAAGCCATCGGAAATGTCGATCGCCGCATGCGCCACCCCGGTCAGGTAGCGGCCCAGCTTCAGCCGGGGCACCGGGCGCTCGAGGAACGGGCGTGCCGCGCACAGCCGCGCGGCATCGGCAGGCAACCGGCCCTGCATCAGACGCAGCGCCACGTCGGCGGCGCCCAGCGTGCCGGACACCCAGATATCATCCCCAACCCGGGCGGCATCGCGCCGCAAAGCCTGGTTGCGGCGGACCTCGCCTAGGACCGTAATGCTGATGACCACCCCCATCGGGCTGCGCGTGGTATCGCCACCCAGCAACGCACAGCCGGATTCGGCGGACAAGGCATGAAAGCCTTCGGAAAAGCCCTGGAGCCAGTCGGGATCGATGCGCGGCAGGGAGATCGCCAGCGTGCAGGCCAATGGCCGCGCGCCCATGGCGGCGAGGTCCGACAGGTTGACTGCCAGCGACTTATGTCCCAGCAGTCGCGGATCCACGTCGGAAAAAAAATGCCGGCCTTCGACCAGCATGTCGGTGCTGACGGCCAGCTCGCAACCCGGGGCGGTCGACAGCAGCGCGCAATCGTCGCCCACCCCCAGCATGCCATCGGGGGCCGGACGACTGAAATAGCGAGCGATCAGATCGAATTCGCCACCCGGTTGCATACGGCGGCCCCCGGCGCCTTAGCGGCGCGCCGTGGATTGCACCTCGGCCGCGCGGACTTCGGCGGCCAGTTTGTCCAATACGCCGTTGACGAAACGATAGCCATCGGTACCGCCAAAGGATTTTGCCAATTCGACCGCCTCGTTGATGGCCACCCGATACGGGACCTCGAGGTGATGCACCAGTTCGAAGCTGCCGATCAGCAGCACGGCGTGTTCGATGGGCGAGAGTTCCGCCAGCGGACGATCAATGTAGGGCACGAAACGGGCACGCAGGGATTCCGACTGGCTGGCGGCACCCTGCAGCAGGGTGTGATACCACTGGGTGTCGGCCTGATCGAAGCCCTCGCCATCGCGCACGTGGGCATCGATCTCGCCGAGTTCACCCAAGTCGTTTCCGCCGCGCAGCAGCCAGGCATAAATGCCCTGAAGCGCGAATTCGCGCGCCATGCGGCGCGCGCTGCGCGGGTTGGCGCGCCCGTTGCGCGCTTTGGGTTCAGTCATCGACTTCCTCTTCTTCGAAGTCGTCTTCTTCGTCGTCTTCGTCTTCCGAGTCCGGTTCAAGCGCGGCGACCAGATTGGCCATTTCCACGGCGGCGCGGGCGCAATCGCGGCCCTTGTCGGCCGCGCGGGCCTGGGCCTGCTCGTCGGTGTCGGTGGTCAGCACGCCGTTGGCTACCGGAATGCCGGTTTCCAGAGCGATCCTGCTGATGGCGGACGCCGATTCATTGCTGACGAGCTCGAAGTGGTAGGTTTCGCCGCGAATGACGGCGCCGAGCGCGATGAGGGCATCGAATTCGAAGGTTTCGGCCATCTGCGCGAGCGTGACGCCGAGTTCCAGCGCGCCAGGCACGGACACGACCATCACGTCGCGTTCATCCACGCCCAGGGCTGCCAGTTCGTCGAGGCAGGTCTGCAGCTCGGCTTCGCCGATGTCGGCGTTGAAGCGGGAACGCACGATGCCGATGTGCAAGCCTTCGCCGTTCATGTCGGGGGTCATCACATAAGGGTTCATAGTCGTGATTCCGTGGTCAGTTCGTGGCGCCAGGGGCGCCGGGTTCGTTATGGTAACCCGTAATCGTCAGGGAGAACCCGGCCATGCTGGGCATTTTGCGCGGGCGCGCCAGCAGCCGCGCCTGCCCCACCCCGAGGTCGCGCAGGATCTGCGCGCCGATCCCGAAAGTGCGCAGCCCATGGCGTTCGCCTTCCGGCGCGGCAGCCGCCGTCGGCGCGCCATCGGTGCTGCGTGCCCACGCGTCGAACTGGGCAAACAGCAGGTTGGCTTCTCCTTGGCAGTTCAGCAGCACCAGCACGCCACGTGGCGAAGCCGCGATCGTGCGCAGCGCCTGCGGGATGGTCCAGCTGTGCCGGGTCGCTCCCTCGACGAGCAGGTCCAGCACGCTGGTGGGCTCGTGCACCCGCACCAGGGTTTCCTCGTCGGGATGAATCCGCCCATGCACCAGTGCCAGGTGGGGCGCGTCGGATGCGCGGTCCCGGTAGGCCACCGCCTGGAATTCCCCCCAGGGCGTGGTCACGGTCCGCTCGACCAGACGCTCGACCATGGTTTCATGTTCGCTGCGGTACTGGATCAGATCCGCGATCGTACCGATCTTCAGGCCATGTTCCTGGGCGAACGTCACCAGATCCGGCAAGCGGGCCATGGTGCCATCGGGTTTCAGGATCTCGCAGATCACGGCGGCCGGCGTCAGGCCCGCCATGGCGGTCAGGTCGCAGCCCGCTTCAGTATGGCCGGCGCGTACCAGCACCCCGCCCGGTACGGCGCGCACGGGGAAGATGTGCCCCGGCTGCACCAGATCGGCGGGTCTGGCGTCGCGCGCCACGGCCGCCTGGATGGTGCGCGCGCGGTCCGAGGCCGAGATGCCGGTGCCGACACCCTCGGCGGCCTCGATCGAGACCGTGAAATTGGTGCCATAGCGGGTGCCGTTCTGATTGGACATCAAGGGCAGCTGCAGCCGCTCGCAGCGTTCCTGGGTCAGCGTCAGGCAGACCAGTCCGCGCGCATGCGTGACCATGAAATTGATCGCATCGGGCGTCACGAAATCGGCGGCCATCACCAGGTCGCCCTCGTTTTCGCGATCTTCCTCGTCGACCAGGATGACCATATGGCCGGCTCGAAGCTCGGCCACGATCTCCTGAACGGCAGAAATTTCGAGGGAAGGCGACGCCACGCGCGCCGCGCCAGTATCCGTATTCATCTCAATGATGTCCATTCAAGACCGAAGTGGTTCCCATTTTAGCGACTCGCCGAAGTCGGCGCGCCGGCACCGGCCCGATCAGCCCGACCGGCCGCCCAGCAGCGCCTCGGCGAATTCCGCGGCCACGAAGGGCTGCAGATCCTGCATGGCTTCGCCGACGCCGATCCAGTACACCGGCACCGGGCGCACCCCCTGGCTGCCCGCCGCGACAGCCGCCAGGGTGCCGCCCTTGGCCGTGCCGTCCAGCTTGGTGACGATCAACCCCGTCAGGCCCAGCGCCGCATCGAACGCCCGGATCTGCGCCAGCGCATTCTGGCCGGTATTGCCGTCCACCACCAGCAGGACTTCGTGCGGAGCGCTGGCGTCGGCCTTGCCGATGACGCGTTTGATCTTCTTCAGTTCTTCCATCAGATGCAGCTGCGTGGGCAGCCGGCCGGCCGTGTCGACCAGCACCACGTCGGCCGCGCGCGCACGGCCCGCGTTGACCGCGTCGAAGGCCACCGCTGCCGGATCGCCACCTTCCTGGGCGATCACGGTGACGCCGTTACGCGCCCCCCAGGCCACCAGCTGTTCACGGGCCGCCGCGCGGAAGGTGTCACCCGCGGCCAGGAGCACAGTGGCCTGACGGGCCTGCAGAGCATGGGCCAGCTTGCCGATGGACGTGGTCTTGCCCGCGCCATTGACCCCGGCGATCATCACCACCATGGGGGCCGATTCCCCGACCACGAAGGGCTTTTCAAGCACTTTCAGGTGATCGGCCAGAATGTCCTGGAGGGCGGCGCGCACGGCCTCGGGTTGATCGATGCGCTGCTTGCGCACTCGGGCCCGCAATTCGGCCAGCAGCTTGTCGGTGGCCTCGACACCGGCATCCGCCATGATCAGCGCGACTTCCAGTTCCTCGAACAGGGCTTCGTCGACCTTGACGCCGACGAACAGACTGCCCAGGTTCTGGCCCGTGCGCGACAACCCCTGTCGCAGACGCGTCAGCCAGGAGCTCTTGTTCTGAACCGGCGCATCCGCTGCGGAAGTCTGATCCAGGCGGACCAGTGGATCGCCCGAGGCATCCGGCCGATCCGACCAGGGGTCCGGCGGCTGCGAAATCCCCATTTCGGCAAGAGCCTGCGGCAATGGCTCGGCCTGGTGCGCAGCCAGCGCATCCGGTGGCAGTTCCGTCGGGGCCACCGGGGCGACCTCGGGCGCTGGCGCCTCGGACACGCGGGACGCCAGCGTTTCCGAGGGAAGTTCCGTGGGCGCGACAGGCGCGACTTCGGGCGCATCGGCCTGAACGATGGTCTCGTCGACCTGCGGCTGGGGTTTCTTGCGTTTAAAAAAACTGAACATAGGCTTTACACTGAACGATCCGGCGATTGCCCGACAGCCGTGCCGATCATCACGGGCCGCGCATGAAAAAACATCAGATTCGTATTGTAGGCGGTACGTACCGCCGCACCCCCATTTCGGTTCCCGATGGCGATCACCTGCGCCCGACCCCCGACCGCGTGCGTGAAACGCTGTTCAACTGGCTGGCCCATTTCTGGGGCGGTTCGTTCGAAGGCCGGCGGGTGCTGGACCTGTTCGCGGGGACCGGCGCGCTGGGCTTCGAAGCCGCATCCCGGGGCGTGGCCCTGGCGCAGCTCGTCGAGCAGGCTCCCGGGGCTCTGGCCGGGCTACGTGCGGTGCAGACCCGTCTGAACGCGCCGGCGATCCGCATCCATGCCGGCGATGCTCTCGCCTACCTGCAAGGCCTGCCGGCCCCCGCATTCGATCTGGTGATGCTCGACCCGCCGTTTGGCAGCGACTGGCTGGCCCGGGTGCGTCCCCTGATCGGCCGTGCGCTGGTTCCGGGCGGGTTGTTGTATCTGGAATCCGACACGGCCTGCCACGAATGGCCAGCCGACTGGCTGCCCCTGCGCCAGGGTCGGGCCGGGCAGGTGCATTACGCGCTGATACAGTTTGCTGCAACGCAAAAAAATCGTAATAATGCCCGATCCGAGTCGGGCACCGACTCGTTCACGCTAACGGAGAGCGCATGATTACCGCCGTCTACCCGGGCACTTTCGATCCCCTGACTCGCGGACACGAAGATCTCGTGCGGCGCGCCGCCGGCCTGTTCGATCAGGTCGTGGTGGGCGTGGCAGTCAGCCAGAACAAGCGTCCGTTCTTCACCGTCCAGGAACGTCTCGAGATTGCCGAGGAGGTCCTGGGCCACTATCCCAACGTGCGGGTCCGCAGTTTCGGCGGCTTGCTGAAGGATTTCGTCCGCGAACAAGAAGCGCGCGTCATCGTGCGCGGCTTGCGCGCCGTGTCCGACTTCGAATATGAATTCCAGATGGCGGGTATGAACCGCCATCTGCTGCCCGAAGTCGAGACCCTGTTCATGACGCCCTCGGACCAGTACCAGTTCATTTCCGGCACCATCGTGCGGGAAATCGCAATCCTGGGCGGCGACGTCAGCAAATTCGTGTTTCCGTCCGTCGAGCGCTGGCTGCACGCCAAGGCCAAGACGCTGCGCGAACAGCACGGGACGCAGCCCGACTGACCTGCATCGCCGGCCCAGGGGCCGGGCCGGCATCAGCCGGCCATCACAGCGGCCACGCAATGTCCGCCATATCAGGGTGGACCTTCATCAGGCGGCAGGGCACACCCAGCCATTCCGCGAACCAGGCTGCCGCCAGGTCACCCTCGTCCACGGCGCGCACCGCCTGCCCGCCCACCCGCACCGTGCGTTCCACGCTGTCATCATCCTCGATGACATCCAGCGGGATGTCCAGGCGCAGCATGCCGGGGGCCCGGACGACCAGATAGCCGAAACGCAGACTGAGATCCAGCTCGCCCAGCCGGGGGGCCTGGTCGCGATTGAGCCAGTGACTCTGGCCGTCCACGACCAGCCAGCGGCGATCGTATGCCTGGGCATCGGCGTCCGGCAGGCCCTTGCTACCCGCGATCGGCTGCGCATCGTATGGTATCATGAAGTGCTCCTGTGACAGGGTGATCATTGGCCCAGCAGCCCTTTCAGGGCATTGCCGATCCGCCCGACCGCGTCGGACGGCGACTTGGGTTCGGGCGCCGGCGTATGAGTTTCCGGTTCGGGAGTGGGCAGAACCTGATCGAGCAGGTCGCGCCCCTTCATCAGGTCCATCAAGCCCGATTTCACGGCCTGCTGGATCGTCTGATTGCGGATCGCATCCCACTGCACGGCATAATCGGGATGCGACCACGTCCCCGTGATCCGCACGGGAATGGTTACACCCAGCAGGGGCCCCAACGCCGCCGCCAGTTCCTTGGGCGGGTGGGCGGCCACCTGGGCCAGCAGTTGCAGGTCCAGGCGCTGCCCCGGCACGTCGATGAGCACCGGCTTGCCGGCCGTCACACGGACCAGGCTGGACACCATCAGCAGCTTCGAAACCGTGCCCTGGCCGTCCTTCAGGTCGATGCGACCATCGAGCGTGCTGAACGGCGTGCTGCGCTGCTTGTCGAACGGTGACGCCACCGCGCCCAGCCGCCCTTTGAGAACATTGCCCAGGGATGTGGCCGCATCGGACAGCGTCCGCGAGGCATCCACCCCATGCACGGCGCCATCCCGCACCTGCCATGCCACATTGCCGGACAGTGCGCGCAGCAACGCATCCGGGGTATCACCGTGGGTCTTGACGTCGATCTGCGCGGCGCCGCGCCCGGACAGCAGATTGCGGCCCATCGTGGCCTGCACCAGCGGTGCCACCAGGACCTTGTCCAGATTCAGCTTCAGGCCGACCGTCTGGTCAGCCGCCACGCGAAAATTGCCATCCACCGTGCCTTCATAGAGGCCGGCCGTCAGTTTCGGCAAGGTCAGGATCCCCCCCTGGAGCCGGACTGGCGTTGCCACCCGGGTCAGCTGCAGATTTCGCACCCGCAGATCGGCGATCTTGACCTCGCCCTCGACGTCCCGCCCCTTGAGGATGGACAGATCGATCGGCGTCGCGCCTGCCGGGGGCTGGGGTTCTGCCACAGGCGGCTTCGCCGCGGCGGTTCCGGAGGTGGAGTCCTTGGTGGGAGCATCCTTGGGGGGCGCGGGTTTCGCGGACACCGGCACGGGCAGCCAGCGATTCAGATCCAGTTTTTCCGCACTGAGGGAAAACTGGACTTTGGGATCGGCCAGGCGTGTGAGGCGGGTCTTGAGAGAGGCCTGCCCCCCATCGACAACCGCGTTCAGATCCGCGTCCAGCGTATCCTTCACCAGATCCAGATGCACGCTGCCGATCATCGGAAATTCGTCGGTCGCCTGCGACTGGGACGGATCGCGCACACTGACGTCGCCCTTGAGGGCGGTGAGCGCGCCATTGCGAAGCGTCGTGTTCCAGCTGAGCGGCGAGGCCAGTTTCAGGCCCAGCAGACGCTGGCCCTGAGTCAGGGCGCCATCCAGCTTGACGGAACGGAACTGCCATTCGTTGGCATTGCCGCTTAGGCCCTCCAGCCCCAGGGAAACAGCCAGGGTGTCGCCCCCGGTCGATTTCAGGGTAGCCGCCACCGGATCAGCCTGAGCCGCCGTGGGTGACACCGAGATGGCCGGCGCATCCAGGGCGAGTTCCAGCTGCCGCCCATCGTCCTGACCCGAGGCGCGCAAGGCCAGCTTCGCGATCTTGAGTTCCATGTTGCGCTGATCGAGCCGCAGCTGGCCAGCCGTGAGGCTGGTCTTCAGCCCCTGGATCGGATGAGCGCCAACGATATTGCCATTGATGGCCAGTTCCAGATTGCTGGCGGAGAACTGGTGTTCGTTACCCTTGTAAGCCAGGCTGCCCTTCAGGACAGCCGTCGTCTGATCGAGATTGCCCAGGCGGCCCACCACCTGCACATTGATTTTCTGCGCCGAATAACTGCGGGTTCCCGGATCCAGGCGCAAGAGCGCCTGCGCCTGAAGCTGAGCGTCCTGCACGGGGTCGCTGCCCGTGACCCGCGATTTCAGGGACACGTCGAAGGGCTGATCGTAGGTGACCCGCCCTGTGCTGGCGTCGATGCCCGACAGGGTGGTCGACAGGCCGTCATACTGATCCACGTAATGGATCTGCCCGCCTTTCATGTCCAGGCCCGCGATGTCGATGTTGAGGTCGGAGCGCGCTTCCATCACCGGCCCCGATTCGGGAGGCGCCACTCCTGCAGCGGCAGCCATCGCAGCCACGGTCGGATGCTCACGCAAGGCGTCCGACTGGCCGGATTCCAGCAGATCGCTGAAATTGAAACGCCCCTGCTTGTCGCGTACCACCCAGGCCTTCAGGCCGGAAATCGCCACATGATCGACGACCAGCTGGTTTGACAGCAGCGGCCAGATCGCCACCGCGAACCGGGCGCTGTCCACCGAGATGAAGGTTTCCTTGGATTTGCGGTTGGACAGGGACACGTCGCTAACCGACAGGCCGATCCGGGGAAACAGGGACAGCTCGATATCGCCGTCGATAGTCAGCGTACGCGCATACCGGTCGAACACGAATTGTTCGAGCCGGGACTTATAGGCATTCGGATTGAAGGTCAGCAGGAAAATAGCCAGACCGACGATGGCCGCCAGCAAGGCCACGACCAGGCCGAACAGCCCCCGCTTCAACCAGACATTCATGATCGATCCCGCATGTAAACGATGCGAACCGCGACGCGCGCGGATGTGTAAACCGAAATGCTAACCCATGCCCGCATCCGAGATAACCCTAACCAGTCCGCGCGGTGGACGTTTTTGCCTCAAAGTCCGGCACACTGTCATATATGAAACTTTATATAACTTTTTAGTCTATTGAAATAGGAAGTGGGCGGCTGCGTTTCCGCACCGATCACCAGTACCATGTCCGATGATCGCCGACACCCCACATCCCACGCAGGAGACACCATGAGCCGCAGATTCGAAACCCTGGCCGTCCACGCGGGCTATGCGCCCGACCCCACCACAAAGGCGGTCGCCGTGCCCATCTATCAGACGACATCCTATGCTTTCGACGACACCCAGCACGGCGCCGACCTGTTCGATCTGAAGGTCCCCGGCAACATCTACACCCGCATCATGAACCCGACCACGGCGGTCCTGGAAGAACGCGTGGCGGCCCTGGAAGGTGGTGTGGCCGCCCTGGCTGTGGCGTCCGGCATGACGGCCATCACCTACGCGATCCAGACGCTGGCCCAGGCGGGCGACAACATCGTCTCGACCGCCAAGCTCTACGGCGGCACCTACAATCTGTTCGCTCATACTTTCCCGCGCCAAGGGCTGGAAGTCCGTTTCGCCCCCCACGACGACATCGATGCGCTGGAAGCGCTCATCGACGATCGTACGCGGGCGGTCTTCTGCGAGTCCATCGGCAACCCGGCGGGCAACATCATCGACATTCAGGCCATGGCCGAGGCGGCGCACCGCCATGGCGTGCCACTGATCGTGGATAACACGGTCGCCTCGCCGGCGCTCTGCCGCCCGATCGAATGGGGGGCCGACATCGTCGTGCATGCCCTGACCAAGTACATGGGGGGCCACGGCACCAGCATCGCGGGCGCCGTGGTGGATGCCGGTTCCTTTCCCTGGGCCAAGCACAAGGACCGCTTCCCGATGCTCAACGAGCCGGATCCGTCCTACCACGGCGTGGTCTACACCGATGCCTTCGGGCCCGCTGCCTTCATCGGCCGCTGCCGGGTCGTCCCGCTGCGCAATACCGGCGGTGCGATTTCACCCTTCAATTCCTTCCTGATCCTGCAAGGCATCGAAACCCTGCCTCTGCGCATGGAACGCCACACGGCCAACGCCATGGCGGTGGCGCGGTTCCTGCAGTCCCACCCGCAGGTGGCCTGGGTCAAATACGCCGGGTTGCCCGATCACCCCGAACATGCCCTGGCAAAGAAATACATGGGCGGCCTGCCCGCCAGCATCCTGTCCTTCGGCATCAAGGGCGGGCTCGCGGCCGGGGCACGCTTCATCGACGCGCTGCAGCTGATCCTGCGTCTGGTCAACATCGGCGACGCGAAATCGCTGGCCTGCCACCCGGCTTCGACCACACACCGGCAGCTGAGCCCTGAAGAACTCGCGCGCGCCGGAGTCGGCGAGGACATGATCCGGCTGTCCATCGGGATCGAACACATCGACGATATCCTGGACGATCTGCGCCAGGCGCTGGACGCTAGCCACTAACCGACCGGTCACAAAAAAATCTTACAGGAGCAGACATGACCTCGTTGCACCCCGACTGCGGGAGGCCGCCATGCAGATAGGCATCCCCCGTGAAACTCTGCCCGGTGAAACCCGGGTGGCCGCCACGCCGGAAACGGTCAGGAAG
Source organism: Castellaniella sp. MT123 (assembly GCF_039614765.1). NCBI lineage: Bacteria > Pseudomonadati > Pseudomonadota > Betaproteobacteria > Burkholderiales > Alcaligenaceae > Castellaniella > Castellaniella sp. MT123. The sequence continues at coordinate 2,177,247 of NZ_CP154879.1, forward strand.
CTGGTCCAGGCCGGACACCAGGTCCGGGTCGAGCGCTCGGCCGGCACCGCGGCCCGGTATCGCGACAGCGACTACGAACAGGCGGGCGCCACCCTGGTCGACGCGGCGAATGCCCTGGGCAGCGAACTGGTGCTGAAAGTCCGCCGTCCAGACGCCGACGAACTCGCCCAGATGAAATCCGGCACCGTATTGGCAGGCATGCTGGATCCATTCGATGCCGAAGGTCTGAAAAGTCTGGCCGATGCCGGGTTGACGGCTTTCGCCCTGGAAGCCGCGCCCCGCACCACGCGTGCCCAGAGCCTGGACGTGCTTTCGTCCCAGGCCAATCTGGCCGGCTACAAGTCGGTGCTGCTGGCCTCGCACTACTATGGCCGGATTTTTCCCATGATGATGACGGCGGCCGGCACCCTGAAGGCCGCCCGTGTGGTCGTGCTGGGCGCCGGTGTGGCGGGCCTGCAGGCCATCGCCACGGCGCGCCGTCTGGGCGCCGTGGTCGAAGCCTCGGACGTGCGCCCGGCCGCGCGCGAACAGGTCGAATCGCTGGGCGGGAAGTTCATCGACGTCCCCTACGAAACCGATGAGGAACGCGAGATCGCGGAAGGCACGGGCGGATACGCCCGACCGATGCCCGCATCCTGGATGACGCGTCAGGCGGCCCTGGTCGCCGAACGCTGCAAACAGGCCGACATCGTCATCACCACGGCCCTGATCCCGGGCCGCCCGGCGCCGGTGCTGATCCAGCCGGACACAGTGGCGGCCATGAAATCGGGGGCGGTCATCGTGGACCTGGCGGTCGAACGCGGCGGCAACTGCCCGCTGTCGGTGCCGGGCCAGGTCGTGGACCATGACGGCGTGACGCTGGTGGGGCTGACCAACCTGCCCGCCCTGCTGGCCACCGACGCTTCCGCACTGTATGCCCGCAATCTGCTGGATTTCCTGAAGCTCGTCATCGACGCCGAAGGCCGCTTCGCGCTGCCGGCCGACGACGACATCATCAAGGCCTGCCTGGTTTGCCAGGACGGCAAAGTTCTGAGGAGCGCCTGATGGAAGCCGTCAACCCGACCCTGATCAACATCATCATCTTCGTGCTGGCGGTCTACGTGGGATTTCACGTGGTCTGGAACGTCACGCCAGCGCTGCATACGCCGCTGATGGCGGTCACCAACGCCATTTCCGCCATCGTCATCGTGGGGGCCATGCTGGCCACGGGCCTGACCGACGGCGGGCTCGCGCAAATCATGGGCGTGGTGGCCGTGGCACTGGCCGCCGTCAACGTCTTCGGCGGCTTTCTGGTCACCCAGCGCATGCTGGAAATGTTCAAGAAAAAGGAACGCAAAGGGGGCAAGGCATGATTTCGGCCAATCTCGTCACCCTGCTCTACCTGATCGCCTCTGTCTGCTTCATCCAGGCGCTCAAGGGCCTGTCACACCCCACCACGTCGCGGCGCGGCAATGCCTTCGGCATGGCCGGCATGGTGATCGCCATCCTGACCACGGCGGCTCTCATCATCGGGCTGGCCCGCGATGGCGCAACCGCCCTGGGACTGGGCCGGATCATTCTGGGCCTGCTCATCGGCGGCAGCATCGGCACCCTGCTCGCCCGCAAGGTCGAGATGACCAAGATGCCGGAACTGATCGCCTTCATGCACAGCATGATCGGTCTGGCCGCCGTCGCCATCGCAACCGCCGTCGTCTCGGAACCGCATGCCTTCGGCATCGCGGCGCCGGGCGCCCCCATCCCGACGGGCAACCGTCTGGAACTCTTCATCGGCACCTTCGTCGGCGCAATCACCTTCTCCGGTTCGGTCATCGCCTTCGGCAAGCTCTCGGGCAAATACAAGTTCCGCCTCTTCCAGGGCGCGCCGGTGGTTTTCCCAAGCCAGCACCTGCTGAACCTGGCGCTGGCCATCGTGATGCTTGTCTGCGGGTTCTGGTTCATGGGCACGCAGTCATGGCTGCCCTTCGTGCTGATGACCCTCATCGCCTTCGTCCTGGGCGTGCTCATCATCATCCCGATCGGCGGGGCGGACATGCCCGTGGTGATCTCGATGCTGAACAGCTACTCGGGCTGGGCAGCGGCGGGCATCGGTTTCTCCTTGAACAACCCGATGCTGATCATCGCCGGTTCGCTCGTGGGATCCTCGGGCGCGATCCTGTCCTACATCATGTGCAAGGCCATGAACCGCTCGTTCTTCAACGTCATTCTGGGCGGCTTTGGCGCCGAGGCGTCCTCGGGCAGCGGGGCTGCGACCGGACAGCGCAGCGTCAAATCCGGCAGCCCAGACGATGCGGCCTTCCTCATGAGCAATGCCGAAACGGTCACCATCGTCCCGGGCTACGGGCTGGCGGTGGCGCGCGCTCAGCACGCCCTGAAGGAACTGGCCAGCAAACTGTCGGACATGGGCGTGACGGTCAAATACGCCATCCATCCGGTGGCCGGGCGCATGCCGGGACACATGAACGTGCTGCTGGCCGAGGCCGAAGTCCCCTACGACCAGGTCTTCGAAATGGAGGACATCAACGGCGAATTCGGCCAGACTGACGTGGTGCTGGTGCTGGGCGCCAACGACGTGGTCAACCCGGCGGCTAAAAACGACCCCAAGTCGCCCATCGCCGGCATGCCCATCCTCGAGGCCTACAAGGCCCGCAACGTGATCGTCAACAAGCGATCCATGGCGGCCGGCTATGCCGGCCTGGACAACGAACTGTTCTACATGGACAAGACCATGATGGTCTTTGGCGACGCCAAAAAGGTCCTGGAGGACATGCTCAAGGCGCTCGACTGAGGCACAAACCCAGGTTCTCCCCCACGATTCCGGCCCGTTTCGACGGGCCGGAATCGTTTAGAATCGCAGCTTGGCGCAACTTGAACCTTGACCTGATCGACTATGGCCTTCGAGGAAGACGATCCCTTCACGGTGTCGCAAAGGCTCGACATCCAGAACATCCTGCAGGGTCTGCTGACCAAGCGCGCACTGGTGCGCCTGGATGTCCCGGGCCATGCCGTGTCCATCATCTCCACCCTGCTCGACGTGGACGTGAAACAAGGCACCCTCACGATCGACAATGCATCCGAGGACACCCTCAACACCCAGTTGTTGCGTGCGCCCGCCGTGCGTCTGCAGGGCATGCTCGACCGGGTCATGATCGAATTCAACGGCCCTTTGCAGCCTGTCATGCATGACGGCCGGCCGGCATTTTCCATGGCCTGGCCCGCCCAGCTGCGCCGCGTGCAGCGGCGGGAATTCTTCCGCATGGACATCCCGGCCAGCAATCCCGCCACCTGCCTGATCAAGGACGCGACCCTGCCGTCGGGGCAGGCGACGTTCAAGCTGGCCAACATCAGTGCCGGCGGCCTGCAGCTGATCGACCGGACAAACCTGCTGGCGGACCACGGCATCGGCGCCTTCTTCGACACCTGCACACTGACTCTGCCTGGCGCCGGCACGCTGGACGTCACCTTGCGCCTGCTGCGCCACACCCAACTCGCCCAGGAGGGCGACAAACCCTTGGCGATGGTGGCTTGCCGCTTCTTCAAACTGCCAGCCAACCGCGAAATCACCATCCAGCAGTACGTAGGCACCCTCGAGCGCGCCGTCTTGGCCCGTCGTTGGGGCACAGACTAAGGCGCCAACGGCCACCGCCGTATCCACGCATCAGAGCCGGCCGCCGCCTGCATTTCCCAGACGCCTGACCAGTAAATATATCAATTGCATATTTAATCAAGCTGTGCCACCATGATGTCAGCGCACGAGGCTCGCTGCCGGATTTTCAGCCCGCGCGATGCGCATTCATCTGAAAATTCGCAAGCGTCCGCCCTGAACGCAGGGGTGTGCCACGCATCAAGGATCTCATGCAAGCGTCTTCTTGCGACATCGCCATCGTCGGTGGCGGCATCATCGGCGTCAATTGCGCCCTGGCTCTCAGCGACCTTGGTCGAGACGTGGTCCTGATCGAACCTCAAGACTTGGCCGGCGGCGCCAGCAAAGGCAATGCCGGTGCGCTGGCCTTTGCCGAAATCCTGCCGCTGGCATCGCCGAAGATCATCCGCAAAGCGGTCCGCTGGCTGTTCGACCCCCTGGGGCCGCTCAGTCTGCCGCCTGCCTATCTGCCGCGCATCGCGCCCTGGCTGCTGCATCTGTGGCGATCCAGCTGGCCTGACCGTTATCAGGCGAATATCCAGGCCCAGGTCGCCCTGATGGGGCTGGCGCGCACCGAAATGCAGGCCATGCTGGATCGCAGCGGGCTGACCGGCCACCTGCACTCCCGGGGCGTCCTGGAACTCTACGAGGGGGAAGCCCGCTATCGGGCCTCGCAGGAAACTGCCCGCTGGCGGGCGCGTTATGGCATCGAAAGCCAGCTACTGCAGGGGGCGGAACTGGCCGCCCTGCAGCCCGGCCTGGCGCCCCGCTTTACTCATGGCGTCTTCGTGTCCGACTGGCGAAACGTCGCGGATCCTTACGCGCTGGGTCAGGCAATCGGCCAGCAGGCCGTCGCCCGAGGCGTACGGCTGTTGCGCGGCTCGGTCCGATCGCTGACACCTAACGCGCCGGGGATACGGCTGACGCTGGACGACGGCAGCCACCTGCAAGCGGGCCAGGTGGTGCTGGCCGCGGGCGCCCGATCCCATCTCCTGGCTCGCGATCTGGGGGACCGGATCCCGCTGGAAACCGAACGCGGCTACAACACGACGCTGCCACCGGACGCCTTCGATCTGCGTCAACAGATCACCTTCGGCGATCACGGCTTTGTGGTGTCCCCGCTGACCTGCGGCATCCGCGTGGGCGGCTCCGTCGAACTCGCCGGCCTGGACCGCGCCCCGAACTATCGCCGCGCCCAGGTCATGCTGGACAAGGCCAAAACCTTTCTGCCGGATCTGCGCACTTCCGGGGGCACTCAATGGATGGGATTCCGGCCCAGCCTGCCAGATTCCCTGCCGATCATCGGCCGCGCGACGCACCAGCCGGCCGTCCTGTATGCCTTCGGCCACGGCCATCTGGGCCTGACCCAGAGCGCCGCCACGGGCCGGCTGATCCGTGATCTGGTGACCGGGCAGCAGCCGGCCATCGATTTGCATCCGTATCGCGCCCAACGTTTTTCCTTTTTCGGTTCCCGCTCATGAAACGCATCTCGATTCTGGATTCCCATACCGGGGGCGAACCCACGCGCCTGGTGCTGGACGGCTTCCCCGACCCGGGGCCGGACGACATGGCTCAGCGCCGCGCCTACCTCGCGGAACACCATGACGACTGGCGCAAAGCCGTCATCCTCGAACCGCGCGGCCATGATGTGATCGTGGGGGCGCTGCTGTGCCCGCCGCAGGATCCGAAGGCCAGCGCGGGGGTGATCTTCTTCAACAACGCGGGCTACCTGGGGATGTGCGGCCACGGCACCATCGGCCTGATCGTCTCGCTGGCCTACCTGGGACGCATCCAGCCGGGTGTGCACCGCATCGAAACCCCCGTCGGCCCGGTCGATGCCACGCTTCACCCCGATGGCAGCGTCAGCGTGCGCAACGTGCCCTCCTACCGTCTGGAAAAAGCCGTCACGGTCCAGGTTCCAGGGATCGGTCCGGTAACGGGCGATATTGCCTGGGGTGGCAACTGGTTCTTCCTGGTGAACTCACCGGATCGGGTCCATCCAGGCGCCAGCACCGCCGCACTGACAGACCATGCCGCCGCCATCGGCCAGGCCCTGGACGACCAGGGGATTCGCGGGCGCGATGGCGCCCTGATCGACCACGTCGAACTGTTCGGCGCGGATCCCGAGGCCGACAGCCGCAGCTTCGTGCTGTGCCCGGGCAAAGCCTACGACCGTTCACCCTGTGGAACAGGGACCAGCGCCAAGGTCGCCTGCCTGGCCGCCGACGGCAAGCTGCAGCCCGGCCAGATCTGGCGCCAGGCCAGCATCATTGGCAGCCGCTTCGAAGCCAGCTACGAGACCGGCCCCGACGGCACAGTCATCCCCACGATCCGAGGGAACGCCCACATCAGCGGTGAAACCACGCTGATCCTGCAAGACGACGATCCCTTTGCCTGGGGAATCCCAGCCTGATCATGACCATCGCAACCACCCCCACCAAGACCCGGGCGACCGAGGCCGCCTACGATGCGATCGAACAGATGATCGCCACGCTGCGGCTCGAGCCCAATCAGCCAATCGTGGAAAGTGACCTGATCCAGATGACCGGATTGGGGCGCACTCCCATCCGCGAGGCGCTTATGCGGCTGGTCGCCAGCGGCCTGATCGAGCAGCAACCCCGCCGGGGCCTGCGGGTCAGCGAGATCCGCATCGCCGAGCATCTGATCCTGATCGACACGCGCCGGGTGCTGGAGCGCCTGATCGCCACGTCATCGGCGCGCCGGGCGACGCCCGACCAGCGGGCGAAACTGCTGCAATACGCGCAGGATATGCTGGCGGCGGCCAAGCGTCGCGATCTGGCAGGATACATGCAGGCCGATCAGGCACTGGACCGCATCAACCACGAGGCCTGCCGCAACCCTTATGCGGTCCAGGCGATCATCCCGATGATCATCCAGTGCCGGCGCTTCTGGTATGCCTACCAGCACGAAGGCGATCTGGAACGTGGCGCCCGATCCCACCTGATGGAGGCCGAGGGCATCCACGCCAACAACCCGGAACAGGCGGTCGCGGGGGCGGATGCGCTGATGGACTATCTGACGGAATTCACGCGGACCGTGATCGAAGCCTAAGAAGTGGGTGCCCCCACGCTGCGCAGGCTAGCGCCTGCTTGCTGCCCCCCAAGGGGGCCCTTCCGCCTTGGGACGGCCCGGCGGCGGAAGGACATTCTTAAATTAAACAGCGATTCAGTTCACATACCAGATGGTCTTGATCTGCTGGTACTGATCCAGGGCTTCCAGGCCGTTGTCGCGGCCGCCGAAGCCGGACTGCTTGTAGCCACCGAACGGCGTGGTGATGTCGCCCTCCGAAAAACCGTTGATCGACACCGTGCCGGCCTGGATCGCGCGCGCTACGCGCTGCGCACGGCCGACGTCGCGAGTGTACAGGGACGCAGCCAGGCCATACGCGCTGTCGTTGGCCAGTTCGATGGCTTCGGCTTCCGTCTCGAAGGGCGTCACCGCCAGGATGGGGCCGAAAACCTCTTCCCGGAATAACCGCGAGCCCGCCGACACCTGATCGAAGATCGTCGGTTCGACGTACCAGCCACTCCCCAGATCGGCATGGATCCGGCCGCCATGCACCAGCCGGGCCCCATCGGCCGCCGCACCGTCCAGGAAGCCGCGTACCCTCTCGAAGTGGGCGCGCTCGACCATGGGGCCGATCTTCACCGATTCATCCGTCGGCAAGCCGACAGTCCAGGTCGCCAGGCGCTCGCGCAAGCGTTCCAGCAGCGCGTCCTTGATGCCCGCCTGCACGATCAGGCGCGAGCCACAACTGCAGTTCTCGCCCATGTTCCAGAAGGCCGCGGCCAGCACGTGATCGACCAAACGGTCCAGATCGGCATCGTCGAAAATGACCTGCGGGCTCTTGCCACCGCATTCCAGCACGATCTCCTTCAGATTGCTTTCGGCGGAATACTTCAGGAAATAACGCCCGACCTCGGTCGAGCCGGTGAACGACACGACGTCCACGTCCATATGACGGCCCAGGGCCTGGCCCGTTTCCTCGCCCAGACCGGTGACCAGCTGCAGGGCGCCCGCCGGCACGCCGGCTTCGTACGCCAGCTGCGTCATGCGATAGGCGCTCAGCGAGGTCAGCTCGGCGGGCTTCACGATGACGGAATTTCCCGCGACCAGGGCCGGCGCCACTTTCCAGGCATACATTTGCGCCGGGAAGTTCCAGGGCAGCACGGCCCCGACGACTCCGATCGGTTCCCTCACGATCAGGCCCAGCGCATCCGGCCCGGTGGGGGCGATGCGGCCGAAGCACTTGTCGATCGCCTCGGCATACCAGCGGAAGGTATCCAGCGTCGCCGGCATGTCGGTGTTCAGACATTCCGTGATCGGCTTGCCGGCATCGATGCAGTCCAGCGCCGCCAGTTCTTCGGCATGCGCGGTCATCAGGTCTGTCCAGCGCAACATGACACGCTTGCGCTCGGCGGGTGACAACGCCGACCACTCGCCGGACTTGAAGGTGGCCCGTGCCGCCTTCACCGCACGGTCCACATCCGCAGCCGTGCCGGCTTCGATGGCACCGATCACGCTGTTGTCGATCGGCGTGGTGTTGTCCATCCGGGCCCCGGGCTTCGCCTGCCCGGCAATCAGGTTGCCGGCCCACAGGCTACCTGCCCGGGCCTGTTCGAAAATCTGTTCTTTAGTGTGCGGCATGGGAGTCTCCTTAAGCCTGATAGGCGTCGAGCATCGCGAGGAATTCCTGCGCGGCCTCGTCGGACAGCGGAGCCAGCGGCAAGCGCACCGTGCCGGCTTCGACACCATGACGGCGGCAGCCCAGCTTCGCCTTCTGGTTGTAATCGCCGGATTCCATCGCCTGGATGACCGGATACATGCCGTTCATCAGCGAGCGCACTTCGTCCCAACGGCCATCGGCCGCTGCCTTGACCATGCGGGCCTGCTCGCCCGGGAACACGTTGGCGCCCCCGCTGATCCAGCAGCGCACGCCCCAGAACAGAAAGTCGGCGGCCATGTCGTCCGAACCACTGATGATCTGGAAATCCGGGATGCGGGCCTGGATCAGGTGCAGCGCCCGATTGAAATTGCCGCTGCTTTCCTTGATACCCACGATGTTGGGGATCTTGGCCAGTTCGACGACCGTTTCCACAGCAATCTGCACGCCCACACGCTGCGGGAAGTCGTACAGGATGATGGGCAGCGGCGTGGCGGCTGCCACCGTGCGGAAGTGCGCCAGAATGCCGGCCTGCTCAGGCAGACTGTACGGCGGCGTGGCCAGCATCAGCCCGTCGTAGCCCAGTGCCTGGGCGCGCCGGGCGTGCTGGATCGACTCCGGCGTGGACAGCGCGTTGATACCGGCGATCGCGGTCACCCGGCCCTTGGTCGTCTCCACCACGGTGCGCAGCACCAGTTCGCGCTCTTCATCATCGAGCGCATAGTATTCCCCCGTGGTCCCGCAGGCGACGATGCCGGCCACGCCCGCCTCGACGAAACGCTCCACCAGCTGGCGCAGCGCGTCGGCATTCACGCGATCGTCCGCCGTGAAAGGAGTGACGATGGGAACCAGAACGCCTTGAATATTCATATGCTTTCCTAACGACAAAAGGATGCCCGCAAGACGGGGCGATAGCGGGCACATCAGCCACACCAGGATTCAGCGACCAGTCTAATATCCTTTAAATATATTTACAACATATCAAGGACTAACCACCTCTTTCAGAAGGAGACGGGATGATGGGAACAGGGAGCACGGCTTATCCACAACGGCTGCTCCACGCAGGTCTTCGGGCGCGTGTGCTAGGCTCCTGATCTTTCCACGATCACCAGGAGCCACGTCATGCCCACCCTGCACATCGAACTGCTCGAAGGCCGCCCTGCCGAGAAGAAACGCGAACTGGTTCAGGCCCTGACCGAACGCACCTGCGAAGTCCTGGGTTGCCAGCCTGGCGCGGTCGACATCATCTTGACCGAGATCCGCAAGGATCACTGGGCTACCGGTGGAGTGCTCTGGTCTGAAAAAACCTGAGAAAACCCGGGCGGCCTTGCACCGCCCGGAATCGCCTACTGCGCCACCATGCGCTCGACTTTCTTGCGCAGTTCCGGGTTCTTGCGCACCGCATGGCTGATTCCGTTGTATTCGGCTACGCTCATCCCGCCCGCCTCGACCCGATCCACCATTTGCTGATCGGCCTCGACACGCACGGCCTGCTTGGCCTGGTCCCCCTGCGCGGCCTCCAGACGCGGCTGATATTCGGCCGCCACGTTGCTGACCTGACGCACGGCAGTCGCGTACCGCTGCAGCTGTTCCTCGGTCGGCGCATCGATGGTTTCGGAGGCTGCCTGAGCCCTGGCTACGCGCGTGGGGTTGATCGGCCCCGCCAGCCCCAGGGCGATGACAGAAGCGGCCATGAACGCTTTCATCGATTGATTCATCTCTGACTCCTGGCTTTCATGAATGAAGTTTCATGATGGCGGCCGGTCCGGGGTGTTTCAAGTTTCCCAATGCTGAGTCCTGTAACGGCATACCACGCCACCCACCCGACCCGCTACACTGAAACTCCAAGATTCTCGGATGGAGTGAAACCAATGGACACGGATTTCTGGCTGCAGCGGTGGGTACAAGGACAGACCGGCTTTCATCAGAGCCGGGTGATGCCCCTGCTGCAAAAGCACTGGCCCGGACTGGACCTTCCCGCGCGGGCCCGTGTGCTGGTGCCTCTGGCGGGCAAATCCCTGGACGTGGCCTGGCTGGCCGGCCAGGGCCATGCCGTGCTGGCGGTCGAGATCTCCTCGCTGGCGGTCGAGCAGTTCTTCGCCGAACACGACCTGACCCCCACCGTCCGGGACACGCCGCACGGACGGCTGTACCACGCTGGGCGCATCGATTATCTGTGCGGCGACATCTTCGGACTGGATGCGGCCACGCTGTCGGACTGCCAAGCCTGCTATGACCGCGCCGCCCTGATCGCCCTGACACCCGAGCTGCGGGCGCGCTACGTGGACCATGTCTATGGACAATTGCCCGCCGGCTGTCGGGCCTTGCTGCTGACGCTGGACTATCCCCAAGCCGAAATGGATGGCCCGCCGTTTTCAGTGCCCGACACGGAAGTGCAGGCGCGTTACGGATCGCGCTGGCAAATCGAATGCCTGGAAACCCGCGACGTACTGGCTACCGAGCCGAAATTCGCGGAACGCGGCATCACGCGCATGAATACCAACGTATATCGACTGACTGCCCGCTGACATCCGACCCGCACTGAACACGGGCGAACCCACCGCAATCCGGCAGGCGTCGAGGGTGGGTGGGCCCGGTGACTTGCCACACCGGCGGGTCAGGCGAATAATGGACCGGAAAAGACCACTGGCTCGTGGGGAATCCAATCTTGGGAGTTCCTCATGAAAACCTCTCGCCGTACGTTCCTGATCTCCAGCGCCGGTCTGGTATCCGGCCTGACCCTGTCGCGCCACGCGACGGCTGCCGAACGCGTCGATGAAAACAGCCCACTGGCCAAACAACTGGGATACAAGCACGACGCCACCCTGGTCGACAAGGCTACCCAGCCCAAATTCAAACCGGGTGAACACTGCGCCAACTGCCAGCTGTATCAGGGAAAACCGGGCGATGCCTGGGGGCCCTGTCCGATCTTCAGCGGCCAGGATGTCTCCGACAAAGGCTGGTGCAGCGCGTATACACCGAAGGGCTGAATACACGCCCTGCACGGCACGTCCCTTCCCCCGACGGATCCACCGGATGCCTCGCCAGCTGTTAGCATGACGGTTTTTGAACGGACCGGCGTTTCATCATGGCCTTATTGATCACGGGCGGGGCGGGCTACATCGGCTCGCATACGGTGCTGGAACTGCTGGCGGCCGGCCAGGACGTGCTGGTGCTGGACAACCTGAGCAACAGTTCCCGCGAGTCGCTGTCCCGGGTCGCCGCGCTGACAGGGCGGGAGCCGGGACTCATCGAAGGAGACGTCCGCGACCGAGCCTTGCTCGACCGGCTGTTTGCCGATCATGACATCACGGGCGTCGTCCATTTCGCCGGCCTGAAGGCAGTGGGCGAAAGCGTCCGTGAGCCGCTACGCTACTACGACAACAACGTCGCCGGCGCGATCGCCCTGTGCGAAGCCATGAGGGCCGCCGGCGTCCACCGCCTGGTCTTCAGTTCCTCCGCCACGGTTTACGGCAACCCGGATCGCATGCCGATCGGCGAGGATTGCCCTACGGGACAACCGACCAACCCTTACGGCCGATCCAAGCTCATGGTCGAGGAGATCCTGCGGGACCTGGCAGCCACCGATCCGCGCTGGTCCATCGCGCTGCTGCGCTACTTCAATCCGGTTGGCGCCCACGCCAGCGGCCGCATCGGCGAGGACCCGCACGGCATCCCCAACAATCTACTCCCCTACATCAGCCAGGTCGCCGTGGGCCGGCTCGAACGCGTCTCGGTCTTCGGCAACGACTACCCCACACCGGACGGCACGGGCGTGCGGGACTACATCCACGTGGTGGACCTGGCCCTGGGGCATCTGGCCGCCCTGGACTATCTGCGGCAACATGCCGGCATCCACACCTGGAACCTGGGGACCGGCACCGGCTATTCGGTCCTGGATATGATCCGGGCCTTCGAGATCGCTTGCGGCCACCCGGTTCCCTACACAATCGCACCGCGGCGGCCGGGCGACATCGCCGCCTGCTGGTCCGATCCAGGCAAGGCGGCAAGCGAACTGGGCTGGCGCGCACAGCGCGGATTGGCGCAGATGATGGCCGATACCTGGCGCTGGCAATCGGCCAACCCGGACGGCTACCGCTCCTGATCGCGGAAAAGTAGGCTGGGTTTCGGCGCTTGCTGAGCAGATCAGAACGGGCGGGTTTTCCCTAACATACGGAAAACCTGAAAACTCGTTCAGGCACCCTGCACGCCACATCACATGAAAAATCTCAAGATCAGCACACGGCTTGCCGCAGCTTTTGCATTTCTATTGCTTCTCGCCCTGATTCTGGCCTCGATCGGCATCTGGAATGCCCGCAGCACCCAGTCCATCGCAAAAGAAATCGGCCTACGCGGCGAAGCCAATCAACTGATAACCGAATGGAGCCATTCCGTCGAAGTGCGTGCGAACCAAGTCATGGCCTATGCACTGATCTCCGACCCGGAGATGATCGGCTACTTCAAGCAAGAGATCGACAAAGCCACGCAGACGATCGAAAGCGACACCCAGAAGGGTCAGGCTCTGTTCACCGCACCGGAATCCAAGCGTCTGTTTACCGAGATCCTGAATCAGCGCACGCAGTACCTGCAGATCATGAACCGAGTCTTCAAGGCGCTGGACAGCTATCAATCCGTGCTGGCAAACGAGCTCGTCCGCGACCAGCTTCCGGCCGCCAACAAGAGTTACATCGCCAGCCTGGATGCGCTACGCCAGTATCAGCAGAACATGGTCAACCAGGCGCAAGATCATTCCGCCAGCCAGGCTCGGACCAGCGAGAACCTGCTGATCCTGGCCACCGTCCTGGCGTTCATCCTGGGGCCCCTGTTTGCATGGCGTGTCATGCGGGCCATCACACGACCGCTGGCCGATGCGGTATCCCTCGCCGAGGGTATCGCCCATAACGACCTCAGCCACCGGGTCCAGACCGAATCCACCAATGAAATCGGCCAGCTGCTGCACGCCCTGGGGCGCATGACGCAGAACCTGCGCGGCACCGTGGGCGAAGTCCGCAGCGGTGCCGATTCCATCGCCTCGGCCGCCAACCAGATCTCCGCCGGCAACCTGGATCTGTCCTCGCGCACCGAACAGCAGGCCAGCTCCCTGGCCGAAACCGCCGCCACAATGGAACAGATCACCGCCACTGTGCGCCAGAACGCCGACAATGCCCACCAGGCCAACACCCTGGCGGCAACCGCTGCCCAGACCGCATCCGATGGCGGAGCGCTGGTCGCCGAACTGGTGGGCACAATGGGTGAGATCGACAGCAAATCCCAACAGGTGTCCGACATCATCGGCGTGATTGATTCCATCGCCTTCCAGACCAACATCCTGGCCCTGAACGCCGCCGTCGAGGCCGCCCGCGCCGGCGAACAAGGCCGCGGTTTCGCCGTGGTCGCCGCCGAAGTCCGCGCTCTGGCGCAGCGATCCGCGGGGGCTGCGAAGGAAATCAAGGCGTTGATCGACACGTCCGTCGCAGCCACCACCAAGGGCAACGAGCAGGCCGCCCATGCCGGCGCCACCATGCAGCAGATCGTGGACAGCATCAACCGCGTCACCGACATCATGGGCGAGATCAGCGCCGCCAGCCGGGAACAAACCACGGGCATCGAGGAAATCAATTCCGCAATCACCCAGATGGACGACGTCACCCGCCAGAACGCCAGCCTGGTGGAAGAATCCGCAGCTGCTGCCACCAGTCTGCAGGAACAGGCCGGCACCCTGGCGCAACTGGTCGCCATCTTCAACCTGGGCGCCGACGCGGCTTCCGCCTCCCCGGCAGGCAGCCGAACCGCCTCGCAGCCGCCCCGTCTGCCGGCCGCGCCGGAAAAGGTCGTCAGCCCGGCTCCGCAACGTCCGCGCCCTGCGGCCGCGGCAGCCCGCCCCAGTGCCAAACCGGCCTTGCGGGCCCCCAATCGGCCGGCCCCCGTCACCGCCGACACGGAGGAATGGGCCGAGTTCTAAGCCCGGCCGGCCCGCCTCTCGCGGACCGTTTTCAGGATGAAAAGGGGCCCGAGACGGCCCCTGTTGTGCCATTTGGATCTGGATACACTTCGTACAATCCAGAGAAACGATAGTCCGGTCCGCACCGGGATGGCTGCCCGCGCGGTTCCGACACTTTTCTCCCACTGTCCGAGGAATCCATGCGTAACCTGAAAATCGGCACCCGGCTGGCGCTGGGTTTTGGTCTCATCATCATCCTGCTGCTGATCATGTCGGGCATCGGCGCCTGGCGCATGCAGGCCACGGAACAGGGCAGCGCCGATCTGGTCCATCGCCAGTCGAGCAACTCTCTCATCCTGCGCTGGGCCCGCCAAGTCGAGGTCAACGCCAACCAGGCTCTGGCGGCAGCCAACCTGACCAATCCCGACGTACTGAACGTCTTCAAGAAAGGCATGGAAGCCTCGGATCAGCGGTCCGACGAACTCCGCGTCCAGATCGAAAAGCAGCTGCAGCAGGCGAATGCCATCGCCCAATTCAAGCAGGCCCTGCAGGTGCGCGACACCTATCGCACTGGCCGCGCCCAGGCATTCAAGGACCTGGACAACGGCGACTACGCCAAGGCCGATACCTTCTTCAACCAGGAAATGCCGAAGATCACGGCGCAATACATCACGGAAATCGACAAGCTCTCCAAGATGCAAAGCGACTCGGTCGAGCAGACCGTCCAGGAAGGCGCGCGCTCGAACCAGTTGGGCATGACCCTGCTGGGCATCGCGACCCTGTTGGCGCTGATCCTGGGCCCCCTGTTCGCCTGGCGCGTGACGCGCTCGGTCACCCACCCGCTGCGCGCCGCTGTGGGCCTGGCCGAAGCCGTCGCCCGCCGTGACCTCAGTCACGACATCCAGTCGCACACCAAAGACGAAATCGGCCTGCTGCTGCGCGCTCTGGGCGCCATGGCCGGCAACCTGCGCGGCGCGATCGGCGAAGTGCGCAGCGGCGCCGATTCCATCGCCTCGGCCGCCAGCCAGATCTCCGCCGGCAACCTGGACCTGTCCTCGCGCACCGAACAACAGGCCAGTTCGCTCGCGCAGACCGCCGCCACGATGGAACAGATCACCGCCACCGTGCGCCAAAACGCCGACAACACCCAGCAGGCCAATACCCTGGCCGCCGCCGCCGCGAAAACCGCCACCGACGGCGGTACCCTGGTGGGACAGCTGGTGGGCACCATGAGCGAGATCAACGGCAAGTCCCAACAGGTGGCCGACATCATCGGCGTGATCGATTCCATCGCCTTCCAGACCAACATCCTGGCCCTGAACGCCGCCGTCGAGGCCGCCCGCGCCGGCGAACAAGGCCGCGGTTTCGCCGTGGTCGCCTCCGAGGTGCGCGCCCTGGCGCAACGATCCGCTGGGGCCGCGAAGGAAATCAAGGCGCTCATCGACGCCTCGGTCCAGTCCACCGCCAAGGGCAACGAACAGGCCGCCCATGCCGGCGCCACCATGCAGCAGATCGTGGACAGCATCAACCGCGTCACCGACATCATGGGCGAGATCAACGCGGCCAACCGCGAACAGACCACCGGCATCGAGGAAATCAATTCCGCGATCACCCAGATGGACGATGTCACGCGCCAGAACGCCAGCCTGGTGGAAGAATCCTCCGCCGCCGCCACCAGCCTGCAGAACCAGGCCGACACACTCGCCCAGCTGGTCACCACCTTCAACCTGGGCACCGATGCGTCAGCCGCCGGTTCGTCCGCCAACGCAGACGCCCGCCGCGCATCCATGGCTGGCGAGCCCGCATCCGCCAACGGTCGTACTGCCCAGCAGGCGCCACGCCTGCCCGCAGCCCCCGAAAAGGTCGTCAGCCCGGTGCCACAGCGGCCGCGTCGCGAACCGAAGCCGGCGGAACCGGCCGCGGCGGCCACCCGTCCCGCATTGCGGGCCCCCGGGAAGCCGGCACCCGCGACCGCCGACACCGAGGAATGGGCTGAATTCTAAGTCCCCATCCCCAAAGCCCCGTTCCCCGGAACGGGGCTTTTTCAATACAATTCCCCAGTCACACGCCATCCCGGACAATCGCGGGCACGCTGTTCGCCAACCCGCGCCACGCCCCACGATCCGCAACGCGGCCGAGATTGGCTGAACACCGAATCCAACACACCAGGAGACCCACCGTGCACACACGAGCCCTGGCAGCCACACTGGTTGCCCTGCTGACCCTTCCCCTGACCAGCCTGGCTCAGGTCAGGATCGGCGTGGTGGCGTCGGCAACCGGCCCGACCGCCCTGGTCGGCATCCCCCAGAAGAACACCGTGCCGCTATTGCCCAAGCAGGCCGGGGATCTGAAGATCGAATACATCAGTCTGGACGACGCCAGCGACCCCACCCAGACGGTCACGGCCTTCAAGAAACTGATTTCCGAAGATCACGTCGATGCCATCATCGGACCGACCGGGTCGCCCAATTCCATGAGCGTGCTGCAGTTCGCCGCCGAGTCCGGCACGCCCATGCTCGCGCCGGTGGGCGCGGCCTCGGTCGTGCTGCCGATGACGGAACAGAAACAATGGGCTTTCAAGACCACCCAGAACACGGACATCATCGCCCAGGCCCTGGTACGCGACATGGTCAAACGCGGCATCCACACGGTCGGCTTCATCGGCTTCGCCGATGCCTACGGGGATGACTGGTACCAGGTCTTCAGCAAACTCGCCCAGGCAAACGGCCTGAAAATGACAGTGGCCGAACGCTATCAGCGCACCGACAGCTCTGTCACCGGCCAGGCCTTGAAACTGCTGGCCGCCAAGCCTGACGCCGTCCTGGTGGCCGGCACCGGAGGCGCCGCCGCCCTGCCCCAGATCACGCTGGTACAGCAGGGCTACCGGGGGCAGTTCTATCAGACCCATGGGGCCGCCCTGCCCGCCTTCCTGAAACTGGGCGGCAAAGCGGTGGATGGCACCATCCTGGCGGCCAGCCTGATGCTTGTGCTGCCCGAGGTCCCCGACAGCAATCCATCCAAGCCCATCGCGCAGGACTATATCCAGCGCTATCAGGCCATGTACGGCGAGCGCCCGGCCACCTTCGGCGCCAACGTCTACGATGCCGGCCTGCTGCTGCGGCACGCCATCCCCATCGCGGCAAAAACCGCGCAACCGGGCACGCCGGCCTTCCGCAAAGCGCTGCGCGACGCCCTGGAACAGACCCATGAACTGGTCGCCACCCAAGGCGTCTACAACATGAGTCCGGCCGACCACAGCGGTTTCGATCAGCGCGGCCGCGAACTCATCACCGTCAAGAACGGCGCCTGGACGCTGCTGAAATAAATCACCCCGGCTGGGCGGCCAGTTTCTTCTTCAGGGCGTCCAGCGGCAGGGCGCCGTTCACCCGGGTGCCGTCGGCGAAGAACAGCGCCGGCGTACCCTGCACATTCAGCTTGCGCCCCAGTGCCAGGTTATCCTGGATCGGGGTCTGGCAGTCGGCGGTGGGCGGCAGCTCACCCTTCAGCATCCAGGCCTGCCAGGCCTTGGCGGGATCTGCCGCACACCAGATGTCGCGCGACTTGGTCGTCGAATCCGGCGCCAGAATCGGAAACAGGAAGGTATAGACCGTCACGTTGTCCACATCTTCCAGCGTGCGATCCAGCTGCTTGCAGTAGCCGCAATTGGGGTCCTCGAACACCGCCACCTTGCGCGCGCCCGTGCCCTTGACCTGGCGGATCGCATGATCCAGCGGCAGGCTGTCGAACGCCACTTGCTGCAGGACCTCCAGCCGCTCGGCCGTCAGGTCGCGGCGGGCCTTGGCATCGATCAGAGAACCTTGCAGGACATAATCCACCTGGGCATCGGTATACAGCAGGTCCATCCCCACCTGGACCTCGTAGATCCCTGTCATGGGTGTGATCCGGATGGCATCCACATGGATGCCCGGAAAGCGTTGCTGGAACGCCTTTGTGATGGCCTGCGCCTGTTCCGGCGCCGCCGTGGACAGCACGGTACCCGCCGAACCGGTCACCGCTGCGGGCGTTTTGGCGGGGGTCAGGGTGGAAGTGGATGGCACCGCGGCCGATGCGGCCGGACTGGCCGGCTGGGTGCTCAGTACCCGGTCTTGCGCCGGCTGGGCTAACGCGGACAAGCTGCTGCTCAGCAACACGGCAGCCAGCCCCAGGGAATATTTCATGTGAACCTCAGAAAAAACCGAGGCAACCCGGGATTTATCCCCGGATTGCCATATAACAAGAGGCAATTTTGTCCGACATCGAGGGATCCGGTCAAGAAAACCTGACTGACGGTATCGATCGGTACCGACGTGTCAATGCGGCATCAGTTGTCGCCCGCCGCCGCCCGGATCAGCTGACGCTTCAGGAACGGCAGGCGATCCGCCACCTGCATGCCCTGATTGCGCGCCCAGGCCAGCGGCGC
This sequence comes from Castellaniella sp. MT123, assembly GCF_039614765.1. Classification (NCBI taxonomy): domain Bacteria; kingdom Pseudomonadati; phylum Pseudomonadota; class Betaproteobacteria; order Burkholderiales; family Alcaligenaceae; genus Castellaniella; species Castellaniella sp. MT123. Next base: position 2,195,932 of record NZ_CP154879.1, read on the forward strand.
GCACTGCGCGCCAAACAGCCGGTGCAGCCCGTGGGTCACCAGCCCCATGGCCAGGACGGGCTCGGCGCGCCGGCGCCGATAGCGCGCCAGCACCCGCGCATCACCCGGTCCGTGGTGGGGTTCGCGCGCCCCCAGGATCTGTATCAGATCCTGGACATCGCCCAGTCCCAGGTTCAGCCCCTGCCCCGCCAGCGGATGCACCCGATGGGCCGCATCGCCCACCAGCGCCACACCCGGCGCAACCATCGCGCTGCGTTCCAGCGTCAGCGGGAACCCCTGCGGACGGGTCCGCAAGCGCAGCCGCCCCAGACGCGCCCCGGTGATGGACAGGGCGTGCGATGCCAGATACGCCTGCTGGGCGTCGGCGTCCATGGCCAGCCATTCGCGCGCGCGATCCTCGGGCATGGACCACACCAGCGACGCCTGCGGGCCATCCGCCGTATCCGGCATGGGCAGCAGGGCAAAAACGCTATCGCCGGTAAACCACTGACAGGCGCGATTCTGATGCGGCCATTCGATGTCCAGATGCGCCACGACCCCCATGTCGCCGTAAGGCGTGTAATCGTGGCGGATGCCGGCAGCCACCCGCACCGGCGAGCGGGCGCCATCGGCCCCCACCAGCAGCGCGGGATGGAACCGCTGACCCTGGGCGGTCGTGACCCGGACACCGTGGGCGGAAGATTCCAGCGACACGAACTGATCCTCGTGCCAGGCAATGCCCATGACCTGCACCGCCTGCTGCAAAGCGCGTTCGATCTCACCGGATTCGACGATCCAGGCCAGGGTTTCACGCGCGTCCTGCCAGGCGGAAAGGTCCAGGAGGCCATCGGCATCGCCGTGGATTTCCATGGCCTCGACCGGCGTGATGCGGCGCGCATCCATCAGGCGCCAGGCGCCCAGGCGGTCCAGCAGTGAATGGCTGGCCCCGGAAATCGCGTACACGCGGGGATGATAATCATCCGCCACACGCACCGGCGGTATCCGGCGCGGCCCCAGCAGCGCGACCGACAGCCCCGCTCGGGACAGCCCCAGGGCGCAAGCCAGACCGGCGATGCCGGTGCCGCAAACGAGTACGGATTCCTGTTTCATGATTCGATCATCCTACACCGTCCGCCCCGCCGCGCACTTGCGATGAGGCAAGCCCTGCCGATTTCCCGGGCGCGCTCAACGCGCGCTGGGGGCGCCTGCCTGGGCCGGCCAGAGCAGCCACATGCGCCCCGTCTGTTTCATGCGCCCCGCAGCGGCGCCGGCCTGATCGCCCGTGCCCCAGTAAAAGTCGGCCCGCGCCGCGCCGCGGATCGCGGTTCCCGTATCCTGGGCGAACACCAGCCGCTGCAAGGGGCCTGCGCCCCCGGGCTGCTGGGTATCCAGCCAGAGCGGCGTGCCCAGGGGCACGAACCCCGGGTCCACGGCCACCGACCGTTGCGCCATCAGCGCGACGCCATAGCCGCCGCGCGGCCCCAGTTCGGGATCGACGATGGCCTCCTCGCGGAAGAACACCATCGCGGGATTGACGTTGAGCAGCTGCGGGACCCGATCCGGATGCGCACGCGCCCATTGTTTGATGTTCTGCATCGACGCCTGGGCGAGCGGCATCTCGCCCTGGCGCGCCAGCCACTGGCCGACTGACACGTAGGGCTGTCCATTATGATCGGCATACGCCAGGCGCACCATAGAGCCGTCGGGCAGCACAGCCCGACCCGACCCCTGAATCTGCAGGAAGAAGACTTCGACCGGATCATCCGCCCAGACAATGACGGGCGGCTGACGGGCCGGATCCGTCGCGATCTGGGCGCGCGTATCGTAAGGGACGACCCGGCGCCCCTCGAGCTTGCCGCGAATCCGCTTGCCGGCGAGTTCGGGATAGACCGCCCCCAGATCGATGGTCAGCAGGTCGGATGGCGTGGCATACAACGGCCACTGATAGGCGCCCTGGCGTGTGCGCGAGGCGCGGATCAGGGGTTCGTAGTAGCCGGTGATGGTTCCGGTCGCGGCCCGCCCGCCCTGATCCAGCTGCCAGGGCCGCAGATGGGTCTGCAGGAACGCGCGCACCGGCTCGCCCGATGCCTGGGGACCCAGGCCCGACTGAACAGCCGCCTGACAGACAGGCTGCCAGGCGCGTGGCGCGGCCCGCGCCGGGGTCGCCAGCGACCCGGACACTGGCCGCATCAGCCCCCGACAATCATTGAGCAGACCTTTCCAGACGTGCGCCAGATCATCGCCCTGCCAGCCGGGCAACTGATGCCAGGCGACCGGAGAATAATGCCCCTGCAAGGGGCGCACCGGCGATTCCGGCAGGGACGACAGGGGCGGGACGACCAGCGGGTGCTCGGCCTGGGCCGCCTCGGATGGACCCTGCCCGGGTTCTTCCAACGGAACCGTCGAACAGGCGCTCAGGACGGCCAGCAGGGCCGCGGACCACAGAAGCTTTTTCATGCAGAAACCGGGTGCACTAAAATGGGCGAAACGATCAAACCGCCATCATGACATATCCGGACCCTGTTTCGCCATGACCGAACTGCCCGCCGCCCGCATCGCCCCCAGCCTGTTGTCCGCCGACTTCGCCCGACTGGGCGAGGAGGTCGCCGCCGTCGTGGCGGCCGGTGCCGACTGGATCCATTTCGACGTCATGGACAATCATTACGTGCCGAATCTGACCATGGGTCCGATGGTCTGCGCGGCGCTACGCCCCCACACAAAGGCGCCCATCGACGTGCATCTGATGGTCGAACCGGTCGATGCGCTGGTCCCGGCTTTCGCCAAGGCCGGCGCCGACATCATCAGTTTTCACCCCGAAGCCTCGCGCCACGTGGACCGCACGCTGGCCCTGATCCGCGACCACGGCTGCCGCGCCGGCCTGGTCTTCAATCCAGCCACGCCGCTGCAATGGATGGACCACGTCATGGACCGTCTGGATCTGGTGTTGCTGATGTCGGTCAACCCGGGCTTCGGGGGTCAGTCGTTCATCCCCCATACGCTGGACAAACTGCGCCAGGCCCGCGCCGCAATCGACCGCTGGCAGGCACAGGGCGGTCAGCCGATCGCCCTGGAAGTCGACGGCGGGGTGAAATCCGACAATATCGCCGACATCCGGGCTGCGGGCGCGGACGCCTTTGTCGCGGGATCGGCCATCTTTGGCCAGCCCGACTACATGCAGGTCATCGCGGATCTGCGCCATGGCATTGCCCAGGGCGACGCACGCCGGCGGGCATGACCCACGCTCATGAAATAGTTGTTTCACGGAGGCCTTCAGACGGTCCAATCGATGCTGAAAATGGTACGATGCCCAGGGCCAAGCTGGCATCGACGGCACCGCCTCCAGTGTTCATCCAGTTGATCCGCATGCTCAGGTTCAGCATCTGACCAAACAGTGCACTGATCACCATTTGATTCACTTTTGGCCGGCTTTTCGCACCCAGCCATCCTGTCTGCCTGCAACACCATGCATTTCTCCGGAATTCTGTTCGACCTGGATGGCACCCTGGTGCACACCATCCCGGACCTGGCAAGCGCCACCAACGCCATGCGTTCGGACATGGGCCTGCCCCCCCTCCCCGAAGACCTGATTGCCACTTTTGTCGGCAAAGGCACTGAACAACTGGTCATGCGGGCACTGAGCCACGTCGATCAGGCACCCAGCATCGAACTGGTCATGCGCGGTATCGCCCGTTTCCAGGATCACTACCGGTCGCTGAGTGGCCGACACAGCCAGGTGTATCCGGGCGTGATCGCCGGGCTGCAGGCCTTCCGCAGCCAGGGTGTCAAACTGGCGGTCGTCACCAACAAAGGAACGGAGTTCACGGGCCCGCTGCTGCGCCAGATGGGCCTGGACAAGTATTTCGACGCCGTGGTGTGCGGGGACACCTGCGAACGCAAGAAGCCCGACCCGCTGCCGCTGTTCCACGCCTGCGACCTGCTTGGCGTCCTGCCCAGCCGGGCCCTGTTCATCGGCGATTCGATCAACGACGCGCTGGCGGCGCGGGCTGCCGGGATCCAGGTGCTGGCCCTGCCCTACGGCTACAACGAAGGCCAGCCCGTGCAGAGCCTGCCGGTGGATGCTATAGTGGGATCCCTCATTGAAGCAGCCCAATGGGCTGCCGACCAGACACCACAACCCGCATGAACCAGTTCCGCTATTACCCCATCACCACTGGCGCCGTCTGGCGCTGGTGGTGCTTGCGTTCCGGGTAATGGCCACCTGGCGTGCGCGAACAACATCGCAACGCCCCGTCTGACAGCCCGGACCTTCCACTGGCCGGGCTTTTTTCTGTCCCGGTCCCACCTTACCGCCATTCCTCGACCGCCATGACAGAAATCGAATTCAATGCACTGGCCGCCCAAGGCTACAACCGCATCCCGCTGATCGCGGAAACCTATGCCGACCTGGATACGCCGCTGGCGATCTACCTGAAGCTCGCCCACGCCGGCCCCGAGGCTGGACGCAACAGCTGCCTGATGGAATCGGTCGTCGGCGGCGAACGCTTCGGCCGCTATTCCTTCATCGGGCTGCCCGCCAAAACCCTGATCCGCGCCACCGGCACGATCACGGAAGTCGTGCGGCAAGGCCAGGTCGTGGAAACCCATGAAGGCGATCCGCTCGCCTTCATCGAGGCCTTCCAGAAACGTTTCCGGGTCGCCCTACGGCCTGGCATGCCGCGCTTCGCGGGCGGTCTGGCGGGCTACTTTGGCTACGACACCGTGCGCCACATCGAGCCGCGCCTGGGCCCTTGCGTCAAACCCCGGCCCGCCGGCCAGCAACCCGGCACCCCCGACATCATGCTGATGCAGGTCGACGAACTGGTCATCGTGGACAATCTGGCCGGGCGCACCTACCTGATCGTCTACGCCGATCCGCAACAGCCCGAGGCCTATGCCCTGGCCCGCCGGCGTCTGAAGGCCTTGCGTGAAAAACTGCGCACCCCCGTCGTCATCCCCTACGCTTATGCCAGCATGCAGACGCCGACCGAGCGCGATTTCAAGAAGGAAGACTACATCGCGGCCGTGCTGAAGGCGAAGGAATACATCGCCGCCGGCGACCTGATGCAGGTGCAGGTGGGCCAGGTGATCGCCAAACCCTTCCGCGACTCACCCCTGTCGCTGTACCGGGCGCTGCGATCCCTGAACCCCTCGCCCTATATGTTCTACTGGAATTTCGACACCTTCCATGTGGTGGGAGCCTCGCCGGAAATCCTGGTACGCCAGGACCGCGAGGTCGAAGCCGGGCAAAGCCGCGAGATGGTCACCATCCGCCCGCTGGCCGGCACGCGCAAGCGCGGCGCCACCCAGGAAGAGGATCTGCGTCTGGAACAGGAACTGCTGGCCGACCCGAAGGAACGCGCGGAACACGTGATGCTCATCGACCTGGCGCGCAACGACATCGGTCGTGTGGCGAAGACCGGTACGATCGAAGTCACCGACACCATGACGATCGAGCGCTATTCCCACGTCATGCACCTGGTGTCCAACGTGCGCGGCGAACTGAACGACGGCATGAGCAACATCGACGTGCTGCGCGCCACTTTCCCGGCCGGCACCCTGACCGGCGCACCGAAGGTACGCGCCATGGAGATCATCGACGAGCTGGAACCGGTGCGCCGCGGCATCTACGGCGGCGCGGCCGGCTACCTGAGCTACGGCGGGGAAATGGACCTGGCGATCGCGATCCGCACCGGCATCATCCGCGACGGCATGCTGTACGTACAGGCCGCCGCCGGAATTGTCGCGGATTCGGATCCGGAAAAGGAATGGCAGGAAACCGAAGCCAAGGCCCGGGCCCTGCTGCGCGCCGCCGAACAGGTCCAGTTCGGGCTGGACGAGCCGATCTGATCGCGGTTTCGGCCTGCCGGCGTCCCACCGGATTGCGCGGGACGCCGGCGGGCCGCCATCAGTCGCGCACCAGCGAATCGCGCGTGATGTCGGCAATCGTGCGGGCACCGGTCAGCGTCATGGCTACCCGCATTTCTTTCTCGATCAGGCTCAGCAGATTGGCGACCCCCGCCTGGCCGCCAACAGCCAGGGCATACAGCCAGGCACGGCCCAGCAGCACGGTGTCCGCGCCCAGTGCCAGCATCCGCACCACATCCAGCCCGGTGCGGATGCCGGAATCGGCCAGCACCGTGATCTGCCCCTTTACCGCGTCGGCGATCGCCGGCAGGGCACGCGCCGTGGACAGCACGCCATCGAGCTGTCGCCCGCCGTGGTTGGACACCACGATGCCGTCCGCACCGAAGCGCACCGCCTCACGCGCATCTTCAGGGTCCAGGATACCCTTGATGACCATGGGCCCCTTCCAGAAGTCGCGGATCCACTGCAGATCCTTCCAGGAAATCGAAGGATCGAAGTTGGCCCCCAGCCAGCCGATGTAGTCTTCCAGTCCGGTCGGCTTGCCCAGGTATTTGGACACATTGCCCAGGTCGTGCGGCCGGCCCCAGAGCCCCACATCCCACGCCCAGAACGGATGCAACACCGCCTGCAGGTAACGGCGCCAGGCGGCGCAGGGACCGCTCATGCCCGCATGGGCATCGCGATAGCGGGCGCCCGGCACCGGCATGTCCACCGTGAAGACCAGGGTCGACACGCCCGCCGCCTGGGCACGTTCCAGGACGCTCTTCATGAAGCCCCGATCCTTCAGCACGTACAGCTGGAACCACATCGGACGACTGATGGCCGGAGCGACTTCCTCGATCGGGCAGACCGACACAGTGGACATCGTGAAGGGGATGCCGTGGGTGTCGGCCGCCCGGGCCGCCTGGATCTCGCCCCGGCGGGCGTACATGCCGGTCAGACCGACCGGCGCCAGTGCCACTGGCATGGACAAGGTTTCACCAAACAACCGGGTCGTCAGGTCGAGCTGCGACATGTCGTTCAGGACACGCTGCCGCAGGGCCACGCCGGACAGATCGCTGACGTTGTGCTGCAGGGTGTATTCGGCATAGGCCCCGCCGTCCGCATAGTGGAACAGGAACGGGGGCAGGCGGCGCTGGGCAGCGGCACGGTAATCGGTGGAGGCGGAAATGATCATGATTATTTTTGATAAAGAGGTCAGGAAACATGCGGGAGACGGGACGAACGGGCCAGACGTGCCTCGTCCTCGTCGAGTGCGCGCACGGTGGCGTGCACGAATTCGAGGTGCTGCCAGACGGCCGCCCGGGCGGCCTCGGCATCGCCTCGCAAGATGGCTTCCATCAGGGCCTGATGCTGCCGGGCCAGCTGTTCGTGTGTGTGCTGCACGGTGTACATGCGCTGGCGGTTCTCCGTCACGGTTGCCCGCAACAGTTCGAACAACCCACGCATCATCTGCAGCAGCACGGCATTGTGAGACGCTTCGGCGATCGCCAGATGGAAACGGGCATCGGCCTGGGACGATAGACCGGGATCGTCGCCCCCCTGGAAACGTTCCAGGTCTTCGAAGCGGGCGCGGATGCGCGCCCTGTCATCGGGTGTCGCGCGCAGCGCGGCGTGCCAGGCGGTGGCGCCTTCCAGGGCGTGCCGAGCCTCCAGCACGTCGTAGCGATATTCCGGGTCGTCGGACACCAGGTCATTGAGCGTACGCACCAGCTGCTGACGCGGCCAGGACGCGCCATCGGCGACCGGGGCTTGCAGATAGGTGCCGCCGCCCTGGCGGCTGCGCAGCAACCCCTGGCTGGCCAACTGGTGGATGGCCTCGCGCACCGAGGGGCGCGAAGCCCCCAGGTCCAGTGCCAGCTGCCGTTCCGCCGGCAGCCGGTCGCCTGGCTGCAGGCCCCGGTCGGTGATCAGGGTCAGCAGCTGTTCGGCAAGTCGGTCCGAAAGGCGCATGGCGGTGGGGGTCTCCGGCGGATCAGATGGCGGGGATCATCCAGGGCAGGACATAGGCCTGCAAGGTGGTCATGATCCCGACGATGGTGGCAAACAGCAGGCTGTACTTCACCGTGAACCGCAGCAAATCGGATTCACGGCCAACCAGCCCCACCGCTGCGCAGGCGATGGCGATCGATTGCGGCGAGATCATCTTGCCCGTCACCCCACCAGTGGAATTGGCCGCCACCAGCAGGACCTCCGGCACACCGATCTGATGCGCCGTCGTCGCCTGCAGCGCGGCAAACAGGGCGTTGGACGAAGTATCCGACCCGGTCAGGAATACACCCAGCCAACCCAGGAACGGCGAGAAGAACGTGAACGCCCGCCCCGAGTAGGATAGCGCCAGCGCCAATGTGACCGAAAGCCCGGAATAATTGGCGATGAAAGCGAAGGCCAGCACCATGCCGATCGTATAGATCGGGATCGCCAATTCCTTCAGGGTCTCGCCGAACACGCAGACCGCCGTCGACAGCTTCAGGCGAGTCGCCAGCACCGTGATCAGCGCGGCGATCACGATGGCCGTCCCCGTCGCCGAGAACCAGTCGAATTTGTAGACTGCGCCGTAGGTGGTCGCCTGCGCCACGATGGGCGGCATCTTCTGCACCAGACCGTCCAGCCACGGTACGGACACGCTGGCGATCCAGCCGTGCAACGGCCCGTCCGCCGCAAACAGATGCTTGAAGGGCGGGATCGACCAGATCGTGACCATCACGGTCAGCACAATGAAGGGCGACCAGGCGCGCAGCACTTCACCCGTGGTGAACTTGCGGCCCGTGGGATGCGCCTCGGGCGCGTCCGGCAACAGGTGCTCTGTCCCCTTGCCCGTGGCCGAAAACCGGAAGATCGACGCCGGCTGCCACACCTTCAGGAAGGCGGACAGCACCACCAAGGCGACCAGGGCCGAGGTGATGTCGGGCAGTTCCGGCCCAATGAAGTTCGAGGTCAGGTACTGCGTCAGGGCAAAACTGCCGCCCGCCACGACCACCGCCGGCCAGGTTTCCCTGACACCGCGCCAGCCGTCCATGATGGCCATGATGACAAACAGCACGATGATGGTCAGGAACGGCAGTTGGCGGCCCGCCATTTCGCCAATCGCGAAGGCCGGGATGTTGGTCACCTGCCCCGCGACGATAATGGGGATCCCCAGAGCGCCAAAGGCCACCGGCGCCGTATTGGCAACCAGACACAGGCCGGCTGCGTACAGGGGCTGAAACCCCAGCCCGACCAGCAGGGCCGCCGTGATCGCCACCGGCGCGCCAAAACCCGCCGCGCCCTCCAGGAACGACCCGAAGGCGAAACCCACCAGCAGCATCTGCAGACGCTGGTCGGCGGTCAGGGTCAGCACGGATTCCCGGATGGTATCGAACTGCCCGGTCTTCACCGCGATCTTGTACAGGAACACGGCACCCACGATGATCCAGGCGATGGGCCACAGGCCGTAGAAGAAACCATAGACGGCCGCCGCCAACGCATGGCTGGCCGGCATACCGTAGAAGAACAGCGCGACAGCCAGGGCGCATAGCACTGTCAGGGTGCCCGCAAGCCAGCCTTTCAGGCGCAGGACAGTCAGGGACAGAAAGAACAGCAGGATGGGAAGGCAGGCGACCAGGGCCGACAGCCAGATGTGACCCGCCGGGTCGTAGGATTGTTGCCAGATTGAGGACATCTTTGTGGTTTTCTCGGGTAGGAATTCTGGTCGAAATGTCCACCCGCGGCAGGATGACGCGACACTATATTGGACTGACCATTTCTAAATCTCTGAACAGCAGCTGTCATTATAGGAAGGCGCGGTTTCGGTGGTCAATGAATGACCACTCGCTGATCAGGCATATCTAAACCACTGAATATAGGATAATTACCATTAATAATCAATGATATAGAGATAGCAAGAGATATAGCCCCATATCTATAAGGTTAGGGAAAACACTAACTGACCACTTATTATGGTATTACCATTTTTGGCCTTATCGTTATTCCCCAGAGTCCCTGGCTCCCGTTCCCCGGAAACCCGCGGGCGAAACCCCAGCGGGGTTGCCTGCTCGACAAGGTCGGGGACGCACAGTAGAATGCCGACATGGCCATTCACGCGACCTTTCACACATCGACTTGGTGGCGCCTCTCTTAGGGGCGGCATCCTCATGCGTGATTTATCGCACTTTGCCGCCGTTCTGGCAGGCAAAGCTTCGTTCCCCCTCTGTCTCCAGTACGGCGGTTTCTGACCAAGGAAATACTTGATCATGAAGCTTCTGATGCTCGACAACTACGATTCCTTCACCTATAACCTGGTCCAGTATTTCGGCGAACTGGGCGCCCAGGTTCAGGTTGTGCGCAACGACCAGATCGATCTGGCCGGGGTCGAGGCCCTCGACCCGGACCGTATCTGCGTGTCGCCCGGCCCTTGCACACCGGCCGAGGCCGGTATTTCCATCGAACTGATCCGCCACTTCGCGGGCCGCAAACCGATCCTCGGGGTCTGTCTGGGCCACCAGTCGATCGGCGTGGCATTCGGCGGCCGCATCATCCGGGCACAGACCCTCATGCACGGCAAGATCTCGTCCATCACCCACAGCGGCACGGACGTCTTCAACGAGCTGCCGTCCCCCTTTCAGGTCACCCGCTACCATTCGCTGGCCATCGAGCGCGCCACCCTGCCGGACTGCCTGTCCATCACCGCTGAAACCGATGATGGCGAGATCATGGGCGTCGCCCATAAGACTCTACCGGTCTACGGCGTGCAGTTCCATCCGGAATCCGTGCTCAGCGAACACGGCCATGCCCTGCTGCGCAATTTCCTGAACCTCTAATCCATCCGGCCGCTACCCAAGGAACCCCTCTCATGCCTCCCATTACCCCGAACGAAGCCCTGGTCCGCTGCATCGAACACCGCGAAATCTTCCACGACGAAATGCTGGAACTGATGCGCATGCTGATGCGCGGGGAAGTATCCCCCCTGATGTCCAGCGCTCTGCTGATGGGCCTGCGCGTCAAGAAGGAGACCGTGGGCGAGATCACCGCCGCAGCTCAGGTGATGCGTGAATTCGCGCTGGGCGTCAAGACCCCCTATCCCGATGACCTGCTGGACATGTGCGGCACGGGCGGCGACGGTTCGCATACCTTCAATATCTCCACGGCAGCCATGTTCGCCGCCGCCGCCGGCGGGGTGAAAGTCGCCAAGCACGGTAACCGCAGCGCGTCCTCCTCATCGGGCAGCGCCGACGTGCTGGAGGCGCTGGGCGTGCGCATCACCGCGACGCCGGAACAGGTCACCGAATCCATCGACGCCACCAATATCGGTTTCATGTTCGCGCCGGCGCACCACGGCGCCATGAAAAACGTCGCGGCCGTACGCCGGGAACTGGGCGTGCGCACCATCTTCAACATCCTGGGGCCGCTGACCAATCCGGCCGATGCCGGGAATCAATTGATGGGTGTGTTCCACCCGGATCTGGTCGGCATCCTGGTGCGTGTCCTGCAGCGTCTGGGGTCGCGCCATGTCCTGATCGTGCACGGCAAAGACGGAATGGACGAGGCATCGCTGGGGGCCGCCACCCTGGTCGGCGAACTGAAGAACGATGAAGTGCTCGAATACGAGATCCACCCCGAGGACTTCGGTATCGCGATGGTCTCGAATCGCAGCATCAAGGTCGCCAACTGCGAAGAATCCGCTCAGCTGGTTCGTGCCGCCCTGGACAACACGGCAGGCGCGGCGCGCGATATCGTCATCCTGAACGCAGGCCTGGCCCTGTATGCCGGCAACCAGGTGGACTCGATCCAGGACGGCATCCATCGCGCCGCGGAACTGGTCGCCTCTGGCGCGGCACGCGACAAACTGGAACAATTCCGTCAGTACACGCAAAGGTTCGCATCATGAGCGATATTCTCAAACAGATTCTGGATTCCAAGCGCATCGAGGTCGCGACCGCGCGGCAAATGCGCAGCGAGGCCGAACTCCTGCGCGAAGCCCGCAGCCGCAAGGATATCCGCGGCTTCTCCCGCGCCATCGAGGACAAGATCGCCCAGGGCAAGCCCGCCGTGATCGCCGAAATCAAAAAGGCCTCGCCCTCCAGGGGCGTGATCCGTGCCGATTTTCATCCCGCCGACATCGCCACCAGCTATGCCTGCCACGGCGCGGCTTGCCTGTCGGTCCTGACAGACGTCCAGTACTTCCAGGGTGGCTACGACCACCTGCGCCAGGCGCGGGCCGCCTGCACGCTGCCGGTCCTGCGAAAAGACTTTCTGATCGACCCATACCAGGTCATCCATGCACGCGCCTTAGGGGCCGACTGTGTGCTGCTGATCGCCGCCGCACTAGAGCCAGCCCGGTTGCGCGAGCTGGAAGCCGTGGCGATCGACCTGGGCATGGACGTGCTGGTCGAGATTCATGACCGCAGCGAACTGGACGCCGCGCTGACGCTGCAAACGCCACTGCTGGGCATCAACAACCGGAACCTGCGCACCTTCCAGACCCGCCTGGAAACAACCCTGGAACTGCTGAGCGACGTGCCGGCGGGCAAGCGGGTGGTCACGGAAAGCGGTATCCTGCAGCCCAGCGACGTGGACCGGATGCGCGAGCACGGTGTGCAGGCCTTCCTGGTCGGTGAAGCCTTCATGCGCACCGAAGACCCGGGTACGGCGCTGCATCAGCTGTTCTTCGAGCGCCCATGAATGCATCGGGCGACAGGCCGTCACGCACCACGCTTCCGCTTTCTCCGCGCCCCATGAGTCCTGCCGAACATTCATCCGACCCCGCCTGCCCGCTGTGCGGTCCAGCCCCGGCCGGATTGCTCTGGGAAGACACTAGACTGCGCGTGATCTCCGTGGATGACACCGCATTTCCCGGCTACATCCGCGTCATCTGGCGCGATCATGTGCCCGAAATGACGGACCTGTCCGCGTCTGACCGTGATCACCTGATGCGGACGGTCTACCGGATCGAAACCCTGCAACGCCAGATCCTGCAACCTGACAAGATCAATCTGGCCAGTCTGGGCAATCAGGTCCCGCACCTGCACTGGCATCTGATCCCGCGCTGGCGCGCGGACCCTTGTTTCCCGGATGCCATCTGGGCGCCGGCCCATCCTGATCCCGGCCGGCAGGATGCCTGGCGGCGGCAGGCACATGACCTCTCGGCCCGTATCCCTGTCCTGCACGGTTCGATCCCAGGGGCGCTGAACACTCCCCTGGCGTGATCACTGACTTTCCTTCCCACACCGCACCATGCATGCACACCCCACGGAACGCCCCGCCGTTTCCGGCCCAACCACTCTGGCCCGCACCCTGAAGAACCGCCACATCCAGATGATCGCGCTGGGCGGCGCGATCGGCACTGGATTGTTCTATGGTTCGGCGGCATCCATCCAGCTGGTGGGGCCCGGCATCATCCTGTCGTACCTGATCGGCGGGCTGGTGATCTACCTGATCATGCGCATGCTGGGCGAGATGTCCACGCAGGAACCGGTATCCGGCGCCTTCAGCCATTTCGCCTATCGCTACTGGGGCGGCTTCGCCGGCTTTCTGTCCGGCTGGAACTACTGGCTACTGTATGTGCTGGTCAGCATGGCCGAACTATCGGTCGTGGGCATTTACGTGAACTACTGGCTGCCGGATTTTCCCGCTTGGGCCAGCGCCCTGGTCGTGCTGCTCGGGGTCACGGCGCTGAATCTGCTGAACGTGCGCCTGTACGGCGAAAGCGAATTCTGGCTGGCCTTCATCAAGATCGCCGCCATCATCGGCATGATCGTCCTGGGGTTGCTGCTGATCGTCCTGGGTTCCGACGATAAGGCCAGCGGCTTGAGCAATCTGTGGATCCACGGCGGCTTTCTACCCAACGGCATCCGCGGCCTGCTGCTATCGCTGGTCGTGGTGATGTTTTCCTTTGGCGGCACGGAACTGATCGGCATCACCGCCGGCGAAGCCGACAACCCCCGGCGCAGCATCCCCAAGGCCATCAATCAGGTGCTGTGGCGCATCCTGCTGTTCTACGTCGGCGCCCTGGCCGTGCTGGTCATCCTGTACCCCTGGAATCAGATCGGTACCCAGGGCAGCCCGTTCGTCCTGATCTTTTCGAATCTGGGCATCCCCGCCGCGCCCGATATCCTGAATCTGGTGGTGCTGACCGCAGCCGTTTCGGTCTACAACAGCGGCATCTACAGCAACGGACGCATGCTCTACAGCCTGGCGCAGCAGGGCAATGCGCCGCGCATTTTTCTGCGCTTGAGCCCCCGCCAGGTGCCCTGGATGGGCATCCTGTTCTCGTCGGCCTGCACGCTGGTGATCGTGGTGATCAATTTCCTGGTGCCGGAAGGCGCGTTCATGCGGATCATGGCGGTGGCCACCGCTGCCGCAGCGACGACCTGGATGATGATCGTGTTGGTGCACCTGCGCTTCCGGCGGGCGCACGACGCCTCCCAACTGCATTTCCTGTCCCCCGGGTTTCCCTGGGTGAACTATCTGTGCGCGGCATTCCTGGCGGGTCTGGTGGGGCTGATGACACAGCTGGATGACACCCGGCCGGCGGTCTACGTGCTGCCAGTGTGGTTGCTGGTGTTGTATATGGGATATCGTCTCCGTCAAAGTTCGAGGCTGACACGCCCACAGTAGGCCATCTCACCCGGAAAATCCGGAGAATCACCCCATCAACCCGAGAGGCTCCAGTGGTGCGGGAAGAGCTGCCAGCGCGCCCGGTCGGACGGCGCCGGATGCTTCTGAAGGGAAGCCGGGGGAAGTCGGCGGGTGTGTTTGAGGCCGAAGGCCGAGTTCGCCCGCCGCCCGGCTGGACGAAGAAGATCCGGGAAGTCCGGCCAAAGGCCGGACCGCCGTCTGGGGCGCGCTGGCAGCCCTTCCCGCGCCACTGCGCACGAAGCAACATAAACGGCACGCGCCACGGACCACAGTCACGCCACAACGAACGCCATAAGCAAAAAGGGGCGCTCACAAGAGCACCCCTTCTCATCGCACCCGATCAAAAACCAGCCGATCAGTGCGACGTCCGCTTCTGGCTGAATTTCCGGGCTGCCGCCGCCTGAGCAGCCAGCATCGCCAGTTCGGCTTCCACCACCGCGATGTCCGCCTTGTCCTTCGTGTTGCGCAAGGCTTCCTCGGCGCGCTCGCGTGCCTTGACCGCCTTGGCCTCGTCCAGATCGGCGGCGCGGATGGCCGTATCCGACAGCACCGTCACCGCGTGCGGCTGAACTTCCAGAATGCCGCCCGCCACGAAGATGTTCTCTTCCGTGCCGTCGTCACGCTTGATCTTCAGCGTACCCGGACGAATACGTGAAATCAGGGGAGTATGCCCCGGCAGAATGCCCAGGTCGCCGGATTCTCCGGGCAGGGCGACGAACGTCGCCTCGCCTGAAAAAATCGAGGCCTCCGCACTGACCACTTCGATGTGAAGAGTCGCCATGTGCAATCCTTATTGGAGAGTTTTGGCCTTCTCGAAGGCCTCGTCGATACTGCCCACCATATAGAAGGCCTGTTCCGGCAGCGCATCGCACTCGCCTTCGACGATCATCTTGAAACCACGCAGGGTTTCGGCCAGCGGCACGTACTTCCCGGGCGAACCCGTGAACACTTCGGCCACGTGGAACGGCTGCGACAGGAAGCGCTGGATCTTCCGGGCGCGGGCCACGGCCTGCTTGTCTTCCGGCGACAGTTCGTCCATGCCCAGAATGGCGATGATGTCGCGCAGTTCCTTGTAGCGCTGCAGCGTCTGCTGCACAGCACGGGCAACGCCGTAGTGCTCTTCGCCAACGATCTGCGGGTCCAGCTGACGGCTGGTCGAATCCAGCGGATCCACGGCCGGGTAGATACCCAGCGCGGCGATGTCACGCGACAGCACGACGGTCGAGTCCAGGTGCAGGAAGGTCGTGGCAGGCGACGGGTCGGTCAAGTCGTCGGCCGGCACGTACACGGCCTGGATGGACGTGATGGAACCGGTCTTGGTCGAGGTGATCCGTTCCTGCAGCTTGCCCATTTCCTCGGCCAGCGTCGGCTGATAACCCACGGCGGACGGCATCCGGCCCAGCAGGGCGGACACTTCGGTCCCGGCCAGGGTGTAACGGTAGATATTGTCCACGAAGAACAGCACGTCACGGCCTTCGTCGCGGAAGGATTCCGCCATCGTCAGACCCGACAGGGCTACGCGCAGACGGTTCCCGGGGGGCTCGTTCATCTGGCCGAACACCATGGCGACCTTGGATTCGGCCAGGTTGTCGAGCTTGATGACGCCCGCGTCGGACATTTCGTGGTAGAAGTCGTTGCCTTCGCGGGTGCGCTCACCCACACCGGCGAACACCGACAAGCCGCTGTGGGCCTTCGCGATGTTGTTGATCAGTTCCAGCATGTTCACAGTCTTGCCCACGCCGGCGCCGCCGAACAGGCCGACCTTGCCGCCCTTGGCGAACGGGCAGACCAGGTCGATCACCTTGATGCCGGTTTCCAGCAGTTCCACAGAAGGCGACAGTTCGTCGAACTTCGGGGCGTGCTGGTGGATGGCGCGCTTTTCGTTGGACTGGATGTCACCGCGCTCGTCGATGGGACGACCCAGGACGTCCATGATGCGGCCCAGGGTGCCCTGACCGACCGGCACCGAGATCGGCGCGCCGGTGTTGGCCACGGCCATGCCGCGGCGCAGGCCGTCGGACGAACCCATGGCAATGGTGCGCACCACGCCGTCGCCCAGCTGCTGCTGGACTTCGAACGTCAGACCCTTTTCCGCATAGGCGGAGGACTCGTCGGTCAAGGTGAGCGCGTCGTAAATGTTGGGGATGCTGTCGCGGGGAAACTGAATGTCCACCACTGCGCCGATGCACTGAACGATGGTACCGTTGCTCATGTTTAGTCCTATAAATATCTCTGGTATGCCGGAGCTTGCGTCGATCAGACCGCGGCAGCGCCGCTCACGATTTCGGAAATTTCCTTGGTGATGGCCGCCTGACGGGTCTTGTTGTAGACCAGCTGGAGGTCGCCGATGACTTTCTTGGCGTTGTCGGAGGCCGCCTTCATGGCTACCATCCGCGCCGACTGCTCGCTGGCCATGTTTTCCGCCACGGCCTGATACACCAGGCCCTCGACGTAGCGCATCAGCAGTTCGTCGATGACTGTCTGGGAATCCGGCTCGTACAAATAATCCCAACCATACTTGGATTCCACCGCGTCGTCTTCCTGGGCGCCGGCCTGGAAGGGATCTTCCAGCCCCGAGGGCAGCGGCAGCAGGCGGATGAAGCTGGGATCCTGCTTCATGGTGTTCACGAAGCGGCTGGTCGCCAGATACACCGCATCGACCTTGCCGTTGATGAAGTCGTCGATCTGCGCCTTGATGGCACCGATCAGGCGTTCCAGGTTGGGCGCGTCGCCCAGCTGGACTTCCGAGGAAACCACATTGACGCCGATACGGCTCAACAACCCCAGGCCCTTGGAGCCCAGCGCGGTCGCCTGCACACGGATGCCCTGCTGCTCGAATTCCTTGATCCGCGCCAAGGCAAGGCGCGAGATGTTGGTATTCAGGCCACCGCAGAGACCCTTGTCGGTGGTGACCAGCACGATCCCCACAGCCGACAGCTTCTGGCGTTCCACCATGTAGGGGTGGGTGTAGTCCGGGTTCGCCTGCATCAGGTGCGCAGCAATCGCACGGACCTTGGTGGCGTAGGGACGGCCGGCCCGCATGCGATCCTGCGCCTTGCGCATTTTCGATGCGGCGACCATCTCCATCGCCTTGGTGATCTTGCGCGTGTTTTGCACGCTCTTGATCTTGGTTCGAATTTCCTTGATTCCGGCCATTCCACTATTCCCTTGAGCTGACCAGGGCGCCCGTCAGGCACCCCGACTGCAACTTAAAACGTGCCGTGCTTCTTGAATTCCTGGATGGCGGCGCCCAGCGCGGCGTCGTCTTCCTTGGACAGTTCCTTCACGTCTTCGATGCGTTGGATCAGGGCTTCGTGCTTGGACTTCAGATAGTCTTTCAGGGCTTTTTCGAACGCCAGCACCTGAGCGACTTCCAGGTCGTCCAGATAGCCGTTGTTGACCGCGTACAGCGCCACGGCCAGTTCCCAGACCTGCTGAGGCTGGTACTGCGGCTGTTTCAGCAGTTCCACCACACGTTTGCCGCGTTCCAGCTGGCGACGAGTCGCATCATCCAGGTCGGAGGCAAACTGCGCGAAGGCAGCCAGTTCGCGATACTGCGCCAGGTCGGTACGGATACCGCCGGCGAGCTTCTTCACGACCTTGGTCTGCGCCGAGCCACCCACGCGGGACACCGAGATACCGGCGTTGATGGCGGGACGGATACCGGCGTTGAACAGGTCGGTTTCCAGGAAGATCTGACCGTCGGTGATGGAGATCACGTTGGTCGGCACGAAGGCGGACACGTCGCCGGCCTGGGTTTCGATGATCGGCAGCGCCGTCAGGGAACCGGTCTTGCCCTTCACGGCACCCTTGGTGAACTGCTCGACATAGTGGGCATTCACGCGGGCGGCGCGTTCGAGCAGACGGGAGTGCAGGTAGAACACGTCGCCGGGATAGGCTTCGCGCCCAGGCGGGCGGCGCAACAGCAGAGACACCTGACGGTAGGCCCAGGCCTGCTTGGTCAGATCGTCGTATACGATCAGGGCGTCCTCGCCGCGATCGCGGAAGTATTCGCCCATGGTGCAGCCCGAGTAAGCCGCCAGGTACTGCATGGCGGCGGATTCGGACGCGGCGGCGGCCACGACAATGGTGTATTCCATCGCGCCGTGTTCCGTCAGCTTGCGCACCACGTTGTTGATCGTGGAAGCCTTCTGGCCGATGGCGACGTACACGCAGGTAACGCCCTTGCCTTTCTGGTTGATGATGGTGTCGATCGCCACAGCGGTCTTGCCGGTCTGGCGGTCGCCGATGATCAGTTCGCGCTGACCGCGGCCGACGGGCACCATGGAGTCGATGGCCTTCTGGCCGGTTTGCAGCGGCTGCGACACGGACTGACGCGCGATCACGCCCGGCGCAACCTTTTCGATGACGTCGGTTTCCTTGGCGTTGATCGGGCCCTTGCCGTCGATCGGGGTACCCAGCGCATCGACCACGCGGCCTTTCAGTTCGGGGCCGACCGGCACGGCCAGAATGCGGCCGGTGGTCTTCACGGCGTCGCCTTCGGACAGACCGACGTAGTCGCCCAGCACCACGGCGCCCACGGAGTCACGCTCCAGATTCAGCGCCAGACCGAAACGATTATTGGGGAATTCGAGCATTTCGCCCTGCATCACGTCGGACAGGCCGTGGATGCGGGTGATACCGTCGGTCACGGACACGATCGTGCCTTGTGTGCGGACGTCGGTGGACGCACCCAGGCCTTCGATGCGGCTTTTCAGCAGTTCGCTGATCTCGGACGGGTTAAGTTGCATGGTAAGACTCCTGGAATCCTGTTATGTGGCCCGCCATCATGCGGCCAGCGTATCGCGCAGACTGGCCAGCCGGGCCTGCACGGAGGTGTCGAGC
This sequence comes from Castellaniella sp. MT123, assembly GCF_039614765.1. Classification (NCBI taxonomy): domain Bacteria; kingdom Pseudomonadati; phylum Pseudomonadota; class Betaproteobacteria; order Burkholderiales; family Alcaligenaceae; genus Castellaniella; species Castellaniella sp. MT123. The sequence continues at coordinate 2,215,237 of NZ_CP154879.1, forward strand.
ACGTGGTCGCCGACGGCGACGCGCACACCGCCGATCAGTTCCGGGTCAACGGTGACTTGCGACTTCAGTTTGAGGCCGAACTTGCGCTCCAGACCCTGTACCAGGCCGGCCACCTGGGCGTCATCCAGCGGAAAGGCGCTGGTGATGCGCGCCAGCGCCGTGCCTTCGAGCTGATTGCGCAGCTGCTCGAATTGTTCGGCGATCTGAGGCAGAACCTGGACGCGGTGGTTTTCCACCACCAGAGCCACGAGGTTGGCGGCCGGTTCGGGCAGCGCCTGCGGGATCAGCCCGGTGAGCAGCTGGATGCGTTGCGCGTCGCTCAGACGCGGATCGCCCATGGCTTCGAGCACGTCGGGCAGGCTCGATACCTGGGCCAGCAACGACAGGATGTCGGACCAGGACTCGAGGCCGCGCGCGTCGTTGCGCACGGCTTCGAACAAGGCCTCGGCGTAGGGTCGCGCGATAGTAGACAGTTCAGCCATGACTCGCCCTGATCAGAGTTGCGCCTTGAGCTGGTCCAGCAGCTCGGCGTGTGCCTTCGCGTCGACTTCGCGACGCAGGATCTGCTCGGCACCCTTGACGGCCAGCACGGCGACTTCGGCGCGTAGCGTTTCACGGGCGCGTTGCGCTTCCTGAGCGGCATCTTGACGGGCCTGAGCAACGATCCGGGCCTTTTCGGCCTCGGCTTCGCGGCGGGCTTCGTCGATCAGCGAGGCTGCCTGTTTTTCGGCTTCGCCCAGACGGGCATGGTTTTCGGTCTTGGAGGCCGCTTCCATCAGGCTGACACGGGCCTGAGCCTGCGCCAGATCGGCCTTGCCCTTTTCGGCGGCAGCCAGACCGTCGGCGATTTTCTGGCGCCGATCATCGATTGCCTTCGTCAGGGGTGGCCAGATGAATTTCATCGTAAACCAACCCAGAACGAAAAACACGATCATCTGGAAAAAGAGAGTCGCGTTTAAATTCACGGTCGTTTCCCTAATTTACCCACTCGTGCCCTGCGGCAAGCCCGCAAGGCACCAAACCTGGCCGTCCGCCGCGCTGAAGCCGCCGGACGAGCCCCTGGCCCACACGCACAGCGCGGGCCTGCGCTGCAATCAGCCCACGAAGGGGTTGGCGAACGCGAACAGCATGGCCAGACCCACGCCGATCAGGAAGGCGGCGTCGATCAGACCGACCAACAGGAACATCTTGGTTTGCAGGGTGTTCATCAACTCGGGTTGACGAGCGGAGGCTTCAAGATATTTGCCACCCATCATGCCGATACCGATACAAGCACCGATGGCGCCCAGACCGATGATCAGACCGCAAGCGAGAGCAACGAATGCAACGTTGGTCATAACAACTCCTTGGTAATTAAACGTTGTTTAGTCGAAAAATCAAAAACCAGAGTCGGGACGAGCCCGTGGACCTGCTCGGGAATTCCCGAGCAGACCGTTTTAGTGGCCTTCGTGCGCCAACCCGATATACACCAGGGTCAGCATCATGAAGATGTATGCCTGCAGCAGCACGATCAGGATATGGAAGATCGCCCACGCCGAGCCGGCCAGCACGTGCCCGAAAGCGAGGCTGACGCTAGTCGCGTTCATCCCGGTCCAGGCACCCCCCAGCAAGGCGATCAGCATGAACAGCAGTTCGCCTGCATACATATTGCCGAACAGCCGCATGCCCAGAGACACGGTCTTGGCGACATATTCGATGAGATTCAACAGCAGATTGAATGGAGCCAGGAGAATGGCCCCCACACCATGGGCGTGGAACGGAGCGGTGAAGAGTTCCTTCACGAAGCCGCCGGGGTGCTTGATCTTGATGCCGTAGTACAGCGTCAGCAGCAGCACGCCCAGGGACATGCCCATCGGAACGTTCAGGTCGGCGGTCGGCAGGATACGGTGGTAGTACAGCGGATCGGCATGATCGGTGCCCAGACCGGTCAGGCGGAAGAGCGAGCCCATCAGGTCAACCGGGATCAGGTCCAGCGCGTTCATCAGCGTGATCCACAGAAACACGGTCAGCGCCAGCGGCGCTGCGAACAGGCGGGACTTTTCGTTGGGGACGATGTTCTTCGCTTCTTCGTGGACCATGCCCACCAGCATTTCCACGGAGGTCTGGAAGCGCCCCGGGACGTCTGTCGTGGCGTGGCGCGCTGCGCGCCACAGAAAGTAGACGACGATGGCCCCCATCAGGATGGACCAGAACAGGGAGTCGTAGTTCACGACGCCGAAGTTGGCAATGATGTCCTGCTTGTGACCGAGATTGTTCAAATGCACCAAGTGGTGCTGAATGTATTCGGACTGAGGCGTCGTTACAGCATCGGTCATCGGTAACCCTTCAAACGTAATCAAATCATGGCATGCGGCGCAAGGCCAGCAACACCACGTACCCCTTCATGACGCCCAGCAGCCCCAGCAAAAAAGCCGGCCAGACCAGCCAACCGGCCCAGTGCCACGCCACCAGGACCACCACCCCGCCAGCTACCGTCAGCTTGAGGGCCTCACCCCAGAAAAAGGCGAGCGATCCCGGGCGTTTGGGCCCGAAGTACCCCAGCAGCAGCCGTAAGGCAAACAGCGAATTGGGTACAAAATAGGCCGCCGCCCCGATCAAGGCGGAAGCCCCAGCGTCTTTCCCAGCAATCCCCCAGGCCCCCAGCACGACCAGCATTCCAGTGAATGCCTGCGCCGCGAGCGCCTGAAACAGGCCGACCCTGGAACGTCTGGCAATGGCGGCACGATCCTGATCGCTGAGCACCAGCGCTTCGGTCGAAGCCGACGATCCGTCACCCAACCCACCGCGCGGATCCGATGCGGTTCGATCAACCATAAAAACAGCCGTTCACAGTACGGCCACCCAACCAGGTGGCCAATAGTCAAACCCTTGAATTATAGCGTCTTTCCAGTCAGGATCCAGCCCCCGGACTCGAAAGGCGCACCATTTTAACTCAGTTCCGCCCGCCACGCTCGGCACTCGGCCAAATGAGCCGATTGACTAGTGCATTCGGTTGAGGCGTAGGTCTTTTCCGGACAAACGGCCTAGCTTGTCCATCCTATGGGTGTGGATTTTGCCGACTCGTAACATCGTCCCTACACATCACGGTCCGAAACGCTCAGCAAATGTTTCGTTCTGACACAGGAGGTTCGCCGTGCGGTTCTCTGGTCTTCGGTGCAGTGCCTTTGTCCTGGCTCTTCTGAGCACGGTGGCGGCTGCGCAGGAACCGGAACCGCCGAAGAATGTGCTGGATCAGGGGCAGATCAATAACGATCCACTCAGAGGGATCGTGATCAACCGAACCATGACCGTGCTGGGATGGGATTTTTACCGAAACTTTACGCAGGTCTGGCAGGCGTTGTATCCGGACTCTCAGAACACGCTGACCATCACGGAGCGGCCCACCGCTCAGTTCGGCAGCGAGATCTGGATCAGTTACCAGAACCAGAATTTGTATCACACGTTTCTATCGCCCGCCCGTTCCCGAGCAAAGGACGAGAGCCGGAATGCAGTGGAAGTCGTGCACAACAACATCGAGATCATCGACGCACAGCGGAAGTTTGTTCAGGACGCCGACCTGGGTCCCGAGGAGATGTAAATGAGCTTACATAAAGTCAGGACTCACTTGCGGAAGGCCCCCATCCGGACTGCGCTGGCGGTTGTTGCATCCTGCGCGCTGCTGTCCGGCCCCGCGATCGCCGGGCAGCTGCAATACACGCCGGTCAACCCGTCATTCGGCGGGAATCCGCTCAACGGTCCCAACCTGCTGCAAAGCGCCCAGGCGCAGAAGCGATACCCGTACCCGATGGACGACCTTGGGCTCGACAACATTGGGCAAATCCTGCAGACCAACAACGGATTCCTGATCCAGCGAGGTAACACCTTGTATTGGGTGGATCTCAACGGAAATGCGCATCCCATCAACCTGAACGGATCCAGCACGACGACCGCCACCCCCAGCACATCCAGCATCACCGGCACGACAAACATACCGATCAACTGACCCGGAAAACCAACCTCGAGGATCTATCATGGGCACCCTTCAGATCTCGATCTTCCCAGCCGTATTCCGGGCTCGTCGCCTGGCCATCAGCGCCCTGGCATTGCTGACCCTGTCGGCTTGCGCCTTGCAAAAGCCGATGAACGTGTCGAATGAAGCGCAACTGACTCCGGCCACGCCTTCCACGATCGATCTGCTGAAGCTGCCCCCCCCTCAGCGCAAAATCGTGGCGGCCGTGTATGGGTTCCGGGACGAGACGGGTCAATACAAACCGTCGCCCAGCAGCGCGTTTTCCACGGCCGTGACCCAGGGTGCCGCGTCGATGCTGATGAAAGCCCTGAAGGATTCCGGCTGGTACATCCCGGTGGAACGCGAAGGCCTGCAATCCCTGCTGACCGAACGCCGGGTCCTGCGCGCGGTGGACGATCAACCGCAAAACGGAGGGCAACCGCGCGCCGGTGTCCCGAACCTGCTGCCCGCGTCGATCATCCTGGAAGGCGGCATCGTCGCCTATGACACCAATACGCGCACCGGAGGCCTGGGCGCCAAATTCCTGGGAATCGGCCTGACGACCCAGTACAGCGTGGACCAGGTCACGATCAATCTGCGGGCCGTGGACGTCAACACCGGCGAGATCCTGAACAGTGTGTCCACCAGCAAGACCATTTGGTCGTACGAAATCCACCCGAGCTATTTCCGTTTCGTCAACTACTACGACCTGCTTGAGATCGAAGGAGGCTACACCAACAACGAACCCGCCCAGCTGGCGGTCAAGGAAGCCATCGACGCCGCCGTCATGCATCTGACCGTCGGGGGAATCAAGGACAACCTCTGGCGCCTGAAGAACCCGTCCGACTGGAACAATCCCTTGCTTCAGCGCTATCTGAACGCCGAGAGGAAGGAATACACCGTGACAGTGACCCCACGCCAGCCAACCAAGCCGGAAACAGTGGTCACAACAGACGATGGCAAGGCATCCGCGCATTGAGCGCCCTGCCGCCCTCCGCCTGATCTGGAGCCCATCATGATCGATTTCAAACCACCCACCACAGGTCAGTCCGCCCGGCAGGGGCTGATCCTGGGCATCTTCGCGCTGCTGACGGCAGCCCCCCTGACGGGCTACTGCGGCAATCCGGATCTTTCGTCCCTGTCGGAACTGCCTCCCACGGAGCTGGGCACACCATCCTTGCGGGCCACGGCCTTTCAGCAAGGAACCCTGAACACCAGCCACATCACCCAGAAAGGCGCCAATGCCATGGCATCGGTCTCTCAGGAAGGCGTCAACAACCACGCCACGACCTCTCAGACCGGCATGAACAATGTCGCTGTCGTCGCCCAGTATGGGATGGGCAATGACGCTTCGATCACGCAAACCGGTGGCAACAACTCCGGCGAGATCAACCAAAGAGGAATAGGAAATAAAGCCAGGCTGGAGCAGTACGCCAGCAATGCCTCCGCAACCCTCAACCAGTTCGGAAACGCCAACCAGTTGATGGTGACCCAGTTAGCCCCGGGAGCGCTGGCTCCGGTCACGCAGATCGGCAACGGCCTGGTGCTCAAAGTATTTCTTTTCAAGTAAGCCGATATCCGTTTTCGTTAGTGCAAAGCTCGGTACCAAGACCGCCGGGTGGCGTATTTCTCAAACAGGTCTTGTTGACTCTAGAGGAGCATCACCATGAAAACCCAACTTTGCGCACTGGCATCCGGTCTCGCCCTGGCATTTGCAGGGACCGCGGCATTCGCAGGCAGCACTGGGAACACCTACCAGAATGGCTTCAACAATGACGCGGCCATCACGCAGGCGTACAACGCCAGCGCCTCGGCCTCCATCAATCAGATGGGCAACAGCCACGTGGCCAAGGCGACCCAGAAGGACAACTGGTTCGGGCCATCCTCGATCGACATCACGCAGCGCGGCTATAACCAGTATGCCAATGCCACGCAAACCCATACTGCTTTCTCCAGTTCCAAGATCGTCCAGAAGGGCGACAGGAACGTGGCCAATACGACGCAGGAATACGCACTGGGCGTGAAGTCCGATGTGTATCAGGACGGCTACAAAAACACGGCCAACGTGAAGCAGACGTCGTCGGTCGATGCCGATGCGAAGATCGTCCAGCTCGGCGCCCAAAACGTCGCCAATGTCACGGAGAAGAATGGCTGGCACCAGAGGGCCGACCTGTATCAGAACGGCTATATGAATACCGCCACTGTCATGCAGACGGGTTCAAACCTGAGCGCAACGGCCGTCCAGATCGGCGCCTTCAACACGGCAACGTTCAATCAGACAGGCTGGTAAGCCTTCGGGCCCCGTTCAGGGGTGGTACTACCGGGCGGGCCTTCGGGCCTCGCCCGGCCGCTGGAACAGCATCGTGCAATTCACGCATCGGAGATGATCATGATGGCCGCGGATACAAACCTGCAAGCATGGCTGGACACCGTACCCGGCACTCAGCCCAGCGTGGTCATCCCTTATGTGCAAAGTCGTGAAAACGGCATCGTCCGATATCAGCTGAACGCCACCAAGCAGGGCCTCGGCGGCATATCCACCATCAATCAGAGCGGCGACGTGCAACTGAAGGCCAATACCCCTACTGCACTCACGCGTTTCTCCCTATCTGTCGGAGAACGGGACCAGTGTAAGATCGAGCTGGTTTTGTTTGCCAACGGTAACCCGGCGGGCAGCTATCAGTTTGAATGCCCGCGAGCCCAGTAAACCACGACTGACCGCGAGGCCCGCCTTGTCGAACCGTCTGCTACCCGTTGCGCTTACAATTTGTACGGCCTTGGCATCGCCTGGCATAGCTTTGTGTGCGCCGACACAAAGCTATGACACGTTGATACGACAGGCGCGCGCCGGCGACTATCCGCCGGCGCTGGCCATGTTAAGGCAGCGCCTGCAACAAACCCCCAACGACCGCCGTGCTTTGGCGGATTACATCGTGATCTCGGGGTGGGCTGGCGACAGCAGGGCAGTCATTCAGGCCTACGAACAGGCCGGGTCCCCCGGCAACCTATCATCCCCGGCCCTGAACACGGTGGCGCGCGCCTATCGCGACACCCAGCGCTGGGACCCCGCGATCACCCTATATCAGCAGGGTGAACGGCGGTTCCGTGATCAGCCGGCATTCACCTACGGCCACATCATGACGCTGGCCGACGCCGGCCGCACCGATGACGCGATCCGACGCGGCCGGCAGCTCGTCACCCAGCGGCCTGGGAATGCCGACAGCCATCTGGCGCTGGACTACGCCTATAGCCAGGCGGGACAGCCCTACGCCGCCCTGGAACAGGCCTCTCAGGCCTACGATCTGGCACCGGCCAAGCCTTACGTGGTGCGCGCCTACGCCCTGGCACAGCAGCGTGCACAACTGCCCCAGACGGCGCTGCGCATGGCGCAGACGCACCCCGGCATGATGGACCCCGCCCAGATCCGCTCGCTGCAGGCCGATGTCGCCGCCCAGCTGACCCGGGCGGCATCCGTGGATTCCCGGGGCGAGGCCAGCCGTTTCGCCCTGGCCGATCAGGCGCTGGCCATGTACGACCGGTTGATTACCGAATGGCGGGATCTCGGGCCGACGGCGCGGGCCGACATCCAGCGCGCCGAGGCGGACCGCCTGCTAGCCCTGCATGCCCGCCGGCGCATGCGGGACGTCGTGACCAGCTACGAAGCAATGCAGGCCGACGGCACCCCGGTGCCCAGTTATGCGCTGGGGGATGTGGCGTCCGCCTATCTTTATCTCCGACAGCCGCAAAAAGCCGCCCCCCTGTTCCAGCAGTCGCTGGCAACCACACCCGAAAACTATGCCTCGGCCATCCGGCTGGCCGATCAGAGCGGCCTGTTCTATGCACTGACCGAATCCAATCAGGATGGCGCAGCCAATGCCGGGATGGACCGCGCCATCCAGGAACAACCGATCTGGAACTACTACAAGGGCACCCCGGTGCGTGCGCCCAATCCCTTGCGCGTGGACGCCGAACTGACCCGCGCCCAGGGCTATCTCTATGAAGGCGATTCAGTGCAGGCGCAGCGGTCACTCGACCAGATGGTGGAGACAGCCCCGGACAACACCAACATCCGGACGGTACGCGCCGGGGTCTACCAGGCGCGGGCTTTGCCGCGCCAGGCGGAACGCGATCTGAAAATCGCGGAATCCCAGATGCCACGATCCATCAGGGTCGAGGTGGGCCAGGCCGAAACCGCCATGGCATTGCAGGAATGGCGCCAAGCGAAACTGCTGCGCGACGACGTGGTGGCGCGCGCCCCCGAAGACGCCACGGTCCGGCGGCTGGCGCGGGAATGGGACGTCCACAACATGGCCGAGTGGCGGATGACCGCCAGCCGCGGCGTGACGACCAACAGCCCCGTGCTGGGCAGCCACGACTGGAACCTCGACACCGTGCTGTATTCGCCGCCCATCGACGAAAACTGGCGGGTGTTCGCCGGCACGGGCTATTCCCAGGGTGAATTCGACCAAGGCAATGGCTATTACGGTTGGGCGCGCGCCGGGGCCGAATGGCGCAGCCGGGATGTCACGGCCCAGGCGGAAGTCTCCGGCAACCGCTACGGTTACGGCACGAAGACCGGCGCGGCCGCGTCGGTCTTCGTGGACCTGAACGACCATTGGCAGGTGGGCGCCGGCGCGGCCCTGCTGTCCAGGGACACGCCGCTGCGTGCCCTGAAGAACAACATTACCGCCAACAGCCTGAATGCGTCCCTGCGCTGGCGGGGTGACGATCGGCGCGAATGGACCCTGACGGTCACGCCCTCGTTCTTTTCCGACGGCAACAACCGCCTGGAAGCCAGTCTGTCCGGCCGTCAGCGCCTGTACACCGCACCGACGGTAAAAGTGGACGCGCTGTTGAATCTGTCCACCTCGCACAATACGGCAAACGACGCGCCCTACTTCAACCCGAAATCCGACCTGACGGTTCTGCCCGCCCTGCAGCTTACGCACACGCTGTACCAGCGCTACGAGAACCGCTGGGAACAGCAATTCCTGCTGGGCGGGGGCATCTACTCGCAACAGGGCTTCGGAACAGGGGGCATCGTCACGGTCGGCTATGGCCAGCGCTACCGCTACAACGATGTTCTGGACATCGGTTTCATGATCACCGGGACGTCGCGTCCCTACGATGGTCAGCGGGAACGCGACTACAACTTCCTCGTCAACATGACGTACCGATTCTGAGACAGGAGTACGCCATGCAATCCTTCGCCTTCCGCCTGCGCCTGCTTCTGCTGTCGTTCTGCATGATCCTGCTGGCCGGCTGCGCGCGCGACATCCCGACCTTTGCCCCGCCCGCCGAACGGCCAGTGGCGCGCATCGACCAACCCTGGCCCCACAATGCCCTGCTGGCGCTGGCCTACCACGACATCGAAGACAAGGACCCCGATCAACGCTTCGTGGCGGTGCGCACGGACCTGTTCATCGCGCAGATGGGATGGCTGCGCGACAACGGCTACCAGCCGGTCTCCGTCGACCAGATCCTGACGGCCCACGCCGGCGGCAAACCACTCCCGCCCAAGGCCGTCGTGCTCACCTTCGACGACGGCTTCCGCAGTTTCTACACCCGTGTCTTCCCCATCCTGAAATCCATGAACTGGCCCGCCATCTGGGCGCCGGTGGGCGAGTGGGTCGGCACCCCGTCCAACCAAGCCGTGCAATTCGGCGACGATCGGATCCCCAGGGAACGCTTTGCCACCTGGGACGAGGTCAGACAGGTGGCCCAGTCGGGCCTGGTCGATATTGCCTCGCATACCGAGAACTTGCACTATGGCATCCCCGCCAACCCTCAAGGGAGCCTGCAGCCCGCAGCGGCCACCCACCGGTACGACCCGAAAACGCAGACCTATGAAACAGATGCCGCCTATCGTCAGCGCATCCGCCAGGACGTCGAACAAATCACCCGGAAGATCCGCGAGGTGACCGGGAAGGCGCCACGCGTCTGGATCTGGCCGTACGGCGCCGCCAGCGGAGAGGCCCTGGACATCATCCGCCAGCATGGCTACCAGATGGCGCTGACCCTCGACGATGGGCTCGGCAGCGCGGACCAGTTGATGTCCATGCCCCGGATGCTGGTGACGGATTCACCCAACGTCGCCAGATTTGCCCAATCCATCCTGCGCGTGGAATCGCGCCCCCGGATACGCATGGCACAGGTCGACCTGGACTATGTCTACGATCCGGATCCGGCCCAGATGGACAAAAACCTGGGCGCCCTGGTGCAACGGATCGCCGATCTGCAGGTCAGCACGGTCTTCCTGCAGGCATTCGCCGATCCCACCGGCGACGGCCTGACGCGTTCGGTCTACTTCCCGAACCGCTGGCTGCCCATGCGCGCCGACCTGTTCAACCGCGCCGTCTGGCAACTGCGGACGCGCGCACACGTCGATGTCTACGCCTGGATGCCCGTCCTGAGTTTCGACCTGTCACCCACGATCGCCCGCGTCAGCCGCTGGGATCCTGACCATCCGGATGCTGCCCCGCAACCCGACCCCGACCAGTACCGGCGCCTGTCGGTCTTCGACCCCAAGGCGCGCGCCGACATCATCGGTCTATACGAGGACATGGCCCGCAATGCGCCAATCGACGGCATCCTGTTCCATGACGATGCGCTGCTGAGCGACTTCGAGGATGCCAGCGCGCCGGCCCTGGCGGCCTACCGGCAGGCAGGTCTGCCCGATTCCATCCGGGCGCTGCGGGCCGACCCGGCAACCCTGCAGCGCTGGACCCGTCTCAAGAGCCAGGCATTGATCGACTTCACCAAGACACTGGCCGAGCACGTCAGGGCGGCCCGGGGGCCCCAAGTCCAGACGGCCCGCAACCTGTACGCCCAGCCGATCCTGAACCCCGCGAGCGAGACCTGGTTCGCCCAGAACCTGGACGACTTCCTGCAGACCTACGACTGGACCGTGCCCATGACCATGCCATTGATGGAACAGGTTCCCGCGTCGCAGTCCGTGGCATGGATCGATCGCCTGGTCGCCACGGTCAGCCAGCACCCGGGCGCCCTGGATCACACGGTCTTCGAGCTCCAGGCCCGCAACTGGAACCTGCCGGGCCAACCGCCCGTGCCCAGCCGCACGCTGGCGAGCTGGATGCAGCACCTGCAGCGACTGGGCATCCAGAATTTCGGCTACTACCCCGACAACTTCGTCGAAAACCAGCCGGACCTGAAAATCATCCGGCCCGCTATCTCGAACGCCTGGTATCCCCACCGCTAAGGAGGACCCGTGATGACAGATCGACTGCTTGCCTTTCTGATCCTGTGCCTGGTGCTCGGTGCGCCTTTCGGGGCGGCCATGCTGTGGACAGGCGACATCATCCTGGATTTCGTGTTCTTTTACCCGCTGTTCATGTCGGGGTTGTGGATGTTCGGCGGCCTGTATTACTGGTTGCACTGGGAACGGCATTGGCCCTGGGGGCCCGACGTCGCTCCGCCCGAACTCAAGGGAGGCCCGCTGGTCTCGATCCTGATCCCCTGTTACAACGAAGCCGAGCATGGCGCCGAAACGATCCTGGCGGCGTTGGACCAGCGCTATCTGCGGGTGGAAGTCATCGCCATCAACGACGGCTCCACCGACAACACCGGGGCCATGCTGGATGAACTGGCCGTCGTGCACGACCGGCTGCGCGTCGTCCACCTGGCGCAGAACCAGGGCAAAGCCATGGCCCTGCGCATGGGCGCGCTGGCAGCCCGCAGCGACTACCTGATCTGCATCGACGGCGACGCCATCCTGGATCGCGACGCGGTGAACTATCTGGTCGCGCCGTTGCTCGAGCACCCGCGCGTCGGCGCCGTCACGGGCAATCCTCGGGTGCGCACGCGTTCGACGTTGATCGGCCGCGTCCAGGTCGGCGAGTTTTCCTCGATCGTGGGCCTGATCAAGCGCACTCAGCGGGTCTACGGCCAGGTCTTCACGGTTTCGGGCGTTGTCGCGGCCTTCCGGCGCAGTGCGCTGGACCGGGTCGGCTACTGGAGCCTGGACATGGTGACGGAAGACATCGACATCAGCTGGAAACTGCAACGCGACCACTGGTCCATCTTCTTCGAACCACGGGCACTGTGCTGGATCCTGATGCCCGAAACGCTGCATGGCTTGTGGAAGCAGCGCCTGCGCTGGGCCCAGGGGGGTGCCGAGGTCTTCCTGAAGAACGTGCCGAACATCTGGTCCTGGCACAACCGCCGTCTGTGGCCGATGGTGCTGGAATACTGCATTTCCGCAATCTGGGCCTTTGCCCTGATCCTGTCCATCATCCTATGGGCGATCGGCCTATTCGTGACATTACCCCACCACATCCACGTCGAGACGCTGCTCCCACCGGCCTTCACCGGCATGGTCCTGGCCATGGCCTGCCTGCTGCAGTTCTGCCTCAGCGTCTTCATCGACCATCGCTATGAACGCAATCTGAGCCATTCCCTGTATTGGGTCATCTGGTACCCACTGGCCTACTGGATGGTCAATCTGCTGACCACCCTCTGGAGCTTTCCCAAGGTCATGCTCAAGCATCACCGCCGCTGCCGGGCCCGCTGGGAAAGCCCCGACCGCGGCATCAAGGCGCCCACATCATGATGATCATCAAAACCCCCCGCTCCAGGGCCATCGCCCTGATCGACTTCCTGCTGACTGCTCTGGCCTGGTTCGCGTTCTGCTATCTGTTCGCGGCAGGCATCCGGTCCATCCTGGATGGCAGGATGCATGGCCTCGGCATACCCATCGTCTCACTGCTGCTGCCTCATGCGCACACCCTGCTGGTCTATACCTTGGTGGCGGCCGGCATCGCGCTGATGCTGCTCTTTTGGGCCAGCTACAACGCCATGCGGTTTGGCGGACTGGACCGGCGCAAACCCCCGACCGCCATGACCGACGCGGCGCTGGCGGCCAGCTTCAGCATCGACCCCGCGCAATTGAAGGTGCTGCGTAGCAGCCAGATCACCTGTATTCACCATACAGACGAAGGCCAGATCAGCCTGATCGATTTCACACATGAGCGGCACCCCCCCGACAATGTGGTGCAGATGCCCCGAACCGCCGCGGACAACCGTTACCCTTGAAGAAACGGGTCACGCCTCGTAAAACAAGGATTGCTAAATCCGTGCGTTCGGATAAACAATAAGAGACGTTTGAACACTCGATAGAGGGGCTTACGATGGCGAATGTCACCGTAGTGGAACCTAATACGCTGCTGCGTTTGGGTATCTTGAAGCTGCTGCAAACCCTCGACTGCGCGCTTGTCACGACGGGCATCGATTATGCTCAGCTGTTCCAGGGCGCCCCCCGAAAGGCCAACACCGATCTGATGCTGCTGTCCGTGCCGGGGGCGTACGACCAGATGATCGAACTCGTGTCGGCGGCCCAGCAACGCTACACGCCAAACCGCATCCTGCTGCTGTCCGACACCCAGACGCTGCCCTATTCCCTGCTCAATCTGCCGCCCGTGCTGGCTGGGTACATTTCCAAATACTCGTCACAAGACGTGCTGAAGACATCCGTCATGCTGGTCCTGGCGGGTGGAAAATGTTTCCCGCACCCGGACATGATCCACCAGGCCGGCGCAGGCGAAGGCGCCATCTCCCCTGACGGTGGGGCACCGCCGAAGCGCCGCTGGTACGACAAGCACGAAACACCCACCAGCGCCAGCACAGACGAGCCCCAGCCCGACAACCTGCTGAACCATCCCAAAACCGCGCCCGCCGCCCCCAAGCCACCGACCGAACCTCGCCAGGCGGAACTGGTCGGGCCGGCCAAAAGCCAGACCCTGACACCCGACCTTATCAGCCGGGAAGCGGACATGCTGCGTCTGACCCCACGGCAGTACGAAGTACTGGCCCTGCTGGCCAAAGGTTATCCACTGAAGAAAATCAGCCGCGAGCTGAACATCTCGGTCGCCACGGCCAAGACCCATACCGAGGCGTTGTACCAACGGCTGTCCGTCAACAACCGCAATGCGGCGGTCTATACCGCGGTATCCAGGGGGGCCACGCTCGGCTGGCACGAGACGCATGTCTCCAGCCCCCAACCGGTCGAATAGCCTTGCCTACCGGCGATGGCTGGATCCCGGGGTCTGGCCCTGACATCGCTCAAGCCGCAGCCGACCGGGTAGACAGACACCATTGCGCCAGGGTCCGGGCCGCCTGGCTGGCGGCTGCGTCCGGCAGATAGCGTGTCACGGGCTTTTTGTATGCCAGCGATTCGTGCAGGCTTTCATCCCGATAGATAGGTTGCGGCAACACGCGCGCGCCATAGCGGCAATGCCAGTCCAGAACGACGTCGCACTCCAGTTGCCGCCCGGGATCGAAGTCATTGATCAGCAGGTGGCTGGTGGCTTCCAGCCCGATTTGAGCCAACAGGACATGGGCGGCGATGTCAGGGCGCGCCACCAGGACGTCCAGCGTGCTGCGAAATCGCAGTGCCGGCGCCAGCCGGTTGGGGTACGGGGGACAGTCGAAGAGCACCCAATCGAAATCCCGGTCCAGATCGGGCAGCACCTGGAGCCAGAAATCATCACCGCGCAGCAGGTGCGACACGCCCGATTCCTCGATCGCCTTGCGCCCGAACGGCACCAGCGTCAGATGATCATCGAGCTCGAATGCCTGCTGCCGCCAGTCGGATGGAAATGGAGATGCCACCCAGCCATGTCCGTCCGCATGAGGCACGTCGAAATGCAGTCGCAACAGGTCAGAGGCGTTCAGGTCCACCAGCAATACCCGCTGATCAAGCGCATGCAGCGCATCGCCCAGCATCCCTGTGATGGTCGTGGTGCCGCCGCCGCCTCGGACACCGGTCAGGGTCATGAGGTTCATGATGAGACCCCGGAGGCAGGATCCATCTCGACGAGCGCGTCATCTTTCCCAGCCAGCGACCGATCGATTTCGGCGAGCAGGGGCCAGCGGGCCAGCGCTTCCTTGTGCGCTTCTTGTGTGGCCATCTCGACCGAGCGCGACACGCGCTCCTCCGGATGCATACGGGCAGCGACGAGATCATTCGCCTGCCCTCGGGATGCCTGCGCAACAATGAGTGGATGAACAGTCGGGTGTCTCACGGTACGATCTCCTATCCCTATCGCGCGTACGGGAGTCACAGCCTCGGGGAATTCACGACATTCTGTGTCTGATCACGATAAAGGTTTTCCTTCAGTATCAGTGAGGGGCAGATGGCTGATCGGCTGTTCGGATGAGGCCCGCGCATCGGATGACAGTCCCGGCAGAAACCGGGACCCGGTGTCGGGCCAGGGTGTTGGCCCGCCTATCGATGCTTGAAGTCCGGTTTGCGCTTTTCCACGAAGGCCTGCATGCCTTCCTTCTGGTCCTCGGTGGAGAACAAGGCATGGAAATTGCGCCGCTCGAACAACAGGGACTCATCCAGTGTGGCCTCGAAGGCGCGATTGACGCATTCCTTGGCCATCATCACGGAAGGCAGCGACATGGCGGCGATCACCGTGGCGGCCTCGATCGCCTCATCCAGCAGACGACCCACCGGGACGATGCGCGCCACCAGGCCGGCGCGCTCGGCTTCGACCACGTCCATCATGCGCCCCGTGAGCACCAGGTCCATGGCCTTGGCCTTGCCCACGGCACGTGGCAGGCGCTGCGTGCCGCCATAGCCGGGAATCACGCCCAGTTTGATTTCCGGCTGGCCGAATTTGGCGTTTTCCGCCGCGATAATGAAATCGCACAGCATGGCCAGTTCGCAGCCGCCGCCCAGCGCATAGCCGGAGACCGCTGCGATGATGGGTTTTCGGGCCCGCCTCAGGGCATCCCAGTTGCCCCCCAGATAATCAGCCTTGTAGACGTCCATGTATGACCAGTCCGCCATGGCGCCGATGTCGGCGCCAGCGGCAAACGCCTTTTCGCTGCCGGTCAGGACCATTGCGCCGATATTGTCATCGGCCTCGAACGCGCGGACCGCCGCCGACAGTTCGTCGATGACTGCATTGCTCAGTGCATTCAGGACCTGAGGACGATTCAGGGTCAACAGCCCCACACGCCCCCGGACTTCGACCTTTACCAGTGCTTCGCTCATGTTGCCTCCAAGTAAACTATCGGGATGAAAAATGAACTGATCCGCTACCGGGTGCAACTGGCTGATCCTGCCGGCCACCGCTACACCATCCGCCTGACGATTCCGCAGCCAGATCCGACGGGCCAGACCCTGCGGCTACCTGCCTGGATTCCCGGCAGCTACCTGATCCGTGATTTTGCCCGACAGATCGAAACTCTGCAGGCCCATGCCGGGGACAGCCCCATCGCGACCAGCAAGACGGACAGCCACACCTGGCGCTGTGCCCCGGTGGCCGGCCCACTGACTGTCGATTACACCGTCTACGCCTGGGATCTGTCGGTGCGCGGTGCGCACTTCGACGAAAGTCACGCGTTCTTCAATGGCTGCAGCCTGTTTCTGGCTGTGGCCGGACAGGAATCACAGCCTTGCCTGGTGGATCTGTGCCCACCCACGCACACGCGTGGCTGGCAGGTCCACACCAGCCTGCCGCCAGCCACTGACCAGCCGGATTGCGCACCACTGCGCGGCTTTGGTTGCTACCACGCCCACGACTACGACGCGCTGATCGACCACCCGGTGGAAATCGGCACACCGCAGTGCATCAGCTTCGAGGCCCACGGCGCCGTGCATGATCTGGTGTTCACCGGCGTCGCCCCGCAACTGGATCTGGCGCGCATCGCGGCCGACGTCCAGAAGATCTGTGCGACCCAGATCGAATTCTTCGAGCCCGAGTCCCGGCGCGCGCCCTTTCTGGACAGTGCGCAACGCTATGTCTTTCTGACGACGATCACCGGCGACGGCTATGGCGGCCTGGAACATCGCGCATCCACCGCCCTGATGACCAGCCGCCACGACCTGCCGGTTCATGGCCGCGCCGTGCCTGAAGGCTACGAGACCTTTCTGGGGCTGGTCAGCCACGAGTATTTCCACACTTGGAACGTCAAGCGCATCAAGCCGGCCGCCTTTGCGCCCTATGACCTGAGTCGCCCCAACCACACGCGGCTGCTCTGGGTCTTCGAAGGCTTCACCTCGTACTACGACGACCTTATGCTGCTGCGCGCTGGCGTGATCGACGAACCCGCCTACCTGAAGCTGCTCGCCAAAACCCTGGATCAGGTGATGCGCGCCGGCGGCCGCCTGAAGCAATCCGTGGCCGACAGCTCCTTCGACGCCTGGACGCGCTACTACAAGCAGGACGAGAACTCGCCCAATGCCCTGGTCAGCTACTACACCAAGGGATCCCTGGTCGCTCTGGGGCTGGATCTGGAGATCCGCCGCCAGACCCGGGACGCACACAGCCTGGATGACGTCATGCGTCTGCTCTGGGACCACTACGGCAGGGACTTCTTTCGCGGCCCCCCCATCGGCGTACCCGAGAACGCCCTTCCGGCGATCATCCACGAAGCCACAGGCGCGGACGTCGCCGACTTCATCGCCCGCTACGTCGAAGGCTGCGCGGATGTCCCGCTGAAGGCCGCGCTCGCCCGCGTGGGCATCGAATTGACGGGAAAACCGGAAAACACCCGGCCGACGCTGGACGTCCGCACACGAGCCGATGCGGGTGGTCTTCGCCTGGCTACTGTCTTCGAGAATGGCCCCGCCCACCGGGCGGGCCTGTCGGCCAATGACCTGCTGGTGGCGATCGATGGCCTGCGCGTCACGGATACCACCAGCCTGGATCGGCTGCTGGACGCCTATCAGCCGGGCAGCCGCGTCACCCTGCACGTCTTCCGCCGCGACGAACTGCGCCACTGCCGGGCGCGCCTGGGGCATCCTGGGCCGATCAAGCATCAGCTGCGGCGGATTCCGCTGGAGCAGCCGTCATGAACACCCGACGCGTCATCCTGGACGATCTGACCGTGTCCGCATCCATCGGTATGCTGGACCACGAACGGACGGCCAGGCAAGCCCTGCGCATCTACGCGGAATTCGACACAGACGCCTCGCGGCCCGTGGACGATGCCGACATCGGCAGTGTGCTGGACTACCGCCTGCTGCGCGAGGCCCTGATCCAGGAAGCCACGCAGGCCCACACCGATCTGCTGGAAACCCTGGTGGACCGTTCCCTGGTTCGCGTGCTGCGCGATTTTCCGGCGGTCCTGAGGGCCCGCATCCGCATCTGCAAACCACAGGCGTTCCCCGATTGCGTCGCCGTCTGCATCGAACAATCCCGCAGCCGCGCCCCAGTTGCCTGAAGCCATCCCATGTCCGAACTGATTCCGCCTCCGAAAACCACGCCTTTCGCGTCCCACGTCGACGCGCAGCCGCGCCCTGGCGAAGCCGCCGAACACAGGACAGCCACGGCCAAGCCAGAGGACCCGTCCGCGCGGCGTCACAGCGTCAACGAAAACAAACTGGTCAAGCGCCTGCTGCGCGAAACCGGCAAGGCCATCGGCGACTACGCCATGATCGAGAACGGCGACCGCGTCATGGTCTGCCTGTCGGGCGGCAAGGATTCCTACGGACTGCTGGACATCCTGCTGACGCTGCGCGAACGCGCGCCGATCGATTTCGAGATCATCGCCGTCAATCTGGACCAGAAGCAGCCCGGCTTTCCAGAACACGTCCTGCCCGACTACCTGAGTGCGCGCGGCATCCCCTTCCACATTGAAAACCAGGACACCTATTCCGTCGTCAAGCGGCTGATTCCGGAAGGCAAGACCACCTGTTCGCTGTGTTCGCGCCTGCGTCGCGGCATCCTGTACCGGGTGGCGCGCGAACTGGGCGCCACGAAAATCGCGCTGGGGCATCACCGCAACGACATCCTGGCCACGTTCTTCCTGAACCTGTTCTACGGCGGGCGCATGAAGGCCATGCCGCCCAAGCTCGTATCCGACAACGGCGAGCACGTCATCATCCGGCCGCTGGCGTATGTGCACGAAAAGGATCTGATCGCCTACGCAAAATTGCGCGAATTTCCGATCATCCCCTGCAATCTGTGCGGATCCCAGGAAAACCTGAAGCGCAAGGAAATCAGCCGCATGCTGGAGGAATGGGACCGGCACTTCACCAACCGCACCTGGAACATCTTCCGGGCGCTGTCGCACGTGGTGCCGTCGCACCTGATGGATCCACAGCTGATGGACTTCCAGCACCTGCGTTCGACAGGCAAGACGGATGCTGACGGCGACCGGGCGTTCGACGAGGAAGACTTCCCGGCGCCGGCGTTTTCGGAGGACGGCGATGACGCCGATGATGCGATCACGCAGGCGGATCATCGCGGGATACCAGGCCCTGAGGAACAGGTCATCATGCGCCCGCGCATCCGGCCCGCACCATAGAGCGCGCAGTCAGAGACTGGTCCGTTCCGGCCCGGCGACGGGCATTGCCGCATCCAGAAAAATGCGCACATGCGCCAGACGTTCCACCAGAAAATCAAGGAATACCCGGGCTCTCGCCGGCATCATCCGCGATGGATACAAGGCGATCAGCGGCAGCGGCTCGAACTCCCAGCCCGGCAACACCCTGATCAGTCCGGCAGGAGGCATATCCTGAACGGACAATGGGACGATGCCAGCCCCCGACTCGGCCATGCGCCGCATCAGCAGCACATGATTGAGGGCGATACGGCCTTTCACCCGGACCTGCTGCTCCTGGCCGGACTGCGAAAACAGTTGCCAGATGGAATCCCCCCGCTCGGTGCTCGCCCGGACACATTCATGATCGACCAGGTCGGCGGGCTGCGCAGGCACGCCATGCGCGTGCAGGTAATCGGCGGACGCATAAAGGCCCCGGGTAATCAGGCCCAGCCGACGCGATACGATGCTGGAATCCTCAGGTTGCGCAACCCGGATCACGATGTCATAGGGGTCCGAATGCAGATCGATTTTGCGAATGCTCAGGTCATATTCGCATTCGATTTCCGGGTAGCGCCGCGAGAATTCCCATAGAGGTTCCTGCAGGATGGCCGTGGCCAGGCTGGAAGGCATCGAGACCTTCAGCCGGCCACGCGGGTTGTACGCCCCCTCGATCAGCATCTCATGGGCGATGCGCGCCTCCTCGATGATATGCTGGCATCGCGAAAAATAGGCGGCTCCCGCCTCCGTCAGCATGACCTTGCGCGTGGAGCGATTGAGCAGCTGCACGCCGATGGTTTTCTCGAGCTGGGTGATGTGCCTGGATATCGTCGAGGCCGGCATGTCCAGTGCCTCCGCTGCCCGCGTGAAGCCATGGCTGCGAGCGACCTCCACGAAGACTTCAATATCATTGAGCGATGGGGTCATGGTGCGTCGACGCGAATGCTTGGGAATGGTTGACTTCCCCGCATTGTCGCGCAATCCCGTCTGGATTACCCCCGAAAATGGAAAGCTGAATTCGCGCCAGACCTATTTATTGCATTGCACCAAAAGCGCAGACTGTCTTTCACCGAGGCAGGACAAGGCGCGCAACACGGAAAGCCCGCAGCGCCCTGCCTGAAGATCCACTCTGAAATGAAGGAAACCATCATGAAAGTCGCTTCCGCGCTTACCGCTCTGACTTTGGGACTTGCCAGCGTCGGCCTGGCTCAGGCCGCAGGAACCTCGCCCGCGCAAATGCCGTCGCAGGCCGGCCACGATCCGTACTATCCAACCCTGCAGACCCAGAGCACCGAGACCCACGCCCAGATTCAACAGGAACTGCACCAGGCACAGGCCCAGGGGCTGGTGACAAACGGTCATGACCCGTACTACCCCAAGGAAGGCGCCGTCAGCACGCAGACGCGTAGCCAGGTGGTCCACCAACTGCAACAGGCGGGCGGCTTGAGCAACAACTCAGGTCATAACCCCTATTACCCGACCAACCCGGCGGCCTGATCGGCCCGCTCGACGAGAGAGCCCCACGGGAGCGACATCACTGCGGGGCTGGTCAACAGCCGGCGACCTGCGCCCGATGTTGACTTGAGCCAACGAAGTATTGTTCATTGACACAATACTTCGTTGGCTCAATATTTTTGGCTTCAACCATAAACCATCTGATGCATCACATACGGCGGATCGTGCGCCGCATCATGGACGACATGACTGGACGATTTTTAAAAATCGTTTAGCATGCTGGTTTTCAAAGGATTGAATTGGTGGGCGGTACAAGGTTCGAACTTGTGACCCCTGCCGTGTGAAGGCAGTGCTCTACCACTGAGCTAACCGCCCAATCGGATGCCGTCAGAATCAGCGCGAGAAACGCCAGGACGGCCGACTGGAAAGACGAAGATTGTACACGAAACCCGATAGTGGTGCAGACCGTCAGCCCTGAGCCGCGTCGGGCGACTCTGGTGCGGCCGGCGATTCGATTTCGCGCCACAGGCTGCGGCCCCCGGACGCTTTATCCAGCCCATCCAGATAGGCCTCATGAGCCTGAAGATCGGCCTCTGTCACCTGAATCACCGGCAGGCTGGAAGTATCGAAGCGGATCGCGGCGCCACCCGCACCCGCAACGGTATCCGTGCCCGGGGTATCAGCCCCGTCGCCCAGCAGGGAATCCTGCCCCCGGGTCATGGCCAGCCAGACCTCGCCGAGCAGTTCGGAATCCAGCAGGGCGCCATGCAGTGTCCGGTGCGCATTGGAGATCCCGAACCGGTCGCACAAGGCATCCAGGTTGTTGCGTTTGCCCGGGAACATCTCGCGCGCGACCAACAGCGAATCCGTGATCTTGGCGCACAACTGGGTAAAAGGCGGAAGCTTCGCGCGCTTGAGTTCGGCATTCAAGAACTTCACGTCGAACGCCGCGTTATGGATGATGACCTCGGCATCCTGCACGAAATCCACCAGTTGCTGCGCGATTTCCGGGAAGCGAGGGTGGCCGGACAGGAATTTCGTCGTCAGTCCATGCACCTGCAGCGCTTCCGGGTCACTGTCGCGATCCGGGTTCAGGTACAGGTGCAGATGATGATCGGTGACACGCCGATTGACGATCTCGACGCAGGCCAGCTCGACCACCCGGTGGCCTTGTTCGGGCTCCAGGCCCGTGGTTTCAGTATCCAGGACGATCTGGCGCATAGGAATCTTCAATCAGAAAAGAGAGGACAAACAACGAGAGCAAAGGCCCGAGGGGCTCACGAATCTGGCTGCCCACGCAGGAAAGCCGGCCGATCCCACCTGGTCAAACGGCCCGGCTCAGGTCTTCCACGCCCTGATTGGCCAGGGCATCGGCGCGCTCGTTGCCCGGGTCGCCGGCGTGGCCCTTGACCCAGCGCCAGTGTAATTCATGCTGGCTGGCCAGCCCGTCCAGGTCCTGCCACAAATCGGCATTCTTCACGGGCTTCCTGTCGGCTGTGCGCCAATCGCGCCGCTTCCAGTTGGGCAGCCACTCGGTCATGCCCTTTTGCACATAGACCGAATCCGTATGCACCGTCACGACACAACGTCGTTTGAGCACCCGCAGCGCCTGGATGACCGCCATCAGTTCCATGCGATTGTTGGTGGTGAGCGGCTCGCCGCCGTAAAGCGCCTTTTCGTGCGGCCCCTGACGCAGCAGGGCGCCCCAGCCGCCAGGCCCTGGATTGCCCTTGCAGGCCCCGTCCGTCCAGATATCCACCAAAGGCTCGGCCATCTATGTCCTACTGTTTCGATTACAGCACTCACAGCGCGTCGAGACGCCCATGAATGCCCGATGTGTGTTCAGATCAGCCGCCCAGGTCATCGACCCGGTTGGCAACCGGTGCGACGGCTTCCCGGCGCTCGCGCCGTCGGTGCCCCTTGCGCCAGGCTGGGCCCACCAGCCGCATGCCGGTGACCCGTTTGACGGCTGCGATCGCATAGACCGCGCCGCAGGCCGGCCACCATCGGTCGCCCGCATGTTCCAGGAAATGCCAGCGCTGCAGCCAGGTCGACGTGGCGCACAGGGGCACGTAGCAGCCGAACCGCCCGCGATCGAGCTCGAAGGATAACAGCTTGAACCAATCCTTCAGCCGGGACGGCGACACCTGGGACGGCACGGGCACCGGCAGCTGCAGGGCCAGACCCGGCAGGGATTCCCGCAGGCCCCACAGGCTGTACGGATTGAAGCCGGTGAGGACCACACGCCCCTCGGGCATCAGGATCCGTTCGACTTCGCGCAGTGCCTGATGGGGCTCGTTGCACCATTCCAGCGTATGCGGCATCACCAGCAGATCCACGCTCTGGGAATCGAAGGGCAGTTGTTCCGGTTCGCAGATCAGACGCCCCGCTCGCGTGCCGAACGGCGCGCTGGGGCTGTGCGCCCAGACCTTGTAGGGGATGCGGTTGGCCTGGAGCAAGTCCCAGTGCGGCAGGCCAAGTTGTATGGCATGATAGCCGAATGCATTGCTGACCATGGCATCGACCTGACGCTGTTCCCAGGCGCGCACGTACTGCCCGACCGGGGTTTCCAGCCATTCCGCCAATTCGATCGGCATTGCGCGTTGCGGTGCCACCCTGCCTCCTTTGCCATGAAACTTGCCAACCCGACCCAAGACGCGCCGGCCACCCTGACGCCCATCCCGGCGCTGTCGGACAACTATATCTGGATGGTACAGAAAAACGGGCATGCGATCGTGGTCGACCCCGGTGAAGCCGCCCCGGTCGAATCTCTGCTGACCCACGGCCTGATCCTGGAAGCCATCCTGATCACCCACCATCACCAGGACCACGTCGGCGGGGTGCGGGCATTACAACAGCGAACTGGGGCGCGCGTCTATGGCCCCCGCCACGAAAACCTCCCGGTCTGCGACGTCCGCCTGACCGAAGGCGACCTCGTCGACCTGCCCGGCACAGGGCTGCAGTTTCAGGTGCTGGACATCCCGGGACACACCGCCGGACACATCGCATACGTCGGACTGCTGGACCCGGATCGCCCCGCGATTTTCTGCGGCGACACGCTGTTTGCCGCCGGCTGCGGACGCCTCTTTGAAGGCACCCCTGCACAAATGCTCGAATCCTTGAGTAAAATCGGGTGTTTGCCGCCGGATACCCTGGTGTGCTGCGCACACGAATACACGACGGCCAACATCCGCTGGGCCCTGCAGGTCGAACCGGCTAACGCCGCCTTGCAGGTCCGTGCTCAGGATACGGCGCGCCTGCGCGCCCAGGGCCTGCCGACCGTCCCGTCGCGCCTGGACCTGGAACTGCGGACCAATCCGTTCCTGCGCGCCCGGCACCCGGACGTCCGGGCCGCGGCCAGTCAACATGCCGCAACACTGCTGGATACACCGCAGGCGGTCTTCGCGTGTCTGCGTCAATGGAAAAACGACTTCACATGATCGACTCATGAAAATTCTGCGACTGATCCTGCCGCTGATCCTGGTGGTGCTGGCCGGCTGCGCCACGCGCCCGACTTCCACCAACCAGCGCCAGGCCTACGTGGCGGAAGACACCTCGCGCACCGTCGACCTGACCCACCCGCCTCGCGACATGTGGGACCGCATCCGACGGGGGTTCGCCATCCCGAACCTGCGCAGCGAACGGGTGGACTACTGGACCGACTACTACGCCGCACACCCGCAATCGGTGCTGCTCATGAGCCAGCGGGCCGGCAAATATCTGTACTACATCGTCGACGAACTGAACCGGCGCGGCCTGCCCACCGAACTGGCCTTGCTGCCATTCGTGGAATCCGCCTACGACCCCAACGCACTGTCGCGGTCCCAGGCGTCGGGCCTGTGGCAGTTCATCCCCAGCACCGGCCTGCACTATAAACTGCAGCAGGACCGATGGCGCGACCAGCGGCGCGACCCGGTGGCCTCGACCCAGGCCGCACTGGATTATCTCAGCTACCTGTACGACTTCCAGGGCGACTGGTATCTGGCGCTGGCGTCCTACAACTGGGGCGAAGGCGCGGTCAAACGAGCCATGGACAAGGCCGAGACCACCGGCAGCCAGCCTATCTACACCCAACTGGACATGCCGGACGAAACCCGCAATTACGTCCCCAAACTCCAGGCAATCAAGAACATCATCGCCCGTCCGGACAAATACGGCATCACGCTGCCCAACGTCAGCAACACCCCCTACTTCACGACTGTCCACAAAACTCGGGACATGGACGTTGCCGTGGCCGCCGCGCTGGCGGAAATGCCGATCGACGACTTCCGGGCGCTAAACCCATCGTACAACCGCCCGGTCATCCTCGGCGAGCACAACCCGGCCCTGCACCTGCCCCTGGACAAGGTCGCTGTCTTCAACGACAACCTGAAAACCTATACCGGTCGCCTGTCATCGTGGCGGGTCGTTCATCCGCAACGCGGCCAATCGCTGGCCAGCATCGCCAAATCCAGCGGCATCACGCTCGATCAGCTGCGCCAGGCCAACAATCTGGATGCCAGACAAACGCGGGTCACGGTCGCCACACTGCTGATCCCGGCGGCGCCGGGCTCGACCCCGGCCGAGGGCGGCATCCAGCTCGCGGCCTATTCCCAGGGCACGTCCGACCCGGATTCCCAGGCCACCCCCGCGCGGGCCGACACGCCCCGCCAGACCGCCCCCGAACCATCCCGCCTGCGCACTGTGCGCCTGAATGCTCAGCCCAGCGCACGCACGCACACGATCCGCAAGGGCGATACCCTGTTTTCGCTGGCGCGCCGCTACAACACATCGGTGGACGCGCTGCGCAAGCTCAACAATCTGAAGAGCACGTCCCTGTCCACGGGGCAGCGCCTGCGTGTCCCCGGCACAGGCGTGCAAAGTTAAAAGTTTTTTAAGGACCAACACACCATGGGTTTTCTGAACGGCAAACGCATCCTGATCACGGGTGTTATCTCGAACCGCTCCATCGCCTACGGCATCGCGCACGCCTGCCGCGCCCAAGGGGCGGAACTTGCCCTCACCTACGTCGGCGAACGCTTCGAGGACCGTGTCCGCGGCTTTGCCAAGGAACTTGGCAGTGACATCGTCATCCCCTGCGACGTGTCCGACGATGCCCAGATCGAATCGACCTTCGCCACCCTGCGCCAGCACTGGGACAGCCTGGACGGGCTGGTGCACTCCATCGGATTTGCGCCGCGCGACGCTCTGGAAGGCGACTTCCTGGACGGCATGACACGGGAAAACTTCCGTATTGCCCATGACATTTCCGCCTACAGCTTTCCGGCGCTGGCCAAGGCCGCCCTGCCGCTGCTGGAAGGCCGCAATGGCTCGGTGCTGACGCTCACCTACCTGGGCGCGGAAAAAGCCATTCCCAACTACAATATGATGGGCCTGGCCAAGGCGTCCCTGGAAGCCAGCGTGCGCTACCTGGCCAAATCTTTAGGCAAAAAGGGCCTGCGCGCCAACGGCATTTCCGCCGGCCCCATCAAGACGCTGGCTGCCAGCGGCATCCGCGACTTCTCCAACATGCTGAAATACGTCGAGTCGCAATCCCCGCTGGGCCGCAACGTCACCATCGAGGACGTTGGCAATGCCGCATCCTTCCTGCTGTCGGATCTGGCCTCCGGCATCACCGGCGAGATCCTGCACGTCGATTGCGGGTTCTCGAACACCGTGCCCGGGATGGATTGATAATCCCCTCTTTCAAGCACCCAGGCTGACCCTCCATGGCCACGTCGGAACAGGAAAGAAACCAGACCAAGCTGCAAGGCTTCCTGGAAGACAAGCTGAAATGGCACGACTACACCCATCTGGTCGTCGCCGACGAGGACATGGACCCGGCCACCTGGTTCATCCACACGATCGGTCTGGCCCGCTCTGGCCAGCCGGAACTCATCATCACCGGCGCGATGGATCATGCCCTGGCCATGGACGTCATCAGCGATGTCGTGGCCTACGGCAACCGGGGTGGCGGCCTGGCCGACGGTGTGCTGCCACACGGCCAGGTCCGCATTCCCGTGATGCTGAAGGACGTCTCCACCCCATTCGTGCGCAAGCAGCGAGTCGCCCAGGCCAGCAGCCGCTTCGGTGAATCGATCCGGGTCTTCCAGATCGCCTGGGCCGACACGGCGGGCCGCTTTCCGGACGATCCGCTGTACGACCAGCACGACCATCCCCAGCAGGCCCTCTGGATCGACCCCCCGGCGACCTGACTCCAAAGCGGCTGCCAAACACAGTAACGGCAGACCACGCGGGTCCGTAGCCCCCCATCGCGATGCCTCGGAGAGGAAGCGGTCGTGTCGCGCGGTGCGCAGGTGGAACCGCACGATCAGCCCTAGCCGACAGTCGTTCCGCAATGCGCTGCCGCTGATTCAGTTGCCCCAGGCGCTCAGGCTCGCCGCATTTCCATCAGACGCGCATCGCCCTCAGCGCCGTCGCCCAGCGCGACAGTTCGTCCAGCATCGTCACGGCCGAGGCGTCGATCAGCTCATTGGAGGCGAATTCGCCGTTGTCCTGGATGTGCTTTTGCACCATAGGAACGGCGACGCCTTCGACCATGGGCACCATCTTCAGCGTGGTGATCTGCAGCTTGGCCGCCTGGGCCGCCCGCAGACCGCCGGAGACGCCGCCATAGCTGACGAACCCGCAGGGCTTGTAGTTCCATTCCTTGTAGACGAAATCCAGCGCGTTCACCAGAGCGGGCGGTGCGCTGTAGTTGTATTCGGGCGTGACGAAGATATATGCGTCGGCGCTCGCCACGCTGGCGCTCCAGCGCTTGGTGTGGTCGTGCTCGTATTGCTGCATGCGGGGGTGCACGGGTTCATCGTAAAGAGGCAGCTTGAAGTCGGCCAGATCGACGAGCTCGACGTCGAACTGGTTGTGGCCGACCGCGAATTTGTGGAACCAGCGTGCGACAGCGGGGCCGACACGGCCCGGGCGGGTGCTGCAGATGATGACTTGAAGCTTGAGTGACATCGTGTGTTTCCTTGTTCTAGGACGCGCTTACGATAATCGGGAATGCACCGGAAGAACAAGCGGGCCGAAACCACGATCCACGACATCTGGGAAATCGTCCCGTAGGCGACAGCGCCGTGGGACTCGATCATTCTCCGAGATATGCAGCGCGGACTTTCGGGTCATCAAGCATATCGCTGGCATTTCCTGACATCGTGATGGAGCCCGAGTCCATCACATAGCCGCGGTTGGCGGCTTGCAACGCGAGGCGAGCATTCTGTTCGACGAGCAGCACGGTGAGCCCTTCCTTCGAAATATCGCGCACCACCTCGAAGATCTTCTCAACCATGATCGGCGAGAGTCCCATCGAGGGCTCGTCGAGCAGCAGCAATTTGGGCTTGCTGATCAACGCCCGCGCCATCGCGAGCATCTGCTGCTCGCCGCCCGAAAGCGTGCCCGCAAGCTGCTTGGCCCGTTCCTTCAAGCGTGGGAAGTAGCCAAACATGCGGTCGACATCCTTCTGGATGCCGTCGGCGTCGTTTCGTAGATACGCGCCCATTTGCATGTTCTCGAGAATCGACATGCGGGCGAAAATCCCCCGTCCCTCCGGCACCATCGCGAGACCGCGCTTGAGCAGCTCGTACGCCGGGATCCCTTTGATCGACTGGCCCTGGTACTGGATATCGCCCCCAGAATAGAGCTGCAGGCCCGTGATCGCCCTCATCGTCGTCGTCTTGCCCGCGCCGTTCGCGCCGATCAGCGTCACGAGCTCGCCCTGGCCGATTTCCATGTCGACGCCTTTCACTGCCTGAATGCCGCCGTAATTGACTCGCAGGCCCTTGATTTTCAACATTGTCGCGGCCATCAGTGACTCCCTGCTCCCAGATATGCCTCAATCACCTTAGGGTCCTTCTGTACGTCTTGCGGCTGCCCCTCCGCGATCACATTGCCGTAATCGAGCACCGTGATGCGGTCGCACAGGTGCATCATGAGCTTCACATCGTGCTCAATCAGCAGGATCGTCTTGCCATCGTCGCGAATCTTCTCGAGCAGTCGCGTGAGCTCGACCTTTTCGGTCGCGTTCATCCCCGCGGCTGGCTCGTCGAGCGCGAGCAGCTTCGGGTCGGTCGCGAGCGCCCGTGCGATCTCGAGCCGCCGTTGGTGGCCGTATGACAGGTTGCGCGCCGTATAGTCGGCGTACTGTGGCACGCCGACGTACTCGAGCAGTTCGAGCGAACGCTGCTTGATCTCGCGCTCCTCCCGGCGCTCGGCCGGCGTCTGAAACACCGCGCCGAAGAGGCCATGCTTCGTGCGCACATGACGCCCAACCATGACGTTCTCAAGCGCCGTCATGCCGCCGAACAGGCGAATGTTCTGGAATGTGCGCGCGATGCCTGCCTCGGCCACCTGGTGGACTGCCGTCGGCGCATAGGGCTTACCGTCCAGCACAAACTCGCCCGAATCGGGCGTATAGAGTCCGGTGATGACATTGAAAAACGTCGTCTTCCCCGCTCCATTCGGCCCGATCAGGCCGTAAATCTGCCCTGCCTCGATTTGCAGGCCCACTTCCGTGAGGGCCTGCAGGCCACCGAAACGCTTGTTCACGCCCTTGATGGACAAACGGATATCGTTGCTCATGGGGTTTTCTCCCGCCGTACCTTCAAGCATCATGCGCGCACCGGCTGATCCCCGCCGTTTCGCTTGGCCAGTTTCGCGATCTTGTCCTCGTGCTTCGCGGCCGGCCACAGGCCTTCCGAGCGATACAGCATGATGAGCACCATCGCAAGACCGTACAACAGCTGACGGATCACTTCCGTGTCGATAACCTCGTGCCCGAACAGCGCATGCTGCAGCGGCCCCATCGTTGAGCGCAGGAACTCGGGGAACACGGTCAGCAACACGGCGCCGAGGATCACACCCGGTATATGCCCCATGCCACCGAGCACGACACAGACAAGCACGACAACCGATTCCCAGAACGTGAACGATTCGGGCGAGACGAACCCCTGGAACCCGGCGAACATCGCCCCCGACAGGCCGCCGAACGACGCCCCCATCGCGAAGGCGAGCAGTTTCACGTTCCGTGTGTTGATCCCCATCGCCTTCGCCGCGATCTCGTCTTCGCGAATCGCCGCCCAGGCGCGACCGATGCGAGAGTGCTGTAACCGCGTGCAGGTCCAGATCGTCAGCAGCGCGCAGAGCACGAACAGGTAGTAATAGAAGTAGACAGGCGTGAGCTGGAAACCAAAAATTGTGTGCGTCTGCGATAGGCTGAAGCCGCCCACATGCACGGGATCGATGCCTGTGATCCCCTGCGGGCCATTCGTGATGTTGATCGGCTGGTCGAGATTGTTCATGAAGATGCGGATGATCTCACCGAAGCCGAGCGTCACGATCGCGAGATAGTCGCCGCGCAGGCGCAGCGTCGGCGCGCCGAGCAGCACGCCGAACAAGGCTGCGAGCCCCATGGCGACCAGCACAACAATGAAGTACGGTAGATGCATGCCTCCCGGCCAGATCTGGTTGATCCACTCGAACTGATTGGCCAAGTGCGGCGACGTCAAAAGCGCGGCCGTATAAGCACCCACGGCATAGAAAGCGATGTAGCCGAGATCCAGCAGACCGGCAAAGCCCACCACCACGTTCAGCCCCAGCGCGAGCATCACGTAGAGCATCGCAAAATCCAGCACACGCACCCAATAGTTGCCGCCAACCGCGCCGATCAAAAACGGCGCCGAGATCACAAGTGCGGTCACCAGAATCCGCTGGACGCGGGCGTTGCGTGCACGAGCCTCCGTGCCGAGCGCCTCGTTATATTGAAAGGAACTCACGATCCATGTCTCCTTTTTTCATATTCCCGAACTCAGGCGCGATCCGCGACACGTTCGCCCAGTAATCCGGACGGGCGGAACACGAGCACGAGGATCAGGGCGATGAATGCAAATACGTCCTGGTAATTGCTGCCAAAGACGCCATTCGTGATATCACCGATATAACCCGCGCCGAGTTGCTCGATCAAACCAAGCAATATGCCGCCAACCATCGCGCCGCCCAGGTTGCCGATGCCGCCGAGCACAGCGGCGGTAAACGCTTTCAGACCGGGAATGAAGCCCATGTAGAAATGCACGTTTCCGTATTCGGAGGCGATCATCACACCCGCCAATGCCGCGAGTGCGGATCCGATCATGAAGGTCGCCGAGATCACGAAATTCGGATTCACGCCCATCAGGCTTGCGACGCCCGGATTCTCGGCGATCGCGCGCATCGCACGGCCCATCTTCGTCTTGTGCACGAGCAGCAGCAGCCCGACCATGACAACGATGGCGGTGAATATGATCACAAGCTCGGTCGCCGAAATGACGACACCTGGCGACGTGTTGGTCGCAGTAATGACGTCAATGGGATCCGTGGAAATCAATTGTGGAAACGATAAGGGATTCCGCCCCCAGACGATCATCGCCACCGTCTGAAGCAGGATCGACACGCCAATTGCGGTAATCAGAGGCACCAGCCTCGGGGCGCGACGCAGGGGTCGGTAAGCAACCCGCTCCATTGTGAAGCCAAGTCCCGCGCATATGGCCATCGCAACCAGCAAAGCAATCACCAGAATCGGAACATTGCCGAGCTCGGGCGCATACGCCTGCAATACATTCATCGCGGAGAGCGCGACCATCGCGCCCACCATCAGCACGTCACCGTGTGCAAAATTGATGATGCCGAGAATCCCATAAACCATCGTGTAGCCCAACGCGATGATCGCGTAGACGCTACCCAGCACCAGACCATTCAAGATCTGCTGGACTAATATGTCCATATCCACACACTCCTGATTCGGCGGTCGCAGTGGGCCACCAGGGACGGCTTGATCCCGCCTCTCTGGAAAGGCCTGCCGCTGGATCGGACCGCCAATTACGGTCCGCAGCAAGACATGAAGCCAAGACCGGCCACAGCCGCAGCTATGGCGATCTGAGAGAGGGATTGCCTCTATACCCTGCCGGTCGTGCCGGAGCGGCACGAGTCGGCGCAACCCCTCTCGGCGTCACTAATTGGCCGCCAGGCCTCCGCGCGGCTGTTGCGTTGCGCGCACCGCGGGTTTTATCTGCCCATCGACGAATGTGTACACGGTCGTGGGTGCGCCTTTCAGGTCGCCTTCAGTCGTAAATGCATAGTTCCCCGCCACGCCCTTATACCGGGCCGAAGCGAGATAGGCGCGGATCTTGTGCGGATCGGTTGATCCTTCCTTCTGAATGGCTTCCGCGACCAGCATCATCGCATCGTAGAAATTGACGCCAAAGATTTGGGTTTGCGTTTTGAACTTGGACAGGTACTGCTGCGAGAAGTCGCGCCCAGCATCGCTGGCATCGAGCGATGCACCGCTTTGCGCACAGAAAACATCCGAAGCCGCCGCTCCTGCCACTTTGCCCATGTCCGGCGAGCAGATTCCGTCACCCCCCAGAACCTTGACCCGCATGGCCAGCTGCCGAGCCTGCTTGACCAGGGGCGCGCCCTGCGCGGCATAGCCGCCATAGAAAATCACATCCGGGCGAAGCGGCTTGATCTTGGTCAGGATCGCACGAAAATCGACCGCCTTGTCATTCGAGTACTCACGACCGACCACCTTGAACCCCAATTTTTCGGCGACCTTCTCGAACTCATCGGCAACGCCTTTTCCGTATGCTGTCCGATCATCGACCACCGCGGCCGTGCGTGCGTGCAACTGCTCGTAGGCGTATTCCGCCATGCGTCCGCCAAGTTGGCCGTCATTGGCTCCCACACGAACGATATTCTTGTAGCCCTGTTGCGTTACCGTAGGATTGGATGCAACAGTCAACACCGGGATCTCAGCCTGGGCAAAAACCTTCGAAGCGGGGATCGCGACACCGGAGTTATACGGGCCGATGACTGCGACGACCCCGTCGTCCACCAGTTTTTGCGCGGCGGTCACCCCTTGCCGGGGATCGGCTTGGTCATCCTGGGAATCCAGTTCAAATTGCACGCTCTTTCCGGCTACGTTCAATCCTTTGGCGTTCAGCTGCTCAATGGCCATGCGGACGCCATTTTCATTGTCCTTACCAATCACCGCCTGCGGACCGGTGAGCGGACCGATATGGCCGATTTTGATAACGGTCGTTTGACCGAATGACAACGGGCTGGCCAAGAGAAGTGCCGCGCCGATGATAATTTCTTTATGTTTCAACATTGTCTCCACCCCACGTTGGGAGGTAAATTCACTCGATTAATTGGCATCTTCCTGGTGTGGATGAGTTGAAACATCGACACTTTCGATCTGCCTCTCGTATTTTTCGCCCGGCTATCGGGGACTTCGTCCCACAACCGCCGGTGCGTTTCTACTTTTTCTAATGTCAGCCATGATCCGGGCAGAACCACTTCCCATATAGAATAATTCCGACCAATGGTCATAACAGAGATGACATGCTGCGATCCCGCTGTGACAAGCGTCAAGTGTGCGTCATGCGCCCCCCCCTACAGACACCGACGAGGACTCGGCGGGCAATGCGGGTCAAGGACGAGATCAAGGACAAAGCCTGCAACTACGTGCTGGAAAACGCGTTATCGCTGATGCAAGACGTCGACACGGATCGTATCGGCCATACAGCAAAAAGCCCTTGATTTGTAAAATCAAGGGCTTTGCATTCTGGCGGACAAGGGGGGATTCGAACCCCCGATACGCTATTCACGTATACACGCTTTCCAGGCGTGCGCCTTCAACCGCTCGGCCACCTGTCCTGAACGCCTGCCAGGGAACCCAGCAGACGAAGTCCAACATTCTAGCACATCATCCAGCCAGACCACCGGTGGCGACCACGCCCATCCCCCCGACCATGCGTTCCACATAACGGGCGATCAGGTCGATCTCCAGATTGACCGGTGAACCGACCTCGAGATTGCGCAAGGTCGTCACCTGCACCGTGTGCGGAATCAGGTTGATGGAGATCTCCGTGCCTTCTTCCTGATCCTCGACCCGGTTGACGGTCAGGCTGACCCCATTGACCGTGATCGAGCCCTTGTAGGCCAGGTATTTCGACAGATGCGCAGGCACGATGACACGCAATTCGATCGATTCGGCCACCGCGTCCAGGACGGTGACGTGGCCGACGCCATCGACGTGGCCCGAAACCAGATGCCCATCCAGACTATCGCCCAGTCGCATGGCGTGTTCAAGATTGACCTCGCCCTCGCGGTCCAGACCGCAGGTGTGAACCAGGCTTTCCCGCGACACATCGACCTCGAAGGCCTCGTCGTGCAAGGCGACCACCGTCATGCAGGCGCCCTGGATGGCAATCGAATCCCCCAGA
Organism: Castellaniella sp. MT123; assembly: GCF_039614765.1. Lineage (NCBI taxonomy): Bacteria > Pseudomonadati > Pseudomonadota > Betaproteobacteria > Burkholderiales > Alcaligenaceae > Castellaniella > Castellaniella sp. MT123. The sequence continues at coordinate 2,249,227 of NZ_CP154879.1, forward strand.
CGGGTCGATTGCAGCGGCAATCCGCCAGCGGCGATCGTCAGGCGGACACCGGCATCGTCCCCGGCGCCCAGGGGGTGAACGTGGGTGATGCGGCCCACGGCCGCGACGATTCCAGTAAACATGATGATCCCATCCAGAAAAGTGTCGGTTGACGCTACAGGCGCCGCCCCCGCGAAGCACGCCCTACGCGGCTGCCTGCTGTTCGGTCAGACCACACGCGGCCCTCAATGCCTGCCAACGATCCGCTTGGCGCAGATGCAGGCGCATGTCCCGGCCCAACTGTACCGCATCCAGGAATTCATAACGGTAAGCCTGATCCAGCCCGGCGATGGGCGCCGGCAAAGCCGCCAGACCCTGCCCCGCCCCCAGGACGCAGGGCGCGACATAGCCGATCCATTCATCGACATGATTGCCCGCCACCAGAGCACCCAGCAGGCGCGCCCCGGCCTCGACGTGCACCTCGTTGATTTCGTGCGCGCCCAGCCACTGCATGAGGCCATCCAGATCGATGGCGCCGTTGCTGCCGACCGGTAGCTGAATGACCCGCACGTTACGCGCCGCCAACCGCGCCGCCTTGCCGGCATCGACCCGGGACGTGAACACCCAGACCGGGTTGCCGTTGAAGAGTCGCGCCCGCTCGGAAATGATGAACTGGGTATCCAGCACGGCGCGGATCGGCTGCCGCACCGTCTGGACCGCGCGCACGTCCAGCATGGGATCGTCGGACAACACCGTGCCAATCCCGGTCAGGACGAGACAGGCCCGGGCACGCCAACGATGCCCGTCGGCGCGGGCGGATTCCCCGGTGATCCACTGGGACCGTCCGTCCGGCAGTGCCGTGTGCCCGTCAAAGGATGCCGCCGATTTCAGCCACACCCAGGGGGTGCCACGCGTCATGCGGGCGCAGAAACCCGGGTTCTGAGCGAGTGCGTCTTCGGCAAACAGGCCGACAGCCACCGTAATACCGGCGGCGCGCAGGCGCCCGATCCCGTGTCCGCATACCCGCGGGTTCGGATCCTGCAAGGCGACCACGACGCGCGCGACCCCGGCGGCGATCAGCGCATCCGCACAAGGCGGCGTACGCCCCTGATGACTGCAAGGTTCCAGTGTGACGTAGGCGGTGGCCCCGTGGACGTCAATCCCCTGCTCGGCCGCTGCCTGCAAGGCCTGGGCCTCGGCGTGGCGCCCGCCGACCGCCTGCGTGCTGCCTTCGGCCAGCCAGCGGCCGTCGCGCACCAGCACACAGCCGACGCGAGGATTTGGATTGCTGACGAAAAGTGCCTGTTCAGCCACCGCCAGGGCCCGCCGCATCCAACGGTGATCCTCGGTGGAAAAGGCGGTGGATTCAGGCCCCGTCATGATCGTCGCCATCATTGGCGGTCTGGAATTCGTCGATTGTCTGCACGAATTCGTGGATGTTCTCGAAGCTGCGATAGACCGAGGCGAACCGCACATAGGCCACCTGGTCGAGCTCGCGCAGGGCCTCCATGACGAGTTCGCCCACATAACCGGACGGGACTTCGCGCTTGCCGCTGGTCAGCAGGCGTTCCTGGATACGGGCGACGGCGGCGTCCAGCGCGGTGGCGCTGACAGGCCGCTTGCGCAGGGCCAGAGCCATGCTGGCCCGCAGCTTGGCCGGATCGAAATCAACCCGGGCCCCGTTGCGCTTGACGACCGCCGGCATCATGAGATCGACGCGTTCGTAGGTCGTGAAACGCCGATCGCAGTCGGTGCAGCGCCGGCGCCGACGGATCGTGTCGCCTTCTTCGGAGACCCGGGAATCCACCACCTGGGTATCGGGACAGCTGCAGAACGGACACTTCATCAGGATGACGGGTGCCCGTCGGCACCCGCTCCGGTTGGATTAGCGATAGACAGGCAGGCGCGTGGTCAGTTCGTTGACTTTGGCACGCACGCGCGCAACGTTGTCGGCGTCGTTGGGATTGTCGAGCACGTCGGCGATCAGATTGCCGGTGAGCTCGGCCTCGGCTTCCTTGAAGCCGCGCGTGGTCATGGCGGGCGTCCCCAGGCGGATGCCGCTGGTGACGAAAGGCTTTTCCGGGTCGTGCGGAATGGCGTTCTTGTTGACCGTGATGTGGGCCTGACCCAGGACGGCCTCGGCGGCTTTGCCGGTGATGCCCTTGGCGCGCAGATCGACCAGCATGACGTGGCTTTCAGTACGGCCGGACACGATGCGCAAGCCGCGCTTGACCAAGGTATCGGCCAGCACGCGGGCGTTGGCAGCCACCTGGGCCGCATAGGCCTTGAATTCGGGCTGCAGGGCCTCGCCGAAGGCGACGGCCTTGGCCGCGATCACGTGCATCAGCGGTCCCCCTTGAATGCCCGGGAAGATCGCCGAATTGATGATCTTTTCGAATTCCGACTTCATCAGGATGACGCCGCCGCGCGGACCGCGCAAGGACTTGTGGGTCGTGGTGGTGACAAAATCGGCATGCGGCACCGGGTTGGGGTAGACCCCGCCCGCGACCAGCCCGGCATAGTGGGCGATGTCCACCATGAGCAGCGCGCCGTTGTCGTGCGCGATGCGCGCCATGCGTTCGAAATCGATGCGCAGGGAATAGGCCGAGGCACCGCCCACGATCAGTTTGGGCTTGATGGTGCGGGCGAGTTCTTCGAGCTGGTCGTAGTCCAGGACCTCATTGGCATCCAGGCCATAGGAATGGAATTCGTACAGTTTGCCCGAGGCGTTGACGGGCGATCCGTGCGTCAGGTGGCCGCCTTCGGCCAGGCTCATGCCCAATACCTTGTCGCCCGGCTTGAGTACCGCCATGTAGACGCCCTGATTGGCCTGCGAACCCGAATTGGGCTGCACGTTGGCCGCCTCGGCCCCGAAAATCTGTTTGACACGATCGATGGCCAGCTGTTCCACCACGTCCACGTATTCACAGCCGCCATAGTAACGCTTGCCCGGATAGCCTTCGGCGTATTTATTGGTGAGCTGGGTGCCCTGGGCCTGCATGACGGCGGGGCTGGCGTAGTTTTCCGAAGCGATCAGTTCGATGTGCTGTTCCTGGCGGGCGTTTTCCTGTTGGATAGCGGCCCAGATGGCCGGATCGGCCTGATCGAGAGTGCGGGAGCGGACAAACATGGGGATTCCTGAGGACTGAAGGATATGAAAGCGATTGAAACGGGTCGGGTCAGCCCATTCTAGCGCGAACCCGGCGCATCACAGCGCATGCAGCCGGGGGTTCAAGGTATAGCTGCCGCTGATGGAGGCCTTGGCCAGCACGTGACCCTGCATGGCCGCCAGCGCCTGAGGCCCGGTAAACCGGCCCGAGACGCCCAGCTCGGCGACATCCAGGGCGTAAACGGTGAAAACGTAGTGATGGACGATCGCATCGTTCCAGGGCGGGCATGGCCCGTCATAGCCGAAATAATCGCCGCTCATGTCGCGGTCGGCGGCAAACCAGTCGGTATAGTCGTTCAGCCCCTGACGAGTGCCGTCCAGCGCCAGAGGGCCGGCCTTGCCGCGTGGCGTGATGCCGCTGGAATAGCTGCCTTCGGGCAGGTTGCGCACGTCGGCGCCTACGTCGACCAACACCCAGTGGTGAAAATCCGTGCGCGGCAGGTCGGCCGGAACCTCGCGACCGATCTGATTGACGTCGTCGGGCTGGGTCGGGACGTCGGGATCGACGCACAGGATGGCGAAAGACCGGACACCGTCAGGCACGTCCGACCAGGCCAGGTGCGGGTTGCAGTTACCCGCCAGGGCCACATGAGATTGCGGATCGATGCGTCCGAACGCGATGCGTTCGGGAATGACCCCCTGATCGGGGAAAGATTCGCTGTGCAGTTTCATGGGCCCTCCGGGGAGTTGGCCTAGGTCAGGGTAACCCGGGCGAATTTGCGTTTGCCGACCTGCATGACGTAGGTGCCAGCCGGCAACTGCAGGGATTTGTCTTCGATCCGTTCGCCGTCGATGCGCACGCCGCCTTGTTCGATGTTGCGCTGCGCCTCGGAGGCCGAAGCCGCCAGACCGGATTCGCGCAGGATTTTCAGGATGCCCATGGGCGATGCGCCTGCGGTGACTTCCGGCATGTTTTCCGGAATGACCCCATCCCGGAACTGTGCGTTGAAGTGTTCCAGCGCCTGACTGCCGCAGCCCGCCCCATGGAAGCGGTCCACGACTTCCTGGGCCAGCAGGACCTTGGCATCGCGCGGATTGCGCCCGCCCTCGATTTCCGCCTGCAGGCCGGCAATGGCGTTCAGCGAACGAAACGACAGCAGTTCAAAATAGCGCCACATCAGGGTGTCGGAAATCGACATCAGCTTGCCGAACATGGAGTCCGGCGTTTCGGTGATGCCGATGTAGTTGCCCTTGGATTTGGACATCTTTTCGACCCCGTCGATACCCTCGAGCAAGGGCATCGTCAGGATGCACTGGGGTTCCTGGCCGTATTCCTTTTGCAGTTCGCGGCCGACCAGCAAGTTGAATTTCTGGTCGGTGCCACCGAGTTCCAGGTCGGCCTTCAGGGCCACCGAGTCGTACCCCTGCAGCAGCGGATACAGGAATTCGTGAACCGAAATCGGCACGCCGCCCCGGAAGCGACGGGTGAAGTCGTCGCGCTCCATCATGCGCGCCACGGTGTAACGGGAGGCGAGCTGGATCAACCCACGCGCACCCAGCGGGTCGCACCATTCGGAGTTGTAGCGGATTTCGGTGCGCGTCGGGTCCAGCACCAGGCTGGCCTGCGCGTAATAGGTTTCGGCGTTGGCCCGGATCTGTTCCGGCGTCAACGGCGGGCGGGTGGTGTTGCGCCCGCTGGGGTCGCCGATCTGGGCGGTGAAGTCGCCAATCAGGAAGATCACGGTATGACCCAGATCCTGCAACTGACGCATTTTGTTCAGGACGACCGTGTGCCCAAGGTGAATGTCGGGCGCGGTGGGATCCAGGCCCAGTTTGATGCGCAAGGGCGTGCCGGTTGCGCGGCTGCGGGCCAGCTTGGCGGTAAATTCGGAAACCACGAGGAGCTCGTCACAGCCCCGCTGGGCCACGCGCAGATCATCGGCAATCTGGGGGTCTTCGGGAATGCTGAGAGACGACATGGCAGACGCTAATATCAGAAAAATTGAAAAAATGCTCGAAAAACGGAAGGTAATGCGCTAGCATAACGTGCTTTCGCAGCTTCTGTACAACACATTCGACGCCCAAGCAAGCGCCGGAACCTCATATTAGCAGAGCCTTCCGCCTGCCAGTGCCTCGTTCCTCCGGTATGCATATCCCCCGAACCGATAGCGTTCGCCAGACGAACACAGCGTCCTTGTACAGCCTGAATTTCTGAACCGATTTTTTTTGCCCATGATGCCTGAAGCCCACCAGACGCAACGCCACCGCCACATCACACGCAGTCTGCTGTTCGCCGCCGGGGGCTTGTTTCTGACCGCCGCCGCCTTGGCTGTCGTCAAACCCGCCACCCCGCCGGAACCTGTCTTCCAGGCGCGCCAGACCCTCGACCTGCCCCCCATGGGCGGAATCGCCCACAACGCAGCCCCCTACATCGCCTCGACACGCATCCGCCGTGGTGACACAGTGGCCGATTTGCTGCACCGCCTGGGAATCCGCGAGGATGGGTTGCTGACCTTCCTGACGCACGATGACAGCGCGCGATCCATCTATAAGCTCTTCCCCGGCCGCTCTGTGCAGGCCGCTCTGGACGACCAGGGCAACCTGCTGTGGCTGCGCTATGCGCACACACCCGGCACCAGCGACAAATCCGGCGTCGCGTCGGCCTGGCTCGAGATCCGGCCCGACGGGCATGGCGGCTTCGATGCACAAGAACGCACCACCGCCGCCGCGCGCGAGACCCGCATCGCGGAAGGCGAAATCACCAGTTCGCTGTTCGGCGCGGCCGACGAGGCGCAACTGCCCGACGCCATCACCCTGGAAATGGTGGACATCCTGGGCAGCCGCATCGATTTCCTGAAGGACCTGCGCAAGGGCGACCGCTTCCGTGTCGTCTACGACGCCTACATGCATGACGGCGAGGAAGTCGGCTCCGGCCGCATCAGCGCCCTGGAATTTATCAACAAGGGCAAGACCTACAGCGCAATCTGGTTCCAGGATTCCCAGGGCCAGAGTGGCTACTACGACTTCTCAGGCGCCAGCCTGAAAGGCGCCTTCCTGCGCACCGCCATCAAGTTCACACGGATCAGTTCACGCTTTGGCATGCGCATGCACCCGGTCCACAAGCACTGGGCCGGCCACAAGGGCGTGGACTACGCGGCCCCGTCGGGCACACCGATCCACGCCACGGCCGACGGCACAGTGGAATTCATCGGCCAGCAGACCGGCTACGGCAACGTCATCATCCTGAAGAACTTCGGCAAATACTCGACGCTGTACGCACACCAGAGCCGTTTCGCCTCGGGCCTGAGGAAGGGTGACCATGTGCAGCAGGGCCAGCTGATCGGCTATGTCGGCCAGACCGGCTGGGCAACCGGCCCGCACCTGCATTACGAATTCCGCATCAACAACCAGCCGGTGGACCCGCTGGCGACTGACCTGCCGCTGGCCCGCGCACTGGACACCCAAGACCGCAAGGCCTTCCAGACCCTGGTCGCCCGCTACCAGCCCCAGATGGATATGCTGGCCCAATTGCAGGACGAGCGCATCCAGATCGCCAGGCGCTAAGCACTCCGACGGGGCCCGGCACGGCGCCCCGCCGGATTCCTTTGACGGGGCACTGGTGGAACTTTCGGGCGAAATCGATCTTATGCGGGACGCTTACTTCATCGGCCTGATGTCGGGCACCAGCACAGACGGCGTGGACGGCGTGCTGGCGGCCTTCGCCCCCCCAGGCAACCCACCCCCGGCGCAAGACGCCCGCAACCTCTCCGCACCATGGTTGAACGACCGTACCGCCGCGACGGGCCGCCTGTCGATTCTTGCCGCCGCGAGCGCACCGTTGCCCCACTCTCTGCGCCAGGAGCTCCTGGCCCTGAATGCGCCGGGCACCAACGAACTGGCCCGCGCGGCACTGGCCGCCAACGCCCTGGCGGATTGCTATGCCGAGGTCGTGCGGTCCCTGCTGAGCCAGTCAGGCCTGAAGGCGACGGAGATCCGTGCCATCGGGGCTCACGGTCAGACCATCCGCCACGCACCCGAGGCAGGCTACACCCTGCAGATCAACGCACCGGCACGCCTGGCCGAACACACTGGCATCGCGGTGGTTGCGGACTTCCGCAGCCGTGACGTCGCCGCCGGTGGCCAGGGCGCGCCGCTGGTGCCGGCCTTCCACGCGGCGCGCTTTGGCTGCGGCGCGGGACGCGCCGTCCTGAACCTGGGCGGCATCGCGAATCTGACCATTCTGGACGACCCTGTGCGCGGATTCGATACCGGGCCCGCCAACATGTTGATGGACGCCTGGATCCAGCACCATGGCGGTCAGGCCTACGATCGGGACGGCGCCTGGGCCGCACAAGGCCGCTGCCATCCGGGGCTGCTATCGATACTGCTGGCCGAGCCCTGGCTCGCCCTGAATCCACCGAAATCGACGGGACGCGATCTGTTCAGCCTGGATTGGCTGCAGGCGCGCCTGGCAACGCTGCCGTCCGACGACCGGCCCGATCCCGTGGATGTTCAGGCAACGCTGCTGCGACTGTCCGTGGACACGATCGCACAGGCCGTGCGGCAGCACTCGCCAGACACCCGGGAAGTGCTGGCCTGCGGCGGCGGGGCGTTGAATCCGGTCTTCATGCAGGCGCTATCGCTCGCCCTGCCCTGCCGCCTGACGACCACAGCGGAATACGGCGTACCCGTGCAGTCCGTCGAGGCGCTGGCGTTTGCCTGGCTGGCCCAGGCTCATGTTCTGGGCCGTCCGGCCTGCCTGCCCGCCGTCACCGGCGCGCGACATGCGACGATCGCGGGGTGTCTTTACCCGGCCTGAAAACAGCACAGATCAGGGTGCGAACGAGGAACCGCAGCCGCACGTGGTGTTGGCGTTGGGATTGCGGATCACGAATTGGGAACCTTCCAGGTCGTCCTTGTAGTCGATTTCGGAACCCACCAGATACTGGAAGCTCATTGCGTCGACCAGCAGTTGCACGCCATCGCGCTCGATCGTGGTGTCGTCATCGGCCACGTCCTCGTCGAACGTGAAACCGTACTGGAAGCCGGAACAGCCGCCCCCCTGAACGAACACGCGGAGTTTGAGCGCGGCATTGCCTTCCTCGGAGAGCAGTTCACGGACCTTGGCAACGGCCGCATCGGTAAAGATCAGGGGGCTGGGCGGGACTTCGAGATCCACTTGTTCAATGGCGATCATGGTAAGGCTCCTGCGCGGACGAGGCCGCGCGATTCAAGGCAGCATCCTGGGTGGCGCGAACGGTGTCGCCTTCCAGGACTTCAAGGCGCACGGACTGAATCTGCAAACCCGCGGGCACCTGCAAAACCCCCGTGCTGCGCTGAAACTGATCAAAGACCAGGGCGAGCGGATCGCCGGTTGCGGTTGCCGCCCCGGCATCACCGGCCGCAACCGGCGGGGTCAGGTCCATTTTAACGGTTTTGCCCAGCAGGCTGCCCTGAGCCACAAAGCGCATGCGGCCTTTGAAGGATTCCGCACCAGCCGCGGCATTTCGCGTCAGCAGCACCCGGTAGCGCAGGAAATCACCGTCCGCCTGGACGTCGAAGGCGCGTACCGCCACGGCGCCGGCCGGCCCCGGCGGAATCAGCTGTTCGTAGAAAGCGAGCTGATCGCGGACATGCCCCAGCTGCTGCTGCAGTTCCGCGATCTTGTCCTGAAGCACGCGCTGTGTGCCTGCCTGCACTTCCGCATCGCTGCGCGCGGCCGCCTGAGCCTGGGTCAGTTCGGCTTGCTGCGCGCCGACCTGGGCCTGCAGCGCCTGGATGCGGTCATGATCACCCGCATGCATCCCCAGATGCATGACGACCGCGCCGGCCACGAAGACCAGCACCAACACCAGACCCAGCGTCAGCTTGTGGACAAGCCAGCGACTGAATCCACCCGGACGTGAAGGGTGCTGTGCCATGGATTACCCTCGATCAGGGCAGAACCGCCACCTGCTGCAAGCCGGTGGTTTCCGCAAAACCGAACATCAGGTTCATGTTCTGAACCGCCTGGCCGGCGGCGCCCTTCACCAGATTGTCCTGTACCACCAGCACGACCAGGGTATCGCCATCCGCGGGACGATGCACGGCGATGCGCAGCATGTTCGATGCCCGCACGGAGCGCGTCTGCGGCAGGCTGCCGGGCGGCATCACATCGACGAACGGCTCGTCGGCGTAGCGCTGCTGATACAGAGCCTGAAAATCGGTGTCCATGGCCTCGGGCAGAATACGCAGATACAAGGTCGAGAACATCCCCCGGATCATGGGCACGAGATGGGGTACGAATGTCACACCCACGGGCGTGCCCGCGATGCGGGTCAGGCATTCGGAAATTTCGGGATGGTGGCGATGGCCGGCGACCCCGTAGGCGGCGAAATTGTCGGCCGCCTCGGAAAACAGGGACCCGACCTGAGTCTTGCGGCCCGCGCCGGAGACCCCGGATTTCGAATCGGCAATGACGTGGGCGATATCCACCAGCGGCCGTCCGGCCTGCAGCAACGGGGCCATGCCCAGCAGGACCGTGGTCGGATAGCACCCCGGGTTGCCGACCACGCGGGCCTGCCGGATACGCTCGCGATCCAGCTCGGGCAGCCCATAAACGGCGTCGCGCAGGACCGCCGGACAGCTGTGCGGCATCTTGTACCAGCGCTGGAAAGCATCGACATCCTGCAACCGGAAGTCCGCCGCCAGATCGATCACCCGCACACCATGTTCCAGCAACCCGGGCGCCTGTTCCATGGCCACGCCATGGGGCGTTGCGAAAAACACCACATCGCACTGGTCCAGCGCGGCGTCCTCGGGGGTCTGGAAGCACAGGTCCACATGACCACGCAGATTCGGGAACATATCGGCCACCGGCATCCCCGATTCCTTTCGGGATGTGATGGCGTGCAGCTGGACGTTCGGGTGCTGCGACAGCAGGCGCAACAGTTCGACTCCGGTGTATCCGGTCCCGCCGACGATGCCGGCCTTGATGCGTGAAGCTGTGGTCATTGCTGCGTGGTCCTGTCCTGAAAGCGATCAGGCCCGCCAGGGCCGGCGGGCAGGGAAGTTCCTGAGATTATGGCATGCCCAAACTGGCATGCCCAAACGAAAACCCCAGCGCGAAGGCTGGGGTTTTCGTGGCGTCGCCGGGCAGCGAAGCCACCCGGAACAGCGGAATCAGCGCTTGCTGAACTGCTTCCGACGACGGGCCTTGTGGAAGCCGACCTTTTTACGTTCGACTTCGCGGGCATCGCGGGTCACCAGACCCGCCTGCTTGAGCGGCGACTTGAGCGTTTCGTCGTATTCGATCAGGGCACGCGTGATGCCGTGACGCACCGCGCCGGCCTGGCCGGATTCACCGCCGCCATGAACGTTGACGTGAAAGTCGAACGATTCCAGGTGGTTGGTCAGGGCCAGCGGCTGGCGCACGACCATGCGGCCGGTCTCGCGAGCGAAATATTCGTCGACCGGGAGGCCGTTGACGATGATTTTCCCGGTGCCCTTTTTCAGGAACACTCGCGCCACCGAAGTTTTGCGGCGGCCAGTGCCGTAATTCCAATTACCGATCATGATGGCCTATCCTCAAATATCCAGAGTTTGCGGCTGCTGCGCGGTATGCGGGTGCTCGGCACCGGCATAGACCTTCAGCTTTTTCGCCATGGCGTAGCCCAGCGGACCCTTCGGGAGCATGCCCTTGACGGCCTTTTGCAGGGCACGACCGGGGAAGCGCTGCTGCATCTTCTGGAAGTTGGTTTCCGTGATCCCGCCTGGGTAGGTCGAGTGACGGTAGTAGCGCTTGTCCTGCGCCTTGGCGCCCGTGACAACGAGTTCGGCTGCGTTGACGACGACGATGTAATCGCCCGTATCGACGTGCGGCGTGAATTCGGGTTTGTGCTTGCCACGCAGACGGCGTGCGACTTCGCTGGCCACACGGCCGAGGACCTTGCCCTTGGCGTCGATCACAAACCAGTCACGCTTGACTTCATGCGGCTTTGCCACAAAGGTCTTCATGATGGTGTTCCTGATGAAATGAATGAAAATTTCCGCTGCATTTTTGTCTGCATTTTTGTCATATCCGCCAGGGCTTTATGAAGCAACCACAGGGGGCCGAAACTGCCCGGCAACCCAGCCCGTACGGATACGATTTCAAACGGAAATCCGACCATTGTACATCAACATTGAAAGACACACGAAACGAAAGCCAAGAAGGAAACTGATTCCAACCACAATCTCTCGTGAGTCGACTATCTGTCAACAAAAAACGGCGCCCCGATCGGAAGGCGCCGTTCTTGTCAGAACCGGGCCGATCGACGGCCCGATCAGGCTATCACTTCTTCTGACGCGCCAGCGCGGCACCCAGATAATTGTCGTAAGAGCCTTCGGCCACCCGGAACCAGGGCACCACGTTGTCGCGGAACGCCATGTAGTTTTCGAAGATTTTCTTGAAGCCCGCGTTCTTGTCGGAAAATTCCTTATAGACATCATTGGACGCCTTGAACGACGCGTCCATGACCTCGCGCGGGAAGCTCTTGAGCACGGCGCCGCCGGCAATCAGGCGGCGCAGGGCCTCTGGATTGTGGGCGTCGTAGTCCTCGACCAGTTTGTTGCCCGCGGCGCGCGACGCAATGTCGATCACCGACTGGTAGGTCTTGGGCAGTTCCGCATAGGCCTTGTCGTTGACGTACAGCGACACCTGGGCGGAGCCTTCCCACCAGCCCGGGTAGTAGTAGTATTTTGCGACCTTCTGGAAGCCGAGCTTTTCATCGTCCACCGGGCCGACGAATTCCACCGCGTCCAGCGCGCCCTTTTCCAGGGACGGATAAATGTCACCTGGCGGCACCTGCTGCGGGATCACGCCCATGCGAGACAGGACTTCGCCCGCGAAACCGGCCGTGCGCATCTTCAAACCCTTCAGGTCCTCGACGGACTTGATTTCCTTTCTGTACCAGCCGCCCATCTGGGTGCCGGTATTGCCCAGGGGGAAGTTGACGATGCCGCGCGGCGCGAACAGTTCGCGCATCAGCTTCATGCCGTCACCCTGGTACATCCAGGCATTCATCTGGCGCACGTTCAGGCCGAACGGCACCGCCGTGTCGAAGCAGAACGACGGATCCTTGCCGTAATAGTAATAGGAAGCAGTCTGGCCGCATTCCACTGTGCGGTTGCCCACCGCATCCATGACGCCGTACCCCGGCACCAGTTCACCGGCTGGGTACAGGCGGATGTTGAAATTGCCGTCGGTCAGTTCCTTGACCATGCTGCAAAACAGCTGCGCCGTGGAAAACAGCGGCGGCAACGACGGACCGTAGGTCGATGTCATCTTCCAGTTGATCTGGGGATTGGCCTGCGCGATAGCCGGAGCAGCCACGGCCGCGGTACCCGCGACAGCCCCGAACCCGGCTTGTTTCAGAAATGCACGACGCTGCATGATGATCGTTCTCCCTTGGTGTTCGAATATGAAGATGCTTCACAATATTACACTGTGCGCGCTGCCGCTTCGCAGAGGCTACGGCGCGCGACTGACCCCGGCCTGGCAGCGGCAGGCTACTGGCCAGCCACCGCCATCCGTTCGATCAACACCGAGCCGATGGATTTTGCCCCACGCGCATGCACATCAGCCCCCACGGCAACGATCTGACGGAACATGTCGGCCAGATTGCCGGCGATCGTGATTTCGTGCACCGGATGGCGGATCTTGCCGCCCTGGACCCAATAACCAAAAGCCCCGCGCGAATAATCTCCCGTCACGTAATTCACGCCCTGGCCGATCAGTTCGGTGACCAGCAACCCGGTGTCCATTTTGCGCAGCATGGCGTCCAGGTCATCAGCCGGATTCGTCAGCCGTGACCGCAAGCTGAGGTTATGCGCCCCCCCCGCATTGCCCGTCGTGGCCATGCCCAGCTTGCGGGCGGTGTAGGTGGACAGGAAATACCCGTTCAATACTCCGCGATCCACCACCTGGCGCGCCTGCGGCCGTACCCCTTCGGCATCAAAAGGCGAACTGCCCTGAGCACCCGGAACATATGGATTTTCGATGACGTCCAGGTGATCCGCCAGGACGGATTTGCCCAGGGAATCCAGCAGGAAACTGGCCTTGCGATACAGCGCGCCGCCGCTGGTCGCCTGCACCAGCGCCCCCAGCAGGCCGACGGCCAGGGGTGCCTCGAACAGGACCGGAAAGTGGCCCGTCTTCACGACCCTGGCGTTCAATCGGGACAAGGCCCGTTCTGCGGCATAGCGGCCCACCAGGGCGGGCGCCGCCAGATCCTGGGCGCGCCGCGCCGAGGTATACCAGAAGTCGCGCTCCATGCCGTCTCCGCGACCAGCGATGGGCGCGACCGACAGGCTATGGCGCGAATAGGGATAGCCCCCCAGGAAGCCGCGCGAATTGCCCAGGACGAAATGGCCTTCCATGGTGTCCAGCGACGCACCTTCGGTGTTGGTGATGCCAGGGCTGGTCGCCAATGCGGCGCGTTCCGCCTGGATAGCCAGGCGCGCCGCGCCCGCCACGTCGATCGCCCACGGATGATGCAGGTCCAGATCCGGATAATGCTGTGCCAGCTGATCGGCATCCGGCAGGCCGGCAGCGGGATCTTCGGCCGTGTGCCGGGCGATGTGCCAGGCTGCTTCCACCGTGCGCTGAAGGGCATCCGCGGAGAAGTCGGACGTCGACGCCGAGCCCCGTCGCTGACCGGCGAACACTGTGACAGCCAGCGATCGGTCGCGTGTCTGCTCGATGGTTTCCAGCGTCCGTTGGCGCACGGCGACCGACAGCCCCCGGCTTTCGGAGACCTCGGCGGCCGCGTCCGTGGCGCCCGCCTGGCGCGCACGTCGCAGAGTATCGGTCACCAATTCACGGAACTGGGCCTGCTGGGCTGGAATATCCAGGAAATCATCGGTGTGTTCGTTCATGCGCAATCTGCCGGAGTCGGGACGGTTATGATAGCCAATTGAAAACCATTTTATGCGCTAACTCATGGAAGATCGCCTGCCGGAGGATAGCTCCGACCTGGATCAACGGCCCAGCAAGTCCCAGGTCAAACGCGACCTGCACGCCCTGCTGGACCTGGGGCGCGAGCTGATCGCCCTGCCTTCCGCCCGATTAGCCCAGCTGCCACTGGAAGAATCGCTACGCGAAGCCATCGCCCTGGCCCAGCGCATCCACGCCAACGAAGGCCGCCGCCGGCAAACTCATTATGTCGGCAAGCTCCTGCGCCGCGCGGACGCCCAGGCGCTGCGCCGCCAGCTGGATGAGTGGTCCAACGGATCCCGGGACCAGACGCGGGCCATGCATCGGCTGGAAGCCCTGCGCGACCGCCTACTCGACAGCGACGAGGCACTGACCCAACTGCTGGAATCCTTCCCGCAACTGGACATCCAGGCGCTGCGTGCGCAGATTCGCGCCGCCCGCAAGGAAGCCCGCGACAACACGGCGCTCCCCGAGGGGCGCGAACCGGGCCGCAAACACTACCGCGCCCTGTTCCAGACACTGAAACAACTCGAGTTCAAGGACGACACGGACGGCCATGCTGGAAACGATTGAACGCACCACAGGCCCGAACCCCACCCACAGCGTGATCTGGCTGCATGGCTTGGGGGCGGACGGACACGATTTCGAGCCTGTCGTACCCGAACTGGCCCACCCCGATCTGCCGGACATCCGCTTCGTCTTTCCGCATGCGCCGGTGCGCCCGGTCACCCTCAACCAGGGCATGTCCATGCGCGCATGGTTCGACCTGTACGGCCTGGATCGCGACGCGCACGAGGACATCGACGGCATCCGGACCACCCGCCACGCCGTCACGGATCTGATCGCCCGCGAAGCCGAGCGCGGCATTCCCCAGGAACGCATTGTCCTGGCGGGGTTTTCCCAAGGCTGCGCCATGGCCCTGTACACCGGCCTGCGGCTGGAACACCGCCTGGCCGGCCTGATCGGCCTGTCGGGCTATCTGCCGCTGCGCAACACCCTGGCGGCGGAACTGCATCCCGCCAATGCCGCGACACCGATCTTCATGGCGCACGGCACTGATGACATGGTCGTGCCGCTGGCGTTTGCCGAAACCAGCCGCGACGCGATGACGCGGCTGGGCTGCGCCGTGGAATGGCACACGTATCCGATGCCGCACGGTCTGCATCCCCAGGAACTGGATGATATCCGGATGTTTCTGGTGCGTGTTCTGGGGTAGGAAATAGCCTGCAGGCCACTCCGATGAATCTGGCACAAAATGATCCGCAGGGATCTCTTGGTGCGGTGCATCCCTCCACCTCGCAGCTTGTAAGCCGCTCGGATTCGCCCGGCACGAAATAGCCCGCAGGGGCTATTTCGTGCCCAGGCTCATCCATACCCTTCGCATGCCTGGGTCTTCTTCGTCGGGATCGTTGCGAAACCCCAGGGACGACATCAGGCCGAGCATCGCCCGGTTGGTTGCCAGCACAATGCCCTCGATGTAGCTCAGGCTCTGGCGCCGTGCCACACGGATCAGGCTGCGCATGAGTTCCGCGCCCAGGCCGCGCCGTTGCCAGTCGTCGGCGATCACCAGCGCGTATTCCGCCCCCTGCCCATCTGCATTGCGCAGATAGTGCGCGAACCCGACGATGCGTTCGCGCAGCAGACCCCGATTTTCCGGATTGGGGACCTGCGCGGTCGCGACCAGGGCGACCTCGCGGTCGTAGTCGATGCGCGTATAGCGCGCCTGCATGCGCGGCGTGAGCTCGCGCAGCATCGACACGAACCGCATGTAGCGTGACTCGTCGGACAGTCCGCGCACAAATTCCTGCAGCAACGAGGCGTCCTCGGGGCGGATAGGGCGCAACAGCCATTCCTGGCCGTTGTCCATCACCATGGAACGTACAAGGCGACGGGGATAGGGGTGGATCGCCATATGCCGATAGGCACGGTTTTCCGGCCGCTCGCCGTCGTAGTCCGGGTCCAGGCCGATCTGGATGTCGCCCGCGAACAGACTGCTGTCGTCCCACCACAGGGGGTCGATCGACACGCTGCGGACACCCGGCAGTTCGCTGATGACTTCCGAAATGCGTTCCAGCGATTCGCGCAGTTGTTCGAACACCGCCGGGCTCAATTCGCGTTCCAGCACGCGCGACCAGAATTTGCCGCGCTGGATCAGCTGACGGGCCAGATAGTTGTTGAGCGGCGGAAGTTCGATCTCACGATGCGGTGACGCCAGCCGGGCCGTGCGCCCACCCGGACCGAACTGGATGTAGGGGCCGAACTGCGCATCCTGGCGCACATGGATGGCCATGGGGATGTTGCGCCGCGCCGGTTCGGGGATGCCTGCCGGGTCCTCGACCTGGATCGGCACGTGGAAGCAGTCCAGCAGCCAGCGGCAGCTGGGGCGATCCAGTACCGTCCGCCCCGACATGATGGCGTCGCTGAGCAGGGTGCGCGCCTCGTCCAGGCGTGGCGGCCGATTCAACATTTCGGGTGGCAGGGCCTGCTGTGCCAAGGTCTGGTTGTAGTGATAGGTCGCCAGGATGCCAAAGGCATTGGCGGCCGCCTCCGGGGTCCGGAATGCCGGCAGGCCGATGGAATCCAGCCGATGCCGTTGGGGACGCATCGACGCATCCCCCAGGAAACAGGAAATGATGGGCTTGACTGCCGACTGGGAGAACTGTGCCAGGGCTTCAGCCGCCCCGTCCATGTCCGACAAGGCATCTGGCGCGATCAGCACCAGCACCCCATCGACATTGCCGTCCGCCGCCAGCAGCGTCAAGGTTTGCCGCAGGCGTGCCGAATCGAGCGGCGCGTGGCTGATGACGGGATTACCGACGGCGGCGCCGGGTTCCAGCAACGCGGCGAGATCGCGTCGCGTCTGGGTACCCGGCTCGGCGCGCGACACCGGACCGCCTGACCCGATGGCATCCAGCGCCAGGTGGGCCGCTCCATGACCGTTGGAAAACAGTGCAATCCGCCGCCCACGCTGATGTTTGGCGTGCACCAGCACCTTCAGCGCCGAAAACAGCTGGACGAAGAACCGGATACGCACGGCGCCGGTGCGCCGCAACAGCGCATCGAACACCGCGTCGGCAGCCGGTTGATGGTCCCCCCCCTGGCGGCCGGCCTTCAGCACGATCACGGGCTTGACGCTGGCGGCGGCCATCAGGGCGCTGGTAAAGCGCCGGGAAGAGTCCGCTTCTTCCAGATACAGCACGATGCTGTCCGAACGCGGGTCCATGGACAGGTATTCGAGAACGTCGGCCACCGTGACACCCGAGGTGTCGCCCGTGGATACGACGGCGGAGAACCCCAGCTGGATGTCGCCTGCCCAGTCCAACACGGCGGCGGCCACCATGCGCGACTGGGCGACCAGCGCGACCCTGCCGACCGGCGCGCCCTGCGCATCGAGCCCCAGATTCAGCCCCAGGTGGGGACGCTGGATGCCCAGCGCGCCAGGCCCGAGGACGAGGCAATCGTTCATCTGCCCCCAGGCCTGGCAGTAAGCGCGGGTTTCCAGAGGATTGGCGGAAGGCGTTTCGTGCGGCAACAGGACCAGCGCACGAGGATGATGTGCACGCAGATCGCCGAGCGCAGCCGGCAACCGGGCCGGGTCTATGCACAGCAGGGCCATGTCCAGCCGCTGCCCATCCTGAAGGAAGTCCAGCCGCGCCGGCAGTTGCCACTGCCCGTTGGCGCCCACCGGCACGGCGGCGATCCGCCCGCGCAACAGGGTCGGCGGTGCCTGCACCACCGGCAGTTCACGGGAACTGAGAACCAGCAAGGAGCGCGGCTCGAACAAAGCCGCCAGACGATGACGCAACATGAATGAGGCCCTGGACACCCGAATACGGGCTGTCCCTTAAAATACACGATTTCCACCCTGATTCTACAGGGGTTTCTTGACGAATCCCCTGTCGCCGACCATCACCATGACCGTCTCGACCTCGCGCCCCGTGCGCACGCGCTTCGCGCCTTCCCCCACCGGCTACCTGCACCTGGGAGGCGCCCGCACGGCGCTGTTTTCCTGGGCCTTCGCACGCCACTATGGCGGCACATTCGTGCTGCGCATCGAGGACACGGACCTGGAACGATCGACACCGGAAGCCGTACAAGCCATTCTGGACGGCATGCGATGGCTGGACCTGCAGGCCGATGAAGGCCCCTTCTACCAGATGCAGCGCATGGATCGCTACCGCGAGGTCATCGCCGACATGCTGGCGCAGGGTACCGCCTATCATTGCTACAGCACCCCTGCGGAAGTCGAGGCCATGCGCGAAAAGGCGCGTGCGCTCGGCGCCAAGCCGCGCTACGACGGCACCTGGCGCCCGGAACCCGGCAAGACCTTGCCGCCGGTGCCCACAGGCATCAAGCCCGTGGTGCGCTTTCGCAGCCCCCAGGACGGGGTCACCGCCTGGGACGACCTGGTCAAAGGCCCGATCAGCTTCGACAACGGCGAACTGGACGATCTGGTCATCGCGCGCCCGGATGGTACGCCGACGTACAACTTCTGCGTCGTGGTGGACGACTGGGACATGAGGATCACCCACGTCATCCGTGGCGACGACCATGTCAACAACACGCCGCGCCAGATCAATATCCTGCGGGCGCTGGGTGCCGAACCGCCGTGCTATGGCCACGTCCCGATGATTCTGGGGCCGGATGGCGAAAAACTGTCCAAGCGCCACGGCGCCGTCAGCGTGATGGAATACGACAAGCTGGGATACCTGCCGGAAGCCATGGTGAACTATCTGGCGCGACTGGGCTGGAGCCACGGCAACGACGAACTCTTCTCGCGCGAACAGTTCGTGGAATGGTTCGATCCCCATCACCTCAGCCGCTCCGCGGCCCAATGGGACCCGAAAAAACTGAACTGGGTCAATGCGCACGCCCTGCGGCAGCTCAGTCCGGACGACCTGGCGGCCCGCGTGGCACCCCGCATCGCCTCGCGCGGCGGCGATACGGGCTTTGCCGCATTACCGGCGGTGATGGCGCTGCTGCGCGATCGCAGCGAAACCCTGGAAGACCTGGCTGAAGGCGCCATGCTGTTCTGCGGCCCCTATGTGCCGGCCGACGCGGCCTTGCGTGCCGAGGTGCTGGACGAACCCGCGCTGGGGCTGCTGCGTGCGTTCCTGGACGGCGCCCAGGGCCTGGCGGACTGGACCGAGGCGGAACTGGACGCCCAGATCAAGTCGATCCTGAAGGAACACAACGTGAAAATGCCCAAACTGGCCATCCCGCTGCGCGTCGCCGTGACCGGCCACAAGCACACCCCGGCCATTGGCGCGGTTCTGAACCTGTTGGGCCGCGAGACGGTGCTGACGCGCCTGGCGTCCACGCTGGCGGGCTAAGCCCACCGGGACCGCAAACCGGACAGCGGCGATCGACCGCCGTCCGGCTTTTCGTCAGAACGGTAGCCGATACCCCGGCGACATGCGGCGTGCCCGCACCGTACCGTTGGTGCCCAGCAGGCGCAATTCCGTGGCATCCGCACGCACCACACGATAGCGGTTCGTATAGATCGGATCGTTCAGATTCACCCGGGAACCATTGGATTCCAGGGTGCGCAGCACCAGCGTTTCGCCTTCGCGCGACCAGCAGCCGGATTCTTCCAGCCCCTGGGATGGCGCACGCGGCCGCTTGATCTGCTCGACGTAGCTCATGGTGCCGTCAGGGTTCAAGGTGTAGAGGGTGCGCAACGCGCCCGCCACCCCTTTTTGCGACGTGACCGACAACCAGTTGCCCACCAGCCTGTCACCCGTCGCGGCGGGCGCGCACGTCGGCGTGGCGATAGAGACGGCGGGAGCCACCGCCGGCTTCGTCGGCGCGCAGGCAGCCAGGCTGCCCAGAACGGCAGCGCCGACCGCTGCCATGGAAAGACGAATGAATCGCATTGCTTGATTCCTGTACATGACAATTGTCATTCAATACCCCCGCCCCGAGCATGGCCGATCCCGTGACACAGAAGCATCCGGCCTACAATTTTCATGTCCCTGCACGGTCCGCGGGCAAACGAATATTCTACCGACATGAGCCATTCCGTACTTGTCACATTGCACCTGTTTGCCGCCATCATGTTCGTGGGCACGGTATTTTTCGAAGTCCTGATCCTGGAAGGCATCCGCAAGCCGCTGGGCCGGGAGACGATGCGCAACGTGGAACTGGCCATCGGCCGACGGGCCCGGCGCATCATGCCCTTCGTCATGATCGTGCTGTTCGGCGCGGGCCTGAGCATGGCCTGGCAGTTCCGGGAAGCGCTGGCCCAGCCCTTCGCCAGCCATTTCGCCACGCTGCTGTGGATCAAGATCATCCTGGCTTTCAGCGTCCTGGGGCATTTCATCTTCGCCATGGTCATGAGCGGGACGGGCCGCCTGAAATCACGGCACTTCCAGATCATCCACCTGAGTGTCTTCTGCCACGTCGTGCTGATCGTGTTTCTGGCCAAGGCCATGTTTTATCTGTAAAGACGGTCCGTGGCAGAAAGAACGCGTCATTTTCGAGACACGTGCAATCCAATACCATCATAAAGGCCTCATAAGCCCGGAATAATGCTTGGAAGCCCACAGGCCTTACGCTAGACTTGAAGGCGTGCGATATTCATGATATTGCACGCCTGCGCCATTTGAGATGGGCCGCACGTTGCGTGGGGGTCATATCAAATGGGTGGACGTTTCCTTTCGACCCCAAGGAGCAAAATGATGGCACTCGCCAAAAAGGCCTCGGTCACACCCCCCGGAAAATCTGCCCCCGCCAAAAAACCCGCAGCCAGCGCAGTGAAGGCAGCGGCCGCGAAACCCGCCGCCTCGACCGCGAAAAAGGCGCCGGCCGCTAAAAAGGCCGCCCCGGTGGCAAAAGCCGCTGCCAAAGCCAGCCCGGTGAAAGCTGCCGCCAAAAAAGCCCCGGCGGCTTCGGCGAAACCAGCGCCCGCCAAAAAGGCGGCCAGTCCCGCCAAGGCAGCATCCACAAAGCCGGCCGCAGCCAAGGCACCCGCAGCCGCCAAGAAACCCGTAGCCGCCAAAGCCCCTGCCAAAAAACCCGCCGCGAAGGCCGCGACCAAGGCTTCAGCCCCGAAGGGCGCGACCGCCAGCAAGGCAACGAAGGCGTCCCCCGCAAAATCCGCTGCCACGAAATCTAGCGGCACAACCGCGAAGACCGCCGCCGCAAAGGCCCCCGCCAAGGCGGGCAGCACAGCAACAACCGCCAAAAAGGCAGCCAGCCCCGCAGCAAAGGCAACAGCCGCCAAAAAGACCACTGCGAAGACAGTCGCCGCGCCTGCGGCTGCTGCCAGGAAACCGGCGGCTGCCGCCAAAGCCCCCGCCGTGAAGACAACAGCCACAAAGGGTGCGGCGGCCAAAAAAGGGGCAAAAACGGCAACCGTGAAGAAAGCGGCCACCAAACCCGCCACGCCCGCGCCAGACGCACGGACGGACGTGAACCCGGGTGGCAACTGGCCCTTCCCGACTTCGACGCGCCCCTGAACCGAAAGCCCCGCGCCAGACCGTTACGGATCTGGCGCGGGATACCACGCCCGCAGTCAATCCCAATCCGCTGGGGTCGTGTGTCTGGATCGAACGGGACGCCCGGTTGCGGCGCCTTTTGCGCTAATGCGACAATGTCCAACCTACTGCTGTCTGTGAGCAAGGCATGGCCCGTGACATTCTGATTTTCCTGATCGACATCGTATTTCAGCTCTTTGGCATCGCATTGATTCTGCGGGCCTGGATTTTTGCAATCCGCCTGCATCCCTTCAATCCGTATTCCCAGGCCGTCCTGCGTGTCACCGACTGGCTGGTGCAGCCCATCCGCCGCGTGGTGCCGGTCAGCGGGCGCTTTGACTGGCCCAGCATCCTGGCGTGCTGGGTGACGGGCATGGTTTATCTGCTGCTGACCTGGCTGATCGCCATGGGCGGCATGTTGCCGCCGGCCTCGGCCATTGGCGCGGTCCTGCTGACCGGCCTGCTGATCGGCCTGAAGTGGCTGTTCAACGTGATCGTCTGGGTCACGTTGATCCAGGCCGTCCTGTCGTGGATCAACCCGTTGTCGCCCATCATGCCGGTGCTCTACACCCTGACGGCCCCGTTGCTGGACCCGATCCGGCGCATGCTGCCCCGGATGGGCGGACTGGATCTGTCGCCGCTGGTGTTGCTGGTGATCGCCCAGATCGTCATGATGATCCTGAACCACCTGGCGTTCTCGACCTTCGGCGCCTGAATTCGGCGCCCACGGTGCCATCCGGAAGCGTGCGCAGCCCACTGCGCACACTTTTTCATTACATGGGCACGACGCGGGTGGGGCCTGCGCCGCTGATGACCTGCACACGCTGGCCGGAACTGAGCGGAATGTCGTTGGCCTGCGCAATCACGCGCGTTTCGCCATTGTCCAGGCGCACGGTGATTTCCAGGCCCTGCGTCTTGCCGACCTGATTTTCGACCGCGTTACCCGCCAGACCGCCCAACAGGGCGCCACCGATGGTGGTCAGGATCTGGCCCTTACCACCACCGATCGTGTTGCCCGCGACCCCGCCCAGCGCCGCGCCGCCCAGGGCACCGATGCCGGAGGATTTGTCTGTCTGGATCGTGACGGGACGCACCGACACCACCGTGCCGTAGCGCACGATCTGTTCTTGCTGGGCCTGGCCATAGTTATAGACGGATCCGGAGGCCGACTGGTTGGCGCAGCCGGCCAGCACCAGCAGCGACAGGGAGAACCCCGCAACCGCTGTCAGACGCGTGGCCCGTGATTGAAGAGATGACCTGAAGGTCGCCATGAGAAGACTCCTGAAAAAACGAACAACAGTCGGAGCAGATCAGGCGAGGCTGCCCGCATCGACGCCATAGTGCGTACGCAGCATCGTCGCAATCTGAATGCGCGACGGGCAGTGATTCTGCGGACCTTGACTGGCAATTTTAAAGCCCCCCATCACGTTCGCCAAGCAGCAGGCGTCGCGCAGGGACCAATCATTCACGAGACCATACAGCAGTCCGGCCCGGTGCGCATCGCCGCAACCGGTCGGATCGACGACCTGGGTGACCGGTACCGGCGGGATGTCCGTCTGCCCGCCCTGGGCATACAGGGTGGCGCCCTGCGAGCCCCGAGTGACGACGGCGGCTTGCAGACCCTCCGAGAGCGTCAGGATGGACTGTCCCATGCGGTCCTCGATCACGCTGGCTTCGTAATCGTTGGCCGTCAGAATGTCGGCCATGTCCAGCATGCGGCGCAGGTCGTCTCCATCGAACAGCGGCATGGCCTGCCCCAGGTCAAAGATGAAGGGGATGCCGGCAGCCTTCAGGCGCCCGGCGTGCGCGAACATGCCATCCTTCGAGTCGGGCGACACGATGGCCCAGCGGGCGGCATGGCCACTGAGATCGTTCTCCGCCGAACGCAGCATGGCCCCCGGATGAAAGGACGCAATCTGACTGTTGTCCAGGTCCGTCGTGATGTAGCACTGGGCCGTATAGGTATCGGGCAGCACCCGCACCAGGCTGTCATCGATCCCCAGATCACGCAGCCGCTGCAGATAGTCCTCCGCGTCCTGGCCGACTGTGCCGACCGGCACGGGATGACCGCCCAGCAGCTTCAGGTTGTAGGCGATATTGCCGGCACAGCCGCCGAATTCCTTGCGCAGCGTGGGCACGAAAAAAGAAACGCTCAGCGATTTCAGGCTGTCGGACAGAATGTGGTCACGAAACCGCCCTTCGAACACGGCAATCGTGTCGAATGCGATGGAACCACAGATCAGAACGTCCTTGGTCGGGGTCATTGATATCCTTAGGGAAAAAACAGATCGAGCTGATAGCCGTTGATGTGCAGGCCGGTCAGGGTCAGGGGCACCCGCACCAGGGCCTCGCCATGGGCCGCAAAGGGCTGCCTGGCCGCATCAGCACCCAGATAATCCTCAGGAGAAAGATTGCGCCGCACCAACAGAGTGCCCGCGCTGTCCTTGAGATCCAGGACCAGCGTCGGCCATTCCTGGGGGCGGTCGTCCTGGTTCCGCAGGGTCAGCCGCAGGGTGAAACGCTGCTGTGTCTGATCATCGGTGCCTGAGGATGATGGCGTGCTCCCGCTGGCTGAATGAACAGCGCCCGTGCCCGACGCCTGGGGCGCCGCGTCCTGGACCTGCAGGGCAGAGCCGGTGATGCTCAGTTTCGTAATGTCCCTGGCGTAGGCCACCTTGCAGCGCAACGGCACGCAGGCCTGTTCCAGCAGAGGGCGCAACGACGGGATCGTCCGGGCGATCTGGGCACGATATACGTAGACCAGCTGCGCCCCCGCCACCAGGACCAGCGCCAGCAGCAGCACGCCCGCCACGAACCGCACGACTCTGGTCCACCAGGCGGGGGACTCGTCCGCTTGCAGCAACGGCGCCGCTGTGCCGCCCTGCCCGCGATATCCGGGCCGGGCCTCGACGACGAAGGGCTCAGGTGGCTCGACCGACCACGCACGCGGTTCTTCATGCCCTTCGGGTTGGGACAGGATCGACCCGGCCGCCGGCACATCCCGACCGGACCGGAAAACCTGCGGGCTCACCGGAGCGGAAGGCTCCGCGTCCCAATGATCCGATGCCGCCACCCAGGGGGTATCCACAGAAGACGGATCGACGGGCGCGGAGACGACAGGCGCCGCCCGGTCGACCGGTGCCTCACCCGACGCATCGGAGACGACCTCGGCATAGCCATCGAAAATATGCGAGCACTGAATGCAGCGGATATAGCCCTTGCGCAGCTGCAGATCCGACAGACTGGCTTGGAATATCGTGCCGCACTGCGGGCAGCGCGTGGTCAGGTCCATGCCCGGCCTCCGCCCATCAGCCTTTCCGGCCTGCCAGGCAGACCCAGCCATCGCGGGCCGCCCAGACCGTCAGCGGCAGCCAGGGCGCATAGGCTTGCGCCACTTCGCCCGCCTGGCGCTCCAGGACACCAGACAGTACCAGCGAGCCGCCGGCCGCCACGCGGCCCGAGAGCATGGGTGCCAGCACCTTCAGGGGATTGGACAGGATATTGGCCACCACGACCTGGCTGGTGCCAGGCGGCAGATCATCCGGCAGGCAGGCCTGCACCTGTACCTGATTGACGGCGGCGTTCTGTGTCGTTGCCAGCACGGCCTGCTCGTCAATGTCCACACCCCGGGTAGGCCCGGCGCCCAGCAACCGGGCCGCGATGGCGAGGATGCCCGAGCCGCAGCCGTAATCCAGCACGGTCTGTCCGTCCGTCAGGTTGGCGGCGAGCCATTCCAGACACAGATGCGTGGTGGGATGGCTACCGGTGCCGAAGGCCAGCCCAGGGTCCAGTTCGATGCGCACGATGCCGTCCTGGCGGCCTGCCGCCGGCAGGTCGGTATCCTCGCGGTGCCAGCTGGGGATGATCCAGATCCGGTCGCCCACGGCAATGGGACCAAACTGGGACTGCGTCAGCCGTACCCAGTCCGCGTCAGGAACCTCGCGCAGCGCCCAGTCACCGGTGGCCGGTGATGGACCAGCCAGGCCATCGAGCGCCGCCAGCAGATGCGCCGGGTCGTCACCGTCGGCCAGCAGGGCCACCAGCCGGTTGTTCCGCCAGGCCAGGGTTTCGGGTTCCGTACCGGGTTCACCGAACAGGGCCTGTTCGCGATCCGTATCGCCGTCGGCGTCCTCGACGGATACCGACAGAGCCCCCGCTTCGAGCAGTGCGTCGGACCAGGCTTCCGCCTGATCTTCCGTGCAACTGAGCACCAATTCCCGCATGTCGATGCCTCAGGTCCGCTGCGCGAGCTTGTGTTCGAGGTAATGGATGCTGGTGCCACCCTCGATGAAATTCGCATCCTGTAGCAATTCCCGATGCAGCGGGATGTTCGTGCGCACGCCCTCGACGATCATTTCCGACAGGGCGATATCCATCCGCATCATGGCTTGGTGGCGGTCATCCCCATAGGTGATGAGCTTGGCCACCATCGAGTCGTAGTACGGCGGAACCGTGTAGCCCGTGAAGACGTGCGAATCCATCCGCACCCCGGGGCCGCCAGGCACGTGCCAGTTGGTGACCTTGCCGGGGCTGGGTGTGAATTTATACGGGTCTTCCGCATTGATGCGGCATTCGATCGCATGCCCGCGCAGATGGATGTCCCGCTGGCGCAGGGTGAATTTTTCCCCGGCGGCGATGCGGATCTGCTGCTGGACCAGATCGATCCCCGTGATCATCTCGGTGATCGTGTGTTCGACCTGGATGCGGGTGTTCATCTCGATGAAGAAGAACTCGCCGTTCTCGTACAGGAACTCGAAGGTACCCGCGCCGCGATACCGCATCTGACAGCAGGCTTCGGCGCAGCGTTCGCCGATGCGCTCGATCAGCGCCCGCTCGACGCCGGGTGCCGGCGCTTCCTCGATGATCTTCTGGTGACGGCGCTGCATGGAGCAGTCGCGCTCGCCCAGCCACACGGCCTTGCCCTCGCCGTCGGCCAGGACCTGGATTTCGATGTGACGCGGGTTTTCCAGGAATTTTTCCAGGTAGACCTCGGGGTTGTTGAAGGCCACCTCGGCTTCCGTGCGCGTCATGGCCACGGCATTGATCAGCGCACTGGCTTCATAGACGACGCGCATGCCGCGCCCGCCGCCACCGCCCGCAGCCTTGATGATGACCGGATAGCCGACTTGCTCGGCGATCCGCTGGATTTCCGCCGAGT
Organism: Castellaniella sp. MT123; assembly: GCF_039614765.1. Lineage (NCBI taxonomy): Bacteria > Pseudomonadati > Pseudomonadota > Betaproteobacteria > Burkholderiales > Alcaligenaceae > Castellaniella > Castellaniella sp. MT123. The sequence continues at coordinate 2,275,905 of NZ_CP154879.1, forward strand.
CGTCCGGCAGCGCACCGCCTGAGCCGGGCACCACCGGCACGCCGGCGGCGATCATCGCCTGCTTGGCGCAGACCTTGTCGCCCATGGTGCGGATGCTTTCGGGCCGGGGGCCGATGAACACGAAGCCGCTTTTTTCCACGCGATCGGCGAAATCGGCGTTTTCGGACAGAAAACCGTAACCCGGATGGATGGCCTCGGCATCGGTGACTTCAGCAGCCGAAATCAGGGCCGGCATGTTCAGGTAGCTGTCGCGCGGCGATGCGGGCCCGATGCACACGGATTCGTCGGCCAGACGCACGTATTTGGCCTCGCGATCGGCCTCGGAATGGACCACCACCGTCTTGATGCCCATCTCACGGCAGGCGCGCTGTATCCGCAGGGCGATCTCCCCACGATTGGCAATCAGTATCTTTTCGAACATGGCTCAGGCAATGATGAACAGGGGTTGGCCGTATTCCACCGGCTCGCCGTTTTCGACCAGGATTTCCTTGACCACGCCGGACTTGTCAGCCTCGATCTCGTTGAGCAGTTTCATGGCCTCGATGATGCACAGGGGATCGCCTTCCTTGACGGTCTGGCCGACTTCGACGAAGGCCGGCGAATTGGGGTTCGGCGAACGGTAGAAGGTGCCGACCATCGGGGCCTTCACGGGGTGGCCCTGCGGCACGACCACAGGCGCCGGCGCGACGGCCGCGCCCGCGGCAGCCATAACCTGGGCGGGAGCGGGGGCCATCGGGGCGGGTGCAACCATGGGGGTCTGGGAGAACTTGACGATGCGGACCTTGCCTTCGCCTTCGGTGATCTCGAGTTCGGCGATTCCCGAATCGGCCACCAGGTCGATCAGCGTTTTCAGTTTTCTGAGATCCATGAGAAATGATTCCTGTGTGCAGGCCCCCGGCGAGGTAGACCGTTCATGATTGAATTCGGGCGGCAGAAACAAATACGCCGTCGGTCCGTCCCCGGAAAACGGGGGGGAATCCACGACGGCCACATTCGCAGTGCAACGACCGGGGGCCTGCGAAAAACACAGTCACGACCCGATCGCGTCAGCCCTTCAAAGCGCCTTTTTACGCTAAAACCGTCGATTTGTCCATTAAAACAGGGGCAGCCGACGTTTCAGACCTTTAAATTGAAACTTAAAGTATCCTGGTCAGGCGTTGTTGCACGTCATCGGGCTTGAGCTCGCCGATCACGGTGGAATCCACTCGCCCCTGACGATCGAACAGGACGCTGAAGGGTAACCCACCGCCCTTGTTGCCGAGATCACGCATGAGAGGAATACCCTGGGTCCCGGTCAGCAGCAAAGGATAGGAAACTTTTATCCTGTCCAGGAAACGCAGGATATTGGCGCGCGTATCGATGGCCAGCCCCAGCACGACCAGGTCTGGATGCTGATGATGCAACGATTCGAGCAACGGCATTTCCCGCACGCAGGGCGCACACCAGCTGGCCCAGAAATTCATCAGCACCGGACGGCCCACATACCCCGAAAGGGGCTGGCTGGCGCCCTGAAGATTGTCGAACGAACGGCCAAAGACTGGATTTGCCGGGAGCATCGACGCGAGGGCCCGATCCGGTCCGATGATCACGCCCGCCAGCGCCGCCACGCGCAGAAATGTCCGCCTGTCCATCTAAAAAGCATGCTCCACGCTATGTCACCCGCCGCGCGGCACGCACGCCGCCCTGATTCGTCGGGCACGGCAAGTCACCGGGACAAGGCCGTGCCGCTGGCCCATTCATCATAGCATTGGGCCCTACAATACAGGCCGGAGGATGCGATGCACGTACACATACTGGGAATCTGCGGGACGTTCATGGGGGGGCTGGCCCTCATCGCCCGCTCGGCCGGGCACCGGGTCACGGGCTGCGACGCGGGGGTCTACCCGCCGATGAGCACCCAACTGCGCGAACAGGGCATCGATCTGTCCGAGGGCTTCGACGCGGACCAGATCGGCCTGGGGGCCGATCTGTACATCATCGGTAACGTGGTCAGCCGGGGCAATCCGCTGATGGAGGCCATCCTGGACCGTGGGCTGCCCTACATCTCGGGCCCGCAATGGCTGGCCGACCATATCCTGGGTGGCCAGCACGTGCTGGCCGTGGCCGGCACGCACGGCAAGACGACCACCAGCGCCATGCTGGCCTGGATCTTCGAACACGCCGGCCAGCCCGCGAACTTCCTGATTGGCGGCGTGGCCCCCGACCTGCGGGTGTCGGCCCGCTATGACGCGCGGCGCACCCATTTCGTCATCGAGGCCGACGAATACGACACGGCCTTCTTCGACAAACGCTCCAAATTTGTCCATTACCGGCCCCGCACCGCCATCCTGAACAATCTGGAGTTCGACCACGCCGACATCTTCCCGGACCTGGCGGCCATCGAAACCCAGTTCCACCACCTGGTGCGCACCATCCCCGCCAGCGGGCGAATCATCCGTCCGGCCGCCAGCGATGCGCTGGACCGTGTGCTGGACCGAGGCTGCTGGACGCCGGTGGAAACATTCGGCCCCGAAGGCGTGTGGCGGGCCGAGCCCGACCCGGCCGACGACCGTCGCTGCCGGATCCTGCGCGACGGCCAACCGCAAGGCTGGCTGGAATGGTCGCTGGCCGGCCGCCACAACCAGGCCAACGCCCTGGCCGCCCTGGCGGCTGCGCAACACGCCGGTATCCCGGTCCAGGCCGGTCTCGCGGCCCTGGGCGCCTTTCAGGGTGTGCGCCGGCGGCTGGAACTGCGCGGCACCGTCGGTCGCATCGCCGTGTACGACGATTTCGCGCATCACCCCAGCGCAATCGCGACCACGATCGACGGGTTGCGCCGTCGCGTCGGCGCCGGGACGCGGATCCTGGCGGTCATCGAGCCACGCTCGAACACCATGAAGCTGGGTACCATGGCAGCCCGGCTGCCCGATTCGCTGTCCGCCGCCGACCTGATCTTCTGCTACGGCGAAACGGTGGGCAAACAGGCACTCGGCTGGGATCCAGCCAAGGTTCTCGCCCCCCTCGGCGACCGTCTTTCCTGGACCGGCGACGACCTGGACGCGTTGATCCAGGCGCTCTGCGCGGCCGCGCGACCAGACGACCATATCCTGATCATGAGTAATGGCGGCTTCGGCGGCATCCACCAGAAACTGCTCGACGCGCTGGCCCGACGCGGCCCCGACGCGCCACACCGGGCTCCGTCCCCCCACTGACCTTCCGTATCCTTTTCATGCACGTTCTCTACGAAGACGCCGGCAAACTCAAGGCCGAAACCATTTTTTCCGAAGCCGACACCTCGATACAGGTCGAGTCCGCCTCCGGCAAGCGCAGCAAGATCAAGCGCAACAGTGTGCTGTTCACGTTCGACGCCCCCACCCCAGAGGCCCTGCTGCCGTCGGCCGAAGCGATGGCGGCCACGCTGGAGCCCGACTTCCTGTGGGAATTCGCCCCACAAGAAGAGTTCGAGGCGGCCGCCCTGGCGCAGGACTACTTCGGCCATGCGCCGGATGCCGTGGAGAAGACCGCGTTGATCGTGGCCCTGTCGGCCGCTCCGGCCTACTTCCATCGGCGCGGCCGCGGCACATTCCGGCCCGCTCCGCCGGACATCTTGAAGGCCGCCCTGGCGGCGATCGAGAAGAAACGCCTGCAGGCGGAACAGCAGCAACAATGGACCGAATCGCTGGTGGCCGGCCAGTTGCCCGAAGCGCTCAGGGCTGCGGCGCCGACATTCCTGGACCATCCGGACAAGAACACCCTGGAATGGAAAGCCTTCGACGCCGCCGTGCAGCAGTTGGGCGAAAGCCCCGAAAGGCTGCTGCTGTCGCTGGGCGTCTGGCCCAACCAGCTGGCGATGATGCGCGCGCGTTTCCTGGCCGAGCATTTCCCGAAAGGCACGCAATGGCCTCCGGTCGCCGTGGAAGACTGGGGCGCCGACCTGCCGCAGGCCGACGTGGAAGCCTATTCCGTGGACGATTCCAGCACGATCGAGATCGACGACGCACTGTCGGTCACGCAGCCGGATGCCGAAACGATCCGGGTCGGCATCCATATCGCCGCGCCAGCCCTGGCGGCGCCACGCGGCAGCGCCTTCGACGACATGGCCCGCAGCCGCATGTCCACTGTCTACATGCCGGGCGACAAGATCCCCATGCTGCCGCGCGAGCTGATCGCCGCCTTCTCGCTGGACGAGGGTCAATGGCGCCCGGCCCTGTCCCTGTACGTGACCGGGCGGCTGGCGGACGGCGAGATCCTGGCCACGGAAACCCGGCTCGAGCGCATCCGCGTCACAGCCAACCTGCGCCATGACCGTCTGGGCGACAGCATCACCGAAACGGCGCTGGCGGATCCGCAGGCCCCCGTACCCTACGCCCACTGGCTGCGCCCCCTGTGGCAGTTCGCCCAGCGGCTGTGCGCCATCCGCGACCGCGCCCGGGGAAAACCGGAAAACAACGACCGCATCGAATACAGCTTCGAACTGGACGGCCCGGCGGACGACCCGGACTCGGTCATCCGCCTGATCCCGCGCCAGCGCAACGCACCGCTGGAGCGGCTGGTGGCCGAATACATGATCCTGACCAACACGCAGTGGGGCGCGCTGCTGGCGCGCCATGGCGTGCCTGGCATCTACCGCTCGCAGCAGATGGGCCGCACACGCATGTCGACCCAGGCGCTGCCGCATGAATCCATCGCGGTGTCGCAATACGTCTGGTCTACCTCGCCCCTGCGCCGCTACGTCGATCTGATCAATCAGGGGCAGATCATGGCCGCGGCGGAACACGGCGTTTCGGCGCGGCTGGTGGCGCCCTTCAAGCCGAAGGATGCCGACCTCTATGCCCTGATCGGCGCATTCGATTCGCAATACACGCTGTGGGGCGAATTCCAGTCCTCGATGGAACGGTACTGGTGCATCCGCTGGCTGCAACAGCAAGGCATCAGGGAAGTCCGGGCCCACGTCCTGCGCGAAAATCTCGTGCGCCTGGCCTGCGCCCCATTGGTCACTCGCATCAACGGCCTGCCCGCGTTCGAGCGAGGCCAGGAAATCACCCTGGACATCCTGGGCTACGATGACCTGGGACTGGACATCGAGTGCCGCCTGCGCGAGGCTCCCTGAACGACATGACACAGCCGGCGAACCCCCTGTCGCTGCAACTGCTGGAAACCCGCCACGAAGGCCGCAGCCGCATGGCGCTCGCCCTGCTGCTGTCGCTCTGCGTCCATGCCCTGCTGCTGGCCTGGCACGCCACCCATCCAACCCCGCAGCCTCAGGAATCCAGCCTGGAGATCACGCTGGTCAACAGCCGCAGCGACCAACCGCCACTGCGCCCCCAGGCACTCGCGCAGCAAAACTTGGACGGCGGCGGTGAGCAGCCCAAGGGCATGGCGGCTTCGCCGCTGCCGCGCACCACCGAGGACAGCGCCGACGAAACCGTCCTGGAAGCACTGCGACGCCGTCAAGCCGAACTGGAGGCGGAACAGCGCCGCTTGCTCACGCAACTGGAGGCCCGGGACACAGTGCCTCAGGCCAGCCCGGCGCCGGAACTGCTGGGACAAAGCACCGAACCGGGCCAGGACGACCGCCAGCAGGACAGCCTGGTGCTCAGCGCCCGTATCGCCGCGCTGAAGGAACGGATCGAACGCTATAACGCCCAACCCAGGCAAACCTTTGTCGCACCGTCCACCCAGGCCGCCGACTACGCCGAATACGTCGAAGCCTGGCGCAAGCGCATCGAATTGATCGGCACCCAGCACTATCCGCCGGAAGCACGTGGGAAGATCTATGGCGACTTGCAACTGACGGTCTACATCCGCCGCGACGGGCAGCTGGATCACCTGGAATTCGACCATCCGTCCAGCCAGGCCATTCTGAACAGCGCGGCCCGCCGCATCATCGAACTGGCAGCCCCATTCCCGCCACTGCCGCCCAAAGTGGCCGAGCGCACCGACATTCTGGCGATCACCCGGACCTGGCATTTCACACACGCGGGGCTGGACACGGAGTCGCCATGAGGCTGCGCTCGCTGGCTGCCTTTGCCGTGCTGCTGATCCTGTGCGCCGGGTTTCTGTACGAGATCGGCCTGTTCGGCATGGTGGTCTGGTTCAACTACCGCAACCCGGCCAATACGCCGGTCATGCAGGCAACCCTGGCCTCTTTGCGAGCCCATGACCCAAACGCCCACCTGACCCACGAGTGGGTCCCTTATGCCGGCATCAGTGTCAACCTGAAGCGCGCGGTGATCGCCTCCGAGGATTCCAGCTTCGTCGAGCATGACGGCGTGGAATGGGATTCCATCCGCAAGGCCTGGCGCTACAACCAGCGCCAGGAGGAACTGGGCCGGTCGCGCCGGCGCGGTGGCTCCACCATCACCCAACAACTGGCGAAAAATCTGTTCCTGTCGAATTCGCGCAATTACCTGCGCAAGGGCCAGGAACTGATCCTGACCTACATGATCGAAGGGGTCATGAGCAAACGACGGATCCTGGAGCTCTACCTGAACATCGCCCAGTGGGGCGAGTCCACCTTTGGTGCACAGGCCGCCGCCCGGCACTACTTTCGCACGGACGCGGCGCGGCTGACCACCGGCCAGGCCGCCGAACTGGCCTCCATGCTGCCCAATCCAGCCTACTACGACCAGCACGGCGCCACCGCCTACCTGCGTTCCCACACCGCCACCGTGCTCGCCCGCATGCGGCTGGTCGAAGTGCCCTGAGCAGATCAGAGTACTATTGAAGTTTTCACTGCAGTTTCAGCCATGCGCACGGCCCGACGCTATCTTGCCCGCGAAATCTATCGCTCGACCACAGTCGTGCTGGTGGCGCTCGTGGGTCTGTTCATGTTCTTCGCCCTGATCGAAGGCCTGGACAAAGTCGGCGAACGTCTGACCCTGCTGAACCTGTTCTACCTGCAGGCCCTGGATCTGCCCAACCATCTGTATGAGCTGCTGCCCATCGGTTTGCTGATCGGCGCGGTGCTAGCGCTTGCCGGCCTGGCCCAGCGCAACGAACTGACCATCCTGCGAGCCTCGGGCGTAAGCGGCCTGAAGCTGCTGGGCGCCTTGTGGCTGATTACCATCCCGTTGGTCCTGGGGGCCTATATCCTGTCGGAATACATTACGCCGGCGGCCGAACTGAAGGGCAGCGAATCGCGTCTCGCGTTGCTGGGCCGCACCGACGGAGGGCGCCTGTCCAGCGGCTACTGGTTCAAGGAAACCGACCCGCAGGGCGGCACCCGCATCATCAACATCCAGCAGCTCACGGGCCAGGGGCAGGTCCGGGGAATCGTTCTGTACGAATTCCGGCCCGACGACACACTGCTGGACTATGTCCAGGCCGACAGCGGTCAGTTCGAACAAGGCCGACTCATCCTGCACGGACTGACGGAAACACACATCCAGCCGCAGTCGGCCAGCGCGCTCGCGGATGCCCGGGTCCCGAAGGCGCCGATCACCGAAGTGATCCACCTCGAGAACCGCGACATCCCCACCTCGCTGACGCCGGAACGCCTTATCGCCCGTATCCTGACGCCGGAGCGCATGGCGATCACGGACCTGCTGGATTACATTCAGTACCTGAAGAAGAACCACCTGCAGACCGACCGCCAGCAAATCGCGCTGTGGCGCAAAATTGCCTACCCTTTCACGCTGCTGGTGATGATGACCATCGCCACCCCGATCGGTTTCATGCAGACCCGCCGGGGCGGGGTCGGCCCCAAGGTCTTTCTGGGCATCATCCTGGGCGTGGGCTTTTTCATGCTGAATCAACTGGCCCTGAACGCCGGGATGCTGGGTGACTGGCCGCCCTGGGCCACGGCGCTGGTACCCAGCCTGGTGGGCCTGGTGCTGGCACTGACGGCGCTGATGGCGATGGAACACCGCCATCCCCTATCCCTCTGGCTGCGCCAGCGCCGTCTGGAACAAAGTCCCACATGAGCCGCGACGTCTGGGTCATCGGGGACGTCCAGGGCTGCGCGGGTGCCCTGCGCGCCCTGCTGGCCCATCCGGAACTCGCAACCCCCGACACGGAACTCTGGTTTGCCGGCGACCTGGTCAACCGCGGCCCGGACTCGCTGGGCGCCCTGCGCCTGATCCGGGGCCTGGGCGCGCGTGCGCGCGTCATCCTGGGCAACCACGACCTGCACCTGCTGGCGGTGGTTGCGGGAGTGCGCAAGCCGGGCAAATCCGACACCTTCCAGGACGTCCTGAACGCGCCCGACAGGGCCGCGCTGATCGACTGGCTACGCCATCTGCCGTTGATGGTGCGCGACCAGGGGCACGTCATGGTCCACGCGGGAATCCTGCCCGCGTGGACGCTAGATCAGGCGCAGGCGCTGGCCAGAGAAATCGAAACCGCGCTGCGGCAGCCCGACTGGCACGGCGCCATGCACGATCTGTACGGCGAGGAACCGCTGCAATGGGACGATGCGCTGCAAGGCCCGGACCGCATGCGCGTGATCGTCAATGCCTTGACCCGCATGCGGGTCTGCCACGTCGAGGACGGGCGCATGGACTTCCTCCACAAGGGGGAACCCTATGCGGCCCCGGGCCTGCTGCCCTGGTTCGAACTGCCCGGGCGCCGCGACCCCGCCGAGACGATCGTCTTCGGCCACTGGTCGGCCCTGGGACTGTGCATCCGTTCCGACACTATCTGCCTGGATACCGGCTGCGTCTGGGGGCGGTCGCTGACCGCTCTGCGCCTGCGCGACCACCGTATCATCCAGCACAACTGCACGACTTGCCGCTGAAGTCTCAGCCGACCACCGCCCGACGGACGGCCGCATGTGAACGCTGGGCCGCCTCAGCCCGGTCGAGTCCATCCCCGGACAGGATTACCGGCAGGAATTCGCATTCCACCGACACCCCCCTGGCCCTGAACAGAAACCACATATTGGCCACCAACGTCTGCTCGCCGACAAAGGCCAGTTCCGGTGCGTGGCGTCCTCGCCTCAGGAACCGCAAGGCCACAGGCTGTATCGGCACACCCGCCCGCACGGCCGCTTCGAACAGACCTGCGTGAAAGTTTCGCACGTCCGATCCGTCGGTCGTCGTGCCCTCGGGAAACAGGCCGACCGCGTCACCGCATCCGAAGCAATCCGCCATCTGACGTCCCGCCTCGCGCACTGCATGACGATGATGACGGTCGATAAACAGAGTCCCGGCCCAGGCCACCAGCTGGCCGATCACCGGCCAACGCCGGACGTCGCTCTTCGCGATGAAGGACGTCGTGCGCACGCTATTGAGCACGAAGATATCGACCCACGAGATGTGGTTGGAGACCCACAACACCGCACCCTGGTGCACAGGCTGGCCCAACGGGCGGACCCGCACGCCGCACAACGCCATCAGGACACGGGACCACGCCCCGACCAGCCTGCGACGCCCACGGCGGCTCAGTGGGGGAAACACCAGCAGTTCGGTCAGCAGACCCAGCAGGATCCAGACCGAGACCAACAGAAAGCGAAACAGGAACAGCAACGGCGCCACAGGCATCCCCAGACCCGGCCAGTCCGGGCAACGCCGCCCATCATACTCGGAGCGGCCCACCGACCGAGGATTGCGAGGATCAAGGAACCCGGCCTGGCCCACCGGTCACGAGCCGGCCCGATCCAGGTAGCGTTGCAGGATGACGGCGGCCGCCATGGCGTCGTCGGCCGCATGGGTACCCAGGATACGCTGGGCTTCGAGGCTGGAGCCGCGTTCGTCGACCAGCTCGACGCGCAGCCTGAAGCGCCCCTCGAGCTGGTGAGCGAAGCGGCGGCTGTGCTGTGAAGCCGGCTGTTCGCCGCCATCGAGCGTCAGTGGCAACCCCACCACGACCCGTTCCGGCTGCCATTCGGCCAGCAGGGCGGCAACCTGATCGAAGCGCTGCTGGCGTGTTTCGGACGTCAGGATGCAGAGCGGCCGGGCCTGACCCGTTAGGGTGTTTCCCAGCGCCACGCCGATCTTCTTCAGCCCGAAATCGAACGCCAGCAGGATTTCTTCAGGCATGTCCCACGTCGCCGGTCAGCATGGACGGGTGAATGCCCAGCTGGGCCAGCGCCGCATCGTAGCGTTGATCGGCCGGTGTTTCGAAGAGGATCTCGTTGGACGAGAGCACGTTCAGCCAGGCGTTGCGGGCCAGTTCGTCCTCGAGTTGGCCGGCCCCCCAGCCTGCGTAGCCCAGCGTCACCAGCAGATGCGCGGGCCCGTGGCCGGCGGCGACATCCTGCAGGACGTCGCGCGACGTGGTGAGTGCCACATCCTCGCCCAACGGGATGCTGGAGCTATATTCCCCGCGCGGCACGTGCAGCACAAAGCCCCGGTCCGTTTGCACCGGGCCACCGAAGAAGACGGGTGCTTCGCGCACCGGACCGATTTCCAGCGACAAGGGCAGATCGATGCGCTGCAGCAGGTCGCCGACGGTGAGATCCGTGGGACGATTGATGACCAGGCCCAGCGCGCCGTGTTCGGTGTGTTCGCACACATAGATCACGGTATTGGCGAGATCGCCCGAGACCATGCCCGGCATCGCCAGCAGGAACTGTCGGGACAGATCGATACGCGAGCGGGTATCGGAAGCATGCGGTTCTGTCGTCATGGCAATCCCCTGAAATCCGGCCATCCGGCCCATGCTTCTAGATTATCAGATCTCGATCAGTTCGAAGTCTTCCTTGCGCGCGCCACATTCCGGGCACACCCAGTTGGGAGGCACGTCTTCCCAGCGGGTGCCGGGCGCGATCCCGTCTTCCGGGAAGCCGGCCGCTTCGTCATAGATCCAGCCGCAAATCAGACACATCCAGGTCCGCATACCGATTCAAACCCCGTTCACCGCGCCCGCCGACCTGCCGACGGGCCGCATCCATTAGAATGGATGCCATAGTACTCAATCCGCCGGCCCCACCGCCGGCTCGTCGTCCACACGCATGACCACCCCCGTCATTCCCGCCACCCCCCTGCCACTGATTTTCGGACCTTTCGATCCCAGCGGCGCCAGTAACCTGCCAATCGACGCGGTCATCTGCGCCCGCCTGGGCGCGCATGCCGGGTCCGTCGTCACCGCCATCCACGTGCAAGACACCGCCAGGACGGAAACCATTCAGCGCCTGTCGCCCGATCTGATCGACGACCAGGCTCGCTGCCTGCTGGAAGACATGGCGATCGGCGCCCTGAAAATCGGCCCGCAGTACGACCCGGAAACCATTGCCATTCTGGCGCAGATCGCAGCCGACTACAGCGAACTACCCCTGGTGCTGCAGCTGGGAACCCCGCCAACCGTCCCCGATCTCGACGATCTCGACCCCGAAGACACGCTTGGCGCTCTGCTCGACCTCCTGCTGCCTCAGGCACGGGTGGCCGTCGTGGATGCGGGCCTGCCCGAGCACTGGGCGGGCCTCGGGCTGCTGTCCGCATCCGGAGCCGACAACCCCATCGAGGCTCTGCATGAACTTGGCGTGCCACATGTCCTGTGCACCAATTCGGCCCTGAGCCCGGACCTGAACGGCCTGACGCTGCACACGCGGGGGCAGGCCAGCCAGCGCTGGCCCTGGCCGGCACCGACCGTGCGCGTCAGCGACAGCGAGAGCCTGCTGGCGACGATCCTGACCTGCCTGCTGTGCCAGGGACAAAGCCCCGAGGCCGCGACCCAGCAGGCGGTAACGACCGCCACCGCCATGCTCGAGCGACATTTCCACCCCGGCATGGGGCAACGTCTGCTGCTGCACACCTCGACATGACGACATTGCGCTTTCCCCGAGGCCTGTACGGGGTGACCCCCGATTGGGCCGATGCCGACCGGCTGCTGGCGGCCATCGAACAGGCACACGCCGGTGGCATGCAGGTCCTGCAATGGCGCCGCAAACACGGTTCACCGGACGAACGCCGGGCCCAGGCCCTGGCGGTGCGGGACCTGTGTGGGCGCCTGTCCCTGCCGCTGATCATCAATGACGACTGGCGGCTGGCTGCGGAACTGGGCGCCGACGGCGTCCACCTGGGCAGGGACGATGCGCCCGTCGCCCAGGTCAGACAGGCGCTGGGGCCGGATGCGCTGATCGGCTGCTCCTGCTACGACCAGCCGGCGCTGGCCGAACGGCACCTGAGGAACGACGTGGACTACATCGCTTTCGGGGCAATGTTCCCGTCGCGCATCAAGCCCGACGCCGTGCGTGCCACGCTGGATCATATCCGCGCGGGCCGGCGGCTGGCCGATGGGCACACACCCCGTCCCGCCGTGGTCGCCATCGGCGGCATCGGCCCCGACAACGCCGCCCCCGTCATCCAGGCGGGCGCCGACAGCATTGCCGTCATCAGCGCACTCTTCGACGCCCCTGACATCCAGGACGCCGCGTTGCGCTGCAGCACCCTGTTTTCCTGAACCCTCGATCCAGATCTTGCCATGACCCGTAACACAGAACTCTTTGAACGCGCCTGCCGCGCCATCCCCGGTGGGGTGAACTCCCCGGTCCGGGCCTTCCGTTCCGTGGGCGGCACTCCCCCCTTCATCCAGCGCGCCCAGGGCCCCTACCTGTGGGACGCCGAAGGCACCCGCTACGTCGACTATGTCGGCTCTTGGGGGCCCGCCATCCTGGGCCACGCCGACCCCGAGGTCGTGCAGGCCGTGCAGGCCGCAGCCGAAGGCGGCCTCTCGTTTGGCGCCCCCACCGAAGCGGAAATCGACATGGCCGAAGCCATCATCGCCCGCATCCCTTCGATCGAGCAGGTGCGACTGGTCAGCTCGGGCACCGAGGCCACCATGTCCGCGATCCGGCTGGCGCGCGGCTACACGGGGCGCACCAAGATCATCAAGTTCGAAGGCTGCTACCACGGCCATTCCGACAGCCTGCTGGTCAAGGCCGGATCCGGCATGCTGACCTTCGGCAACCCGTCCTCGGCCGGTGTGCCGCCCGAGTTCGTGCAGCACACCGTCGTGCTGGACTACAACAACCTGGATGCGGTGAAAGCCGCCTTCGCTCAGTACCCGGATGACATCGCCTGCATCATCGTCGAGCCGATCGCCGGCAATATGAACATGGTGCGTCCCGCGCCCGGATTCCTGGAAGGTCTACGCGCACTGTGCAGCCGCCACGGCGCCCTGCTGATCTTCGACGAGGTCATGACCGGCCTGCGCGTCGGGCCGCAAGGCATGCAGGGCCTGTGCGGCGTCACACCCGACCTGACCACACTGGCCAAAATCATCGGCGGCGGCATGCCGGTGGGCGCCTTTGGCGGCCGGGCCGACGTCATGGCCGAGATCGCCCCACTGGGCGCCGTCTACCAGGCGGGCACCCTGTCGGGCAACCCGGTGGCCGTCGCCGCCGGTCTGGTCACGCTGCGGCGCCTGGAGCAGCCCGGCTTTTACGACACCCTGCACGCACAGACCGGCAAGGTGATCCAGGGTCTGACCGCATGCGCCCGTCGCCACGGCGTCCCCTTCAGCGGCGACTGGCAGGGCGGCCTGTTCGGGATCTATTTCCGCGACACGCCGCCCACCAGCCTGGCCGAGGTCTCCGCCTGCGACCTGGAGACGTTCAAGCGCTTCTTCCACGGCATGCTGGATGCCGGTGTGCATTTCGCGCCTTCGGCATTCGAGGCCGGATTCGTGTCGATCACGCACGACGACACGGTGATCCAGGCGACACTGGATGCGGCGGACCGTGTTTTTGCCAATTTGTAAGCGCAGCCGGAACAGGCCTCGACCCCGGACCCGGGCGAGGCCCGACAAAAAATTGGTATGAACTTCAAATTTCTTGACCCAGAGCAAAGACACGCCCGGAGCCCACTCCTACACTAGGTCATCGTCCACTTTTATTGATGGCCGCCCCGGCGGCCCGAAGGCGCGCCATGACCGACTACACCCACTATGCCGCCACACAGCATCCCGCCGTCACACCGGATTTCCCCGACCTGGAAACCCGCACGACCGGCCAGGAACCGGAAGACACCCGTCTGTGGCTGCGCATGCTCAGCTGCTGCACCCTGATCGAAAACGAATTGCGCAGCCGCCTGCGCAGCGAATTCCAGACCACCCTGCCGCGCTACGACCTGATGTCTCAGCTCACCCATGCCCCAAAGGGCCTCAAAATGAGCGAACTGTCCCGCCTGATGATGGTGACCAACGGCAACATCACCGGCATCACCGACCAGCTGGAAAAAGACGGCCTGGTCGAACGTCTGAAAGACGACAGCGACCGGCGCAGTTCCCTGATCCGCCTGACGATGAAGGGCCGGCGCTACCACCGCCGCATGCAGCGCGCCCACGAATCCTGGATCCAGTCGCTGTTGGGTGGCCTGGCACCCAACGCGCGCAGCGCGCTCTATAACCTGCTGGGCGACCTGAAGCAATCCACCTACGCGCGCCTGCCGGCGGTCTGATCACCAGAGTTGCGTCCGCACAGCCCCTATTCGGCATAGAATGGGGGCTTCGTTTTTTCTGGTCGGCCATTGGCGAGTCGGCATTGCGTCCTCGCAGCGGAAACCGCCATAGCCGCCGTTTTCCTTCACCGAACATCGCCATGGCCATCAATCTGCACATTCCGGCGCGCGACGCCATCCACCCGGTTCCCGGCATCCGCATCGGCACCGCCGAAGCCGGCATCCGCAAGGCCGACCGGCGCGACCTGACGGTGCTGCTGCTCGACGAGGGCACGTCGGTGGCCGGCGTATTCACCCGCAACCGCTTTCGCGCCGCGCCGGTCCAGGTCTGCGAAGCCCATCTGGCCACCGGACCAGGCATCCGCGCGCTGGTAATCAACACGGGCAACGCCAATGCGGGCACGGGCGCACCCGGCCTGCAGGCGGCCAACGACACCTGCGCGGCCCTGGCCGGCCAGTTGGGTGTGCAGGCGTCACAGATTCTGCCGTTTTCGACCGGCGTCATCCTGGAACCCCTGCCGGTGGACCGCCTGATCGCGGGGCTTCCGGCGGCGATCCGCGACGCCGCACCCGACCACTGGTTCGAGGCCGCGCACAGCATCATGACGACCGACACGCAGCCGAAGATCCATTCTCGGCGCCTGGATCTGGGCGGCGCCACTGTCACGATCACCGGCATCAGCAAGGGCGCCGGCATGATCCGGCCCAACATGGCGACCATGCTGGGCTTCCTGGGCACGGACGCCGGCCTGGCCCCCTCGCTGCTGCAGGCCCTGACACGGCGGATCGCGGATCAGTCCTTCAACCGCATCACAGTGGACGGCGACACCTCGACCAACGATTCCTTCATCATCATGGCGACGGGCGCAAGCGGCGTGCGGATCGAATCCGAACAGGATCCACGCTTCGCCCCGCTGGCACAGGCGCTGACCGATGCCGCCCGCGATCTGGCGCAAAAGATTGTGCGCGATGCCGAAGGCGCCACGAAATTCATGACGATTCGCGTCGAACAGGCGGCCAGCACCGAGGAAGCCCTGAAGGTCGCCTACGCCATCGCCCATTCGCCGCTGGTCAAGACCGCCTTTTACGCGTCCGACCCCAACCTGGGCCGCATCCTGGCAGCCATCGGCTATGCCGGTATCGACGATCTGGACGTATCCCGGCTGACCCTGTGGTTGGGCGACGTGCAGGTCGCCACGAACGGCGGGCGCGACCCGCACTACCGCGAAGAAGACGGCCAGCGCGTCATGGCCGAATCCGAGATCCTGGTCCGCGTGGCCCTGGGGCGCGGCAATGTCGCCGACACGGTATACACCTGCGATTTCTCGCTCGAGTACGTCCGCATCAACGCGGACTATCGCTCCTGATATAGGTATTTACCCTTAATTAGAGGGTTTTATCAGGGATTTCCCTACAAAGGGAAATCCCTGGGTCTATACTCGCACGATTCGCCATTGGACCGCACATTCCGCTCAGTGGCGTGCAGTCAAGCAATATCCTCCCTCTGGTTAGAATCTCCGATGACTACATTCTCCTCGGCAGCGGCGCATCCGTTGCCTCCCGCGGCCCTGAGCGCCGAACAAGAAGCCCGTGACGACCGCTGGACACCCCGAAAAATCGCCATATGGGCCATCATCGCGTTGATCGGCGCAGTCGCCTGGTCCGTCCTGGCCATTTCGCGTGGCGAGACCATCAATGCCATCTGGTTCGTCCTGGCTGGGGTGTGCACCTATCTGGTGGGCTATCGCTTTTACTCGAAGATGATCGAGCGGCGCGTGGCGTTGCCCGACGATCACCGCGCCACCCCGGCCGAATACAACTCCAACGGCCGCGACTTCGTCCCGACGGACCGCGTCGTGCTGTTCGGGCATCACTTCGCCGCGATCGCGGGCGCTGGCCCGCTGGTGGGACCGGTGCTGGCCGCCCAGATGGGCTATCTGCCCGGCACCATCTGGATCATCGTGGGCGCCGTTCTGGCGGGATGCGTGCAGGATTACCTGGTGATGTTCTTCTCGATGCGGCGGGGCGGCCGCTCGTTGGGCCAGATGGCCCGCGAGGAACTCGGCGTCGTCGGCGGCACAGCCGCGCTGATCGCCACGCTGGCCATCATGATCATCATCGTTGCCATCCTGGCACTGGTCGTGGTCAACGCCCTGGGCGAATCCCCCTGGGGCGTGTATTCGGTGTCGCTGACCATTCCCATCGCCCTGTTCATGGGCTGCTATCTGCGCTACATCCGGCCCGGCAAGGTGCTGGAGGTCTCGCTCATCGGCCTGGCGCTGCTGATGTTCGCCATCATCTCCGGCCGCTGGGTGGCGGAATCGGCCTGGGGCAGCTCGCTGTTCCACCTCGATCGCCTGACCCTGGCCTGGGCCATCATCGCGTACGGTTTCATCGCGGCGATCCTGCCGGTGTGGCTGCTGCTGGCACCTCGCGACTACCTGTCGACGTTCATGAAAATCGGCGTGATCGGCCTGCTGGCCATCGCCATCCTGGTCGTGCGCCCGGAAATCACCGTGCCCGCGTTCTCCGAATTTGCCAGCCGCGCGGACGGCCCGGTGGTCGCCGGTTCGCTGTTCCCGTTCCTGTTCGTCACCATCGCCTGCGGCGCGCTGTCCGGTTTCCATGCGCTGATTTCCTCGGGCACCACCCCGAAGCTGGTGGAAAAGGAAAAGCAGACCCGTTTCCTGGGATACGGCGGCATGCTGATGGAATCGTTGGTGGCCCTCATGGCGATGGTCGCCGCCATCTCGATCGACCGCGGCATCTACTTTGCCATGAACACATCGATAGCGGCCACGGGCGGCACGGTGGACACCGCGGTGACCTTCGTCAACAGCCTTGGGCTGGCGGGGGTGAACCTGACCCCGGACATGCTCACCGAACTGGCCCACAATGTGGGTGAAACCAGCATCATCTCGCGCACCGGCGGCGCTCCTACCCTGTCGGTGGGCATTGCCCACATCATGCATCAGTGGTTCGGCGGCACCGCCATGATGGGCTTCTGGTATCACTTCGCCATCATGTTCGAGGCCCTGTTCATCCTGACCGCCGTGGATGCGGGCACGCGGGTCGCGCGCTTCATGCTGCAAGACACGATCGGCAATTTCTTCCCCAAGTTCAAGGACATGTCCTGGCGTCCCGGGGCCTGGCTGTGCACCGCGATCATGGTGGCGGGCTGGGGCTACATCCTGATCCTGGGCGTCACCGACCCGCTGGGAGGCATCAACACTTTCTTCCCGCTATTCGGCATTGCGAATCAGCTGCTGGCCGCCATCGCGCTGGCCGTGGTGATGGCCATCGTCGCCAAGCGCGGCAACTTCCGCTACCTGTGGGTCGTGGCCGGGCCGCTGGTCTTCATCGCCATCATCACGATCTGGGCATCCTGGGAAAAGATCTTCTCGAAGATCCCCGCCGTCAGCTACTGGGCGCAGCACGAAGCCTTCAAGAACGCGCTGGCCTCGGGCAAGACCAGCTTTGGCACGGCCAAGACGGTCGAAGCCATGCGGGCGGTCGTGCACAACACGTTCGTGCAAGGCTCGCTGTCAGTGGTCTTCGTGGTGCTGGCAATCATCGTCATGGCGACGGCCATTCAGACGGCGTGGCGAGCGTACCAGCGCACGCACCAGGCTGGCGATACCGAGGATCCCCGCGTCGAGTCGCGTCTGTTTGCGCCGGCCGGTCTGGTTCCGACATCGTCCGAGAAGGTGCTGGCCGCCCAATGGGCGAGCGTGCCGGCGACCGCATCCCCGGCCATGATGGGACACTGACATGCTCGATGGCGCCCTCCCTGTGCAGCGTCGCCGTCTAAGCGGATTAGGCCAGTTTTTCAAGGGCATCCTGCGCGCCGATGCGTACCAGAAGTATCTGGAACACATGGCGCGCACACACCCAGACCAGGCGCCCGTGTCGGAACGTCAGTTCTGGCGCGAGCGCTACGACTGGGAAGACCGCAATCCGCAAGGGCGCTGCTGTTAGGCCGAGGCCTGGCGCAACGCCGCCACCACGGCCAACGGGAACGGACATACCCACCACGGGCCAGCAGACTTTACCATCGGCTGGCCCGTGGAACTGCTAGGATAAAGGCCCCTTTCTTTCACCCACCTGCTATGGCCAGATCACTCAGTCTTGCTTGCGTCTGGATCCTGGCGATCCTGTGTTATGCCGTGCCCTACTGGGTACTGGACGATCTCAACACCTGGTACGGCAGCTTTCTGTTCTGGACAGTGACAGGGGTGCTGGTGATCGTGTGCAACGTGATCGCCACCCGCGACTTCAAGGAGCAAGACCGATGAGCACGACGGCCATCTGGATCGGGGCGCTCATCTACCTCATTGTCTCGGTGGGCGTGGCCTGGATGTCGCGCGACGAATCCACCAATGGCCGCTCGGTGAGCATGTCGGGCTATTTTCTGGGGGCACGACGCTTCGGCGGCTTCGTCTCGGCGCTCAGCTACAGCGCCACCACGTATAGCGCCTTCATGATGGTGGGGCTGGCGGGCCTCACCTACACCGCAGGGGTGGGCGCCTTTGGCTTCGAGATCGTTTATTTCGTCGGGGTGTCGCTGGTGGCCATCTTTGGCCCTCGCTTCTGGCGGGTGGGCAAGGCCTACGATTTCATCACCCCCAGCGAGATGCTGGGGCACCGCTACCAAAGCAAATCGGTGGCTGTTTCCACCGCACTCACCAACTGTCTGTTCCTCATTCCCTATGCGGCCGTGCAGCTGGCTGGCGTGGGTTATCTGCTGGTGGGCATGAGCGACGGCGCCATCAGCTTTACCACGGGCACTGTCTTTGCCACGATCGTCGCGCTGGTGTTCTCTTACATCGCCGGCATGCGCTCGGTGATGTGGACAGACGCGCTGCAGGCCGCCTTCATGCTGGTATCCGCGTTTGCCGTCGCCCTGCTGGTGGTACATCATCTGGGGGGCTTGTCTTCCATGTTCGGGCAGCTGGCCGAGGTCAAAGGCCAGGTGCTCACGGTGCCTGGACCGGGCTTTTTCTCCTTTGCCACCTTCCTGGGCCTGACGCTACCCTGGTTTTTCTTCAGCCTGTCCAATCCGCAAGTCAGCCAGCGCTTGTTCATGCCCAAGTCTTTGCCGGCCATGCGCCTGATGCTGCTTGGCTTTCTGTGCTTTGGGCTGGTGTACACGCTGGTCGCGGTGACCTGGGGGTTTGGGGCGTTGCTCGCGCTGCCTGGCCTGCCCAAGGCCGATCTGGCCACTCCCCGATTGCTGGCCTCGGGCATTGTCCCCCCGCTGCTGGCCGAAGTGGTCATGATCGGTATTCTGGCGGCGGCCATCTCCACTATCGACTCGATCATGTTGACGCTGTCGTCCATGCTGTCGCGTGACGTCTACGCACACGCCTCGGGTCACCAGGACGATCGGCGCCAAGTCCGCTTTGGCAAGTGGGTGCTGGCCATCATCGCCGTGCTGGCACTGGCCTTCGCCGAGCTGCAGCTGAACCTGATTGCCGTGCTGTCAGTAGCCGCCTCCACCGGGTTGGCGGTCACCGTACCCGCCATCATCGGCGCCTTCTACTGGCGCCGGGGCACGGCAGCCGGGGCGCTGGCCAGCATTGTGGGCGGCAGCGCCGTCGTGCTGCTGATGTTCGCCACCGGCATCCAGCCCCTGGGGCTATCGGCCGGGGTGTGGGTACTGCCCGTCTCGGTCGTGCTCTTTGTGGCGGTCAGCCTGTGCACGAGGGCGCCCACCAAGACAGCCGATGAGTTCATTGCTCACTCGCACTGGCGGAAGGCCTGACACCCAGCCAACACCCTATTGATTTAGAAGCACAATTCTGCGAAAATGCAAGGCTTGGTCTGGATGCATAAGGCATACAGGCCATTTTTGGCATCCCTGGTGCCTAAAAAAACGGCTTGTGCCACCTTCCGGCACAGCCCCGGCACCCGGAATTTTTACAGGAATCCCCCATGTACGCGGTCATAAAAACCGGCGGCAAACAGTATCGTGTTTGCGCCGGCCAGAAACTGAAAATCGAACAGATACCGGCTGACATTGGGCAAGAAATCTCGCTTGACCAGGTCTTGTCGGTCGGCGAAGGCGAAACGCTGAAGATCGGCACGCCCTTCGTCACCGGCGCCGCGGTCAAAGCCACCGTTCTTGCACAAGGTCGTCACGACAAGGTCAAGATCTTCAAGATGCGCCGACGCAAGCACTACCAGAAGCATCAAGGTCATCGTCAGAACTACACCGAAATCCGCATCGACGCCGTTGCGGCCTGATCCGGTCAAGGAGCACAATCATGGCACACAAAAAGGGCGGCGGCTCGACTCGCAACGGCCGCGACTCCGAATCGAAACGACTGGGCGTGAAAGTCTATGGCGGTCAGGCCATCCTGGCTGGCGGCATCATCATCCGTCAGCGCGGCACTCAGTTCCATCCCGGCGTGAACGTCGGTATCGGCAAGGACCACACGCTGTACTCCCTCGTGGACGGCACCGTGCAGTTCTCCGTCAAGGGCGCGCTGAACAAGCGCACCGTTTCGGTCAACGCAGCGAGCTGATCGCTGCCTGACTGATTTGACTGTTAGAAGGCCCCCACGCCGCGCCTTCGGCTTGCTGCCCCCCAAGGGGGCGCTTTTTGCCCTGGGCCGGCCCGGCGGCAAAAAAGGCCCTGCCTCTCGGCGGGGTCTTTTTTTCATTAGAATGTATCCATCATGAAATTCGTAGATGAAGCCACCATCGAGGTTGTCGCCGGCAAGGGTGGCAACGGCGTCGCCAGCTTCCGTCGGGAAAAATTCATCCCGATGGGGGGCCCCGACGGCGGCGACGGCGGGCGCGGCGGCTCGATCCTGGCGATTGCCGATCGCAACATCAACACGTTGATCGACTACCGCTATGCCCGTCTGCATCGCGCGAAAAATGGCGAAAACGGGCGCGGATCGGACCAGTACGGCGCGGGTGCCCCGGACATCGTCCTGCGCATGCCGGTCGGCACCGTGATCCATGATGCGGATACGGGCCAGGTGCTCTTCGATCTCGACCAGCACGGGCAGCAGGTTACCATCGCCGCCGGTGGATCCGGCGGTCTGGGCAATCTGCATTTCAAGTCCAGCACCAACCGGGCTCCGCGCCAATTCACGCCGGGCCGCGAAGGCGAGCAGCGCCGCCTGCGGCTGGAACTCAAGGTCCTGGCCGACGTCGGCCTGCTGGGCATGCCCAATGCCGGCAAATCCACCTTGATCACGCGCGTCTCCAACGCGCGCCCGAAGATCGCCGATTACCCGTTCACCACGCTTCACCCGAATCTGGGCGTGGTGCGCACTTCGCCGTCGCACAGCTTCGTCATCGCCGACATTCCCGGCCTGATCGAAGGCGCCTCGGAAGGCGCCGGACTCGGGCACCTGTTCCTGCGCCACCTCAGCCGCACCCGCGTGCTGCTGCACCTGCTGGACGTACACTCGCCCGACCCCGACGTCGATGCCTGCGCCCAGGCCATCCTGGACGCTCGGGCCATCGTGCGCGAGCTGGAACGCTACAGCCCGGAACTGGCGGCCAAACCCCGCTGGCTGGTCCTGAACAAGCTGGACATGGTCGAGGACCCGCAGGCCATCCAGGAACGCATCTGCCGCGAACTGAACTGGACCGGCCCTATCTTCGGCATTTCAGCGCTGACCGGTGCTGGCACGCAGGCGCTGACTGGCGCGATCCAGTCCTGGCTGGACAAGCAGTTGCTGGCCGCGCATGCGCACGACGAGGACCCCCGTTTCACCCCCGGCACCGCGCATCTTCAGCCTGACGAATGACCTATCGTTAGCCGCCTACACCAGCCGTGTCGAGCCCCGCCAGCATGTCCGTTCCAGAACTTTCCCCCTCCATCGCCCAGGACGCCCACCGGCTCGTCCTGAAAGTCGGTTCGTCCCTGGTCACCAACGAGGGGCGCGGCATCGACCTGCAGGCGGTCGCCCATTGGGCCGAGCAGATCGCCGCCCTGCACGCGGCCGGCCGCCAGGTCGTGCTGGTTTCCAGCGGAGCGATTGCCGAAGGCATGGCCCGGCTGGGCTGGCCGCGCCGTCCCAAGACCATGCCGGAACTGCAGGCCGCCGCCGCCGTTGGCCAGATGGGACTGATCCAGGCCTACGAGGCCGCCTTCGCGCGCCATGGCGTTCGCACGGCGCAGATCCTGCTGACCCATGAAGACCTGTCCGACCGTCGCCGCTACCTGAATGCCCGCAGCACGCTGGTCACGCTGCTGAACCTGGGCGTGGTGCCGATCGTCAACGAGAACGATACCGTCGTCACGGACGAGATCCGGCTGGGCGACAACGACACGCTGGGCGCGCTGGTCACCAACCTGATCGAAGCCAACGTCCTTGTCATCCTGACCGATCAGTCGGGGCTCTACAGCGCCGACCCCCGCAAGCACCCCGATGCCCGGTTCATCCACCAGGGACGGGCCGGCGATCCGGCACTCGAGGCCATGGCGGGGGGATCCGGCAGCGCCATCGGCACCGGCGGCATGCTGACCAAGGTGCTGGCCGCACGCCGCGCAGCCAACAGCGGCGGCCACACGATCATCGCATCCGGCCGCGAGTCGGACGTGCTGCGCCGCCTGACCTCGGGCGAACCGATCGGCACCGAATTGCGGGCGGTGCTGCCCGTGAGATCCGCGCGCCAACGCTGGTTGGTGAACCACCTGCGGATGCGCGGCCGCGTCACGCTGGACGCGGGCGCCGTGCGCGCCCTGACCCAGGGCCATCGCAGCCTGCTGCCCATTGGCGTGATCGACGTGGAAGGCGAATTCGAACGCGGCGACGTCGTGGCCTGCGTGGACGAGCACGGTGTGGAATGCGGGCGTGGGCTCATCAACTATTCGTCGGCCGACACCGCGCGGATCCTGCGCCAGCCCAGCACCCGGATCGCGGAGATCCTGGGGCACCTGTCCGACCCGGAACTCATCCATCGCGACAACCTGGTGGTCACGCGGCCGCGCGCGATTCCAGGCCAGGGATAGCCGTCGCGCGACGGGCGCGGATGGCACGGTCCGGCAGATTCCCGCTCTACTTCTGCGCGGGGATGAACAGGGTTTCCTTGACCTCTTCCATGACCACGCAGCTCTTGGTCTGGGTGACCCCTGGCAGACGTAGCAGGATGTTCCCCAGCAGATTGCGGTACTGCCCGATTTCCTTGATGCGCGCCTTGATCAGATAGTCGAAGTCCCCCGACACCAGGTGGCATTCCAGCACCTGCGGGACACACAGGACCTCGCGGCGGAATTCCTCGAAGGTGCGTTCCGATTTGCTGGACATGCTGATCTCGACGAAGACCAGCAGGCCGGCATCCAGCACAGCCGGCGCCACACGGGCGTGATAACCTGTGATGACGCCGTCACGCTCCAGGCGCCGCACCCGCTCGATGCACGGAGTCACGGTCAGGCCGACGGCATCGGCCAGTTCCGTCATCGACAGCCGGCCATTTTGCTGCAGCAGGTCCAGGATCCGCCGGTCGATCTTGTCTAGGGCATGCATGGATTCTTTCTGTATGCGCATCGCGTCCTCCCGGGAGTGCGGTCGTATGGGCGTCAGTCACCCGGAAACCGGGCATTTAGCCCCCATCCAGGGCGCCGGACGGGGGCTGCAGGCCCTTGTCCACGACAGGCCAGCATTTTGTCCTGCCCACTCGTCAGCCCGATCATAAAAACCAATCGAAATTCTCGAATCACTTATTTTTTCATGAAAAATAACCTGAGACTATTGCCTATCATCATGAAAAATTAATCTATTTGAGGTGCGTCATGAAGGTTTTGGTTCTCGGTGCCGGCGTCGTCGGCGTGGCAAGTGCCTATTACCTCGCCCGACAGGGACATGAAGTCACCGTCATCGACCGGGAATCGGGGACGGCGGAGGAAACCAGCTTCGGCAACGCGGGGCAGTTATCCTTCGGCTATTCCTCGCCCTGGGCAGCGCCCGGTATCCCCCTGAAGGCGCTGAAGTGGCTGTTCACCCAGCATGCGCCGCTGACGATCCGCCCCGACGGCAGCCTGTTTCAGCTACGCTGGATGTTCGACATGTGGCGCAACTGCACACCGTCGCGCTATGCCATCAACAAGGACCGCATGTTGCGTCTGTCGTCCTACAGCCGCCAATGCCTGCACGAACTGCAAGGCGACACCGACATCCAGTTCGAAGGCCGGCGCCAGGGCACGCTGCAGGTCTTTCGCACCCAGAAGCAGATGGACGACGCCCAGCGCGACGTTCAGGCGCTCAGCGACGCGGGCGTAGCCTACGAACTGGTGGATGGCGACCACCTGGTCGACTACGAACCCGCCCTGCACCAGGTCCGCCACAAGCTGGTCGGCGGTCTGCGCACGCCTGACGACGAAACCGGAGACTGCCGCCTGTTCACTCAGGCCCTGACAACATTGGCCGAGGGCCTGGGCGTGAGATTCCGTTATGGCGAGACCATCCAGGCCCTGCACCAGGCCGGCGGCCGGATCTCGGGCGTCCAGTGTCTGTCCGGGACGCTGCAGGCCGATGCCTATGTGGTGGCGCTGGGCTCCTATTCCCCGTTGCTGCTGCGCGACATCGTCGATCTGCCGATCTACCCCATGAAGGGTTATTCCATTACTGTGGATATCGCCGATCCCGACCGCGCGCCGGTATCCACCCTGCTGGATGAAACCTACAAAATCGCCCTGACCCGCTTTGACCAGCGCATCCGGGTAGGCGGCATGGCCGAAGTCGTCGGCTATGACACCCATCTGGACCCGCGCCGCCAACGCACGCTGGAAATGGTCCTCAATGACCTGTTCCCGGGCAGCTACAAGGGCAGCGACGTCCATTTCTGGACCGGTCTGCGCCCAAAGACCCCGGACAGCACGCCAATCGTCGGACGCACCCGCCTGGACAATCTGTTTCTGAATACCGGACACGGCACTCTCGGCTGGACCATGTCCTGCGGCAGCGGGCGGCTGATCGCCGACATCGTGTCGGGGCAGGCCACCGCGATCCGCAGCGACGACCTGGGCGTGCAACGCTACCGCTGAACCGGCTGATCAAAGCGCCCAGGCATAGCCGAAGTCGCGCAGCGACTCGACGGGAGGTTCCCGCAACCCTGCCACTCGGGCCCGCATCCGCAGGCGGCTGATGATGTCACGGCATTTCGGATCCCCGTCCGGAGTGCGTGTCATCGGCCGCCATCCCTGGCGCACCGCCCCGATGATATCGGCATGGCTGGCGACGTGGCCGGGTGCCTCGAACAGACACAGCAGCACCGCCCGTTCGGCCCCGGTCAGACGCAGGAACGCTCCATCCTGATGCGTCAGGCGCCATCCCTGTTCCACCAGGCGCCAGGGGCCGATGCGATGGATCGCGTCCCCCTCGGACAGCGGACTGAATTGCGGCTGTTCCGCGCAATCCCCTGACGCCCGCCGGTACCCCAGGGCCCGCAAAGCCGATGCCATCTGGGATGGGGAATCGTCAGGCCGCAGGATGCAATCGACCCCGACCCGCAACAAGGCCGCCGGCTCGGCGCCCATGGGCCGGCCCAGCAGGGCGACCAGGATCAGGGCCGGATATCGTGTCCGCACAGCCTCGGCCACTCGGCAATTCGACGCGACATCGGCCATCAGCACCAGCGCATCCGGTGCCCGCACACCAGGGTGGTTCAGCGCCAGGCGTAAGGCCGGCCCGTCCAGAAACCGATCGACCCGCCACCCCAAAGCCTTCAGATACCGCGCCCAGGCGTCGTCACCGGGAGCCAGCACCCATACCCGTTGCTCCTCCATCCTTACCCCCCATTGCCCCACTTGCGTCCCGGGCCCATTCGAATGTGGGCATACGCTTCCGTCAGGAATGCCGATTATCACACTAGTAATAATTGATGACCACCAACGTGGTATTCATTTTTAGTCCAATGTGGACGTGGAAACATTCGGCGAACGACTACGCAAAACCCGGCTCCAGCGCGGTCTATCGCAGGCGCAGCTGGCGCATGCGTGCGGCCTGTCGCAAAGCGCCATCTCCAGCTACGAGAACGGCAGCCGGCAGTCGCCGAAGAAGCTGTTGAACCTGGCACAGACCCTGCAGGTGGACATCTACTGGCTCAGTCGGGGTGAAGGCGGCGCCGGCCCGGCATCGAACGCCGTCCAGACAGCCATGCGCGAGCACGAGTCCCCCTGGCCGTTTCCCTCCATCGAGCCCCGGATGTTCTGGTCCCTGACGCGGAAGGACCGCCAGACTGTGGAATCCGCCGTGTCCGCGCTGATCGACAATCTGCTGGCATCCGGCACCTGACCACCCAGGGCCGGGAACGTCTTCCGCGGACTGGCCGGCGCGTTCACATCCGGTCACCAAACATCGCAATCGGAACGGCTGGCAGACTCGGGGGCATCCCCGTATACTTCGTTCCACGCAGGGGTACTTGCCGGCATGGCCGGCGGGTTGAGAAAAACCCTTCGTACCAGTACGGATAATGCCGATGCTGGGAGCGTGCGCGGCATCCAGCCTGTCTCCGGAACGCGTGGTTCTTCCTCCCCGACTCGGCTCCATTTCCGAAATTTTTCGAACCTGGAGCTCCATCTTGAACACCAATCCCCAATTCCTGGCCACCCGGGCCACCGTCGACCTGGCCGCCATCGAGCCTTTGCCCGCCTCCCGCAAAGTCTATGAAACCGGCTCACGTCCCGACATCCAGGTGCCGTTCCGCGAAGTCCTGCAAGACGACACGCCGTCGCTCTTCGGCGGCGAAACCAATCCGCCCCTGACGGTGTACGACACCAGCGGCCCCTACACGGATCCCGCCGCCACGATCGATATCCGCCGCGGTCTGTCCACCCCTCGTCTGCCCTGGATCCTGGAACGCC
The DNA here is from genome assembly GCF_039614765.1 of Castellaniella sp. MT123. Classification (NCBI taxonomy): domain Bacteria; kingdom Pseudomonadati; phylum Pseudomonadota; class Betaproteobacteria; order Burkholderiales; family Alcaligenaceae; genus Castellaniella; species Castellaniella sp. MT123. Next base: position 2,303,049 of record NZ_CP154879.1, read on the forward strand.
AGGACACCGAGGAACTCTCGGGCCTGAGCAGCCAGTACGGCCGGGCCCGCCAGTCCGATCCAGAGCTGGACGCCCTGCGGTTCGAGCACAAGCGTGCACCGCGCCGAGCACGGACGGGCGCCAACGTCACGCAGATGCACTATGCGCGTCGCGGTATCGTGACGCCTGAAATGGAATACGTCGCCATCCGCGAGAACCTGCGCCGCGAGCAGTACCTGGACAATCTACGCGCCAGCGGCCCAGAAGGCGCTCGCCTGGTCGAACGCCTGACCCGCCAGCACCCTGGGCAATCCTTTGGCGCCGCGATCCCCGACATGATCACGCCGGAATTCGTGCGCGACGAGGTCGCCCGGGGCCGCGCCATCATCCCCGCCAACATCAACCACCCGGAGGTGGAGCCCATGGCCATCGGGCGCAACTTCCTGGTCAAGGTCAACGCGAACATCGGCAATTCGGCGATCCGGTCGGACATCAGCGAGGAAGTCGAAAAAATGACCTGGGCGATCCGCTGGGGTGGCGATACGGTGATGGACCTGTCCACCGGCAAACACATCCACGAAACCCGGGAATGGATCATCCGCAATTCCCCGGTCCCCATCGGCACGGTGCCCATCTACCAGGCGCTGGAAAAGGTGGGCGGTGTCGCCGAGGAGCTGAACTGGGAGATCTTCCGCGACACGCTGATCGAACAGGCCGAGCAGGGTGTGGACTATTTCACCATCCACGCGGGCGTGCGCCTGCCCTTCGTGCCCATGACCGCCAGCCGCATGACAGGCATCGTGTCGCGCGGCGGCTCGATCATGGCCAAATGGTGTCTGGCGCACCACAAGGAAAGCTTCCTGTACCAGCACTTCGAAGACATCTGCGAGATCATGAAGGCCTATGACGTCAGCTTCTCGCTGGGCGACGGTCTGCGCCCGGGCTCGGGCTACGACGCGAACGACGAGGCTCAGTTCGCCGAGCTGCGCACGCTGGGAGAACTGACGCAGGTCGCCTGGAAGCACGACGTCCAGGTGATGATCGAGGGCCCCGGCCACGTGCCGATGCAGATGATCCGCGAAAATATGGATCTGCAGCTGAAGCACTGCCACGAGGCTCCGTTCTACACGCTGGGCCCGCTGACGACGGACATCGCGCCGGGCTACGATCACATCACCTCGGGCATCGGCGCGGCCTTGATCGGCTGGTACGGTACAGCCATGCTGTGCTACGTGACTCCGAAGGAGCACCTGGGGCTGCCGAACAAGAAGGATGTGAAGGACGGCATCATCACCTACAAGATCGCCGCTCACGCAGCCGACCTGGCAAAGGGGCACCCGGGCGCAGCAATCCGCGACAATGCGCTGTCGAAGGCGCGTTTCGAGTTCCGCTGGGAGGACCAGTTCAATCTGGGTCTGGATCCGGATACGGCGCGGGCTTTTCACGACGAGACGCTGCCGAAGGATTCGATGAAGGTGGCTCACTTCTGTTCGATGTGCGGGCCGAAGTTCTGCAGCATGAAGATCTCGCAGGATGTGCGGGATTATGCGAAGGAAAACGGCCTGGACGAGGCGACGGCGCTGGCTCAGGGGATGGCGGCAAAATCGGCGGAATTCATTTCGCAGGGGGCGGAGATCTATCAGAAGGCGTGATGTCCACGGTTTGCGCGGGCAGGATTGATGATATCTGCCAACCCAGCCGCCGCAATGCCCGGTGGTTCCGCGACGCACTCCTGGTGGCCCTTCGGGCTTCCCGGATCTTCTTCGTCCGCCGGGGCGGCGGGCAAACTCGGCCTTCGGCCTCAAACAGTGCCCGCCGAAAACTCCCCGGCTCCCTTCAGAAGCATCCGGCACCAGTCGAATGGTCGCTCCACCACCGGGCATTGCGCCGACTGGGTTGGCTGCATGCGTGAGGATCACAAACCCCGAGTCAACGCTATAGCCTTGATCCGCATGCTCCATGAACGGAAATCGCCCTCAGGCATACCGCTACGTGGTTTGCACGAGGCGCACGACAGCCCAGCAACACAACCGCTCACGCCTTCACGCTAGGCCATTGCACTACCCAGGCCGTTGTTATCACCTTGCCGAGCCCCGACACAAGCCCCTGGGGGTCATGCTCCCGGCGCCGACATTGACGGGCGCCGGATGCTGACGAAGGGAGAGCGGGAGAAGTCGGCGGGTGTGTTTGAGCCGCGAAGCGGCGAGTTCGCCCGCCGCCCGCTCGGACGAGGCAGATCCGGGAAGTCCGAAGGACCGTCCGTCACCGTCGGCAGAGGGGGCGTGACCTCCAGGGGCGCCTCAAGAACTCAGATAAAGCAGACACCACAGCGACCCCCGGTGGCCCTCAACAGCCTACTTCACTGCGTACAGGAAAAGTTCCACCCGCCGGTTCAACGAGCGCCCCTCTGGCGTATTGTTGTCACCCACTGGATTTGCCGCGCCGCGGCCCTCCGAGGTCAGTCGAGCCATCGCCACCCCCTGCCCCGCCAGATACTGCGTCACCGCCTGCGCGCGCCGCTGCGACAAAGGAATATTGATTGCGTTCGACCCCGTCGAATCCGTATAGCCGATCGACTTTGCCCGCAATTCCGGATGCTGGCTCAACGCCCGCGCCACACTGTCGAGCACCGGAAGAAGCTCCGGCTTCAGCACCGACTTGTTCGTATCGAACGACACATTGCTGGGGATATTGACCTTCAGTGTCCCATCCGGCATTTCGATCACAGCGACTCCCAGATTGGATGCACCGGATTTTTCCACATCTTGCTTGATCCCCTTCCAGTTGTAGCCGACCACCCCGCCGACCACCGAGCCGATACCGGCGCCGATCAGCGCCGACGAACCGGTATCCCCGATCAATGCACCAAGCCCTGCGCCAAGCGCGGCCCCGGCACCTGCTCCCATGGCCGTATTCTGACCCTGAGGGGACATATTCGCACAGGCCGTCAGCAAAGCCAGGCTGCCAATTGCCGCCACACGGGCCGCACCTTGAATTCCAGCATACATGAGCGATCTCCTGTTCCTGATGGGACGCCAATAGCGTAACAGGACGAATGCATAAAAATGTAAGTCCTTGTAGCTGTCCCCGAACCGGCTTGCCTGGGGCCATAGGCGCCCAACAAGCATCGAATCCCACGACACGGAATACAATCGTGTCGAACTGGCCCGACGGGCCCGGCACCGCGATCGATCCGCAGGAACCGCATGATTGAATTTCAGCACGTCTTCAAGTCATATGGACGCGGCCGCAACATCCTGGCCGACGTTAATTTTCACGTCGCCCCGGGTGAATTCATCTTCGTGTCCGGCCCCTCGGGCGCGGGCAAATCCACACTGCTGAAACTGATGGGCGGGCTTGAACCGGCCAGTCGGGGATCCGTCACCGTCAACGGACACCGCATCGACAAGCTGTCGTCCCGAAGTCTGCCGTATCTGCGCCGTACGGTCGGCCTGATCCTGCAGGATGCCCACCTGCTGTTCGACCGTCACTCTCTGGACAATGTCCTGCTTCCCCTGGCTGTCCAGGGGCTCGACCCCGGCACCGCAGGCACACGGGCACGCGCCGCACTGGAAAAGGTCGGCCTGCGCGGCAAGGAAACTCTATGGCCCATCGAATTGTCCGGTGGCGAACAGCAGCGCCTCGCGATTGCGCGCGCCATCGTGGGCCGGCCGGCCATCCTGATCGCCGACGAACCCACAGCCAATCTGGACCATGAAAGCGCCACCCGCATCATGGACGTCTTCCGCGATTTCAATCAGGTCGGCGTCACGACCCTGATCGCTTCGCACGATACCGACCTGATGGCCCGATACGCCCAGCGCACGCTGCACATCGATGCGGGCCGCTTTACCGATCTGACGGGGGTTCCAGCATGAACCGCTGGCTGCGCCATCATCGCTATGCCCTGCAGGTGTCGCTACGCCGCCTGTGGCTGCATCCGTTCTCGTCTCTGGCCAACATCGTCGTCATCGCCCTGATGCTTACGGTGCCCATCCTGGGGGCCTCTGTGCTGCAATCCAGCCAGCCGCTGGCGCGGCAGCTGGCCGTCGCCCCGGAACTGACCCTGTTCCTGAGCCCCGGCACGCCGGCCCCCCAGCAGCAGGCCCTGCTCGAGCGGTTGCGCGCGCAGGCCGGCGACAAGATCTCGCAGGCGCGCCTGCTGCCGCGCGATCAGGCGATGGCCCAGCTGCGGGCCGACCCGACGTGGGCCCAGGCGCTCGACGCGTTGGCCGACAACCCTCTGCCGGATGCCCTGATCGTCACCCTGCGCGACTCTGATGCCCCCGCCCGCGAAGCCCAGGCGCTGGCCGACACCTGGCGCCAGTGGCCCGGCATCGATCACGTCCAGCTCGACAGCGAATGGGTCCGGCGCCTGGAATCCCTGCTGTCCTTCGTCAAGGTCGGCCTGGGGCTGCTTGCCATCGCCGTGCTGGTGGTCGTGCTGGCTACAGTCTTCAATACGGTCCGCCTGCAGGCCCTGACCCAGCGCAATGAAATCGCGGTCGCCCGGCTGGTGGGAGCCACCGAATCGTTCGTGCGCCGTCCCTTCCTGTATCTGGGCGCGCTCACAGGGCTGGCCGCCAGCCTGCTCTCCCTGTTGCTCGCCTGGCTGGCGCTGACGCCGCTGAACACTTTGCTGGGGCGCTTTGCCGAAAGTTATGGAATCGACTGGACCATGCATTTGCCCGACACAGCGGATCTGCTGTTGTCCGGCCTCCTCGTGGTCATCATGGGGGCGGTCGCCGCACGCCTGTCGGTGACCCGCCACACCCAGTTCTGATGTCGTTGTCCGACCCGGCCTCCCGCATCGCCGCCTGGCAGGCGCAGGCGGGGCGTCACGACCTGCCCTGGCAGCGGACACACGATCCCTACCGGATCTGGCTGTCCGAGATCATGCTGCAACAAACGCAGGCGGCCACCGTCATCCCCTACTACGAACGCTTTCTCGGCCGCTTCCCCGATGTCCGGACGCTGGCCGATGCGCCGCTGGATGCCGTGCTGCAGGCCTGGGCCGGGTTGGGGTATTACGCCCGCGCCCGCAATCTGCATCGTTGCGCCCAGGTGCTGCGCGACGACCATGGTGGCCAGTTTCCCGATTCGGCGGTGGCGCTGGCCGAACTTCCCGGTATCGGCCGCTCGACGGCGGCCGCGATCGCGGCATTCGCCCACGAGGAACGGACGCCGATCCTGGACGGCAACGTGCGTCGTGTGCTGACCCGCTACCTGGCACTGGAAGGCGACCCGACGTCCGCACGAACGATGCAGACCCTGTGGCGCCATGCGCAGGCCTGGCTGGACGCCGCGCCCGCCAGCCTGAACATGCGTGCCTACACCCAGGGCCAGATGGACCTAGGTGCCACGGTCTGCACCCGAGGCACTCCCGACTGCGATCGCTGCCCGCTGGCGCCCGATTGCGCAGCCCGCCTGCAAGGCCTGCAGAACGTGCTGCCCACGCCGCGCGTGCGGCGTGAACAACCGCGACATCACTGCTGGCTGCTGATCGCCGAATGCCAAGACCACATCTGGCTGCAGCGCCGCCCTGACGCGGGCATCTGGGGCGGCCTGTGGGCACCGCCCATATTCCCCGACCGCGCCGCGCTGGAGGCCGCCTGTGTCCCTCTGGACGGGCCGGTCCAGAACCTGGCTGCGATCGAGCACGTCTTCACGCACTTCCGGCTACTGCTACAGCCGGTGCGCCTGCGACTGGCTGGCCCGCCGCCAAAGTTCCTGGCCCTGTCAGCCATGCCTGCGCAGCACCCGAAGCCCGGCGCCTCGCGCCGGGGCGCCAATCCCGCCATAATCCCGCCCGATGCGGGTCTGTCATCCTGGATTTCGATCGACACCCTGGCGGACACGGGAATGCCCGCGCCCATCGCCCGATTATTGCTGAGCCTATACGAGCGGACAGTTCGCTCATCCGGATGAGCGCAGGTTCGGCAACGGGCCGCGCCCGACACTGACACCAGAGATTGTCTTCGCGCGGCAGGCCGTCACCGCCCGGAAGACTCCCAGCGCGGGTCGGCATCGCTGCCATATCGTGGCTGATACGCCCCGATACTCATCAGCAGACCGCAGGCGATCCCCAGCGTCATCAAGGCCGTGCCCCCGTAGCTCATGAAGGGCAAGGGCACGCCCACGACGGGCAGCACCCCGGTCACCATGCCAATGTTCACGAATACATAGATGAACATCATCATCGACATGGCCCCACCCAGCAGACGGCCGAACTGCGTGGGTGCCCGCACGGTGATCGTCAGGCCGCGCAACACCATCAGCGCATAAAGCGCCAGCAGCATCACGCCTCCGTACAGGCCGAACTCCTCGGCGAAAACGGCAAAAATGAAGTCGGTCGTCCGTTCCGGGATGAAATCCAGGTGGCTCTGCGTTCCCTGCATGTAGCCTTTACCGTAGACACCGCCGGAACCGACCGCGATCATGGACTGGATGGTATGGAATCCCTTGCCCAGGGGATCGGAGCCGGGATTCAGCAGAACGCAGACCCGGTACTTCTGATAATCATGCAGCACGACCCAATCGACGTCCGGCTGACAGATCTGATCTTCATAGGAGACCAGCGTCCCCAGCCCCACGACAACCGCCAGCACAACCGGTGCAAGCAGTTTGAACGGAAAACCGGCGAAGTAAATCACGCAAAATCCCGACGCCAGCACCAGTAGCGCCGTCCCCAGATCCGGCTGTTCGATGATCAGGCCCGCCGGCACCAGCAGCAGCAAACCCGCCACCAGAAAGTCGCGCAGCCGGAACCGGTCGCCGGACTGGCGCTGGAAATACCAGGCCAGCATCAGCGGCACCGCGATCTTCATCATCTCGGAGGGCTGGATGCGTCCAAAGCCCAGGTCCAGCCAGCGAGTGGCGCCCTTGCTGGTCACGCCGAACAGGGTCACCGCCGTCAGCAGGACGATCCCGCCCACGTAGAAATAGGGTGCGGTGCGCATGATGAATGCCGGTCGCATCAGCGCGACCGCCCACATTGCCACGAAGGCAATCAGGAAATTGCGCAACTGGTCGGCGAAGCGCCAGTCGGTATTACCCACCGCCGAGTGCATGGTAGCCATACCCACCAGGGCCATCAACACCAGCAGAATCAGCAACGGCCAGTCCAGCACCGCCAGCATGCGGCGTGCCATCAGCACGATGATCTTCATGGCGAATCCTCCTGGGCGCCGTCCTCGGGGGGCGTTTCGGCATCGGGCAGGGGCGCGGGCTCTGGTGTGCCTTCCTCATCCGGCGCCGGCGCCGCATCGGGCACGGGTTGCAGCGGCCCCGTGCCGGCCCCTGTGCCGGACGAGGTCACGGCATCGACCACCTTCCGGGACTCCTGTTCCGTGCGCAACTGCCGCCGCCGCTCGGCCACCTGGGCCGGGTCCAGCCAATAATCGAATACCGCCCGGGCGATGGGCGCCGCAACCGATGCGCCCCAGCCGCCGTTTTCCACGATCAGGGCGACAGCGATCTGGGGATCGTCGACCGGCGCGTAGGCCATGAAGAGGGCATGATCGCGCAGGCGTTCATCCACCGCATGGGCCTTGTACTTGGCTCCCCGCAGGCTGTAGACCTGGGCGGTGCCGGTCTTGCCCGCCGCCTGATAGGTCGCACCCTCGAAGGCGCGCCTGGCGGTGCCCTTGCGGATCACGTCCACCATGGCATCCTGAACGACCTTCAGATACGCTGGCTTGAGCGGAATCGTGTACTGGGGTCCCACCACCGGATACGTAAAGTGGCCCGTCACCGGATTGATGATGCGCCGCACCAGATGGGGCTTCATGTAGACGCCGTCGTTGGCCAGCACAGCGGTCGCCTGCGCCAGCTGCAGCAGTGTGAACGCGTTGTAGCCCTGCCCCACCGTCACGGATACGGTCTCGCCCCGGAACCAGTGCTGCTGCGCGGGTTTCTTGTATGCCTTGCGCTTCCACTCGCGCGAAGGCAGCACGCCGCGCCGCTCGCCGTCCAGGTCGATGCCGGTAATCTGGCCGAACCCGAACTGCTTGCTGAAATCATGCAGGGCATCCACATCCATCAGGGCCCCCAGCGAAAAGAAGTACGTGTCCGAAGACACCATGATCGCCTTGTGCATGTTGGTGGGTCCGTAGGCCGCGCCACCCGCATTGCGGAATTTCTGTCCGGCCAACTCGAAATACCCCGGATCCGGAATCAGGTCCTGCGGTCCACGCAGGCCCATTTCCAGGGCGGCCAGAGCCACGAACGGCTTGTAGGTCGAACCAATCGGGTATGTACCGTACAACGGACGATTGATGAGTGGATGATCCGGCGAATCGTTGAGTTTGCGCCAGTTCTCGACGTCGATCCCGTCCACGAACAGATTCGGGTCGAAAGACGGAGAAGACACGAATGCCAGCACCTCGCCGGTGTGCGGCGCGATCGCAACCAGCGCGCCTCGCCGGCCGGCGAATTGGGCCTCGGCGAGCTTCTCCAGACCCTCATCCAGGGAGAGTTCCAGATTGGAGCCCGGGATCGGGTCGGTGCGGCTGAGTTCACGCACGGGCCGGCCTGTGGCGGTCACTTCGAGTTCCTCGACCCCGGTGCGCCCATGCAAGGCCTTTTCCCAGGTCTTCTCGATGCCCTTTTTACCCATGACCAGGGTGCCGCGGTAATTGCCTTCCTGGCTGGTTTCCTCCAGGTGCTGTTGGTCCGCCTCGGAAATGCGGCCGACGAAACCCAGCACGTGAGCGGCGGACTCGTGCTCCGGATAGGACCGCACCCAGCGGGCCTGAAGGCTCACGCCAGGGAACTCGAACGCATGCACGGCAAACCAGGACGCCTCGATATCGCTGAGATTGTTGCGCAGCAGCACCGGCGCATAGCGACCACTTTGCTGGTAGAGCCGCAGAAATTTGCGCTGGTCGCTATCGCTGATGTAGACGAGTTCCCGCAAGCGGTTCAGCAGGTCCTCGAGCTTGCCCTTGACCTGCGCTCGCGTCACCAGCAGCGTGTAGTCGCGCTGGTTGGTGGCCAGTACCTGGCCATGACGATCCGTAATCTGCCCGCGCTGGGGCGGAATCGGCACGATCGTGATGCGGTTCTGTTCAGCGCGTGCCGACAGATTGTCATAGCGGATGACCTGCAGATACCACAGGCGCCCCGCCAGCAGCAGCAGGCACACCAAGGCAAAAAGCCCCGCCACCCAGGCTCGCAACAGCACCGTCTGGCGCTGACGCAGGCCGGTCTTGCGGAACTCGAACATGCCGCGCCGTCAGACCGCGCCCACATCGTCGCCGTCGAGACGGCGCTGTGGCAGCAGCAAAAGCACGTCGGCCAGAGGCCACAGGAGTCCGGTGATAAGCGCCGACCAGAGCCAGTCCCAACCCACCCATTGGCCATTGAGCCAGGCGCCCAGCAGCCGCGGAACGAGAGCGGCCACCACCAGCACCGGGATGATGTGCAGTGTCTGCACCAAGATGCCGAAATGTTCCAGACGACGTTGCAGACGCAGGACCCCATAGGTAGCCAGCACGTAGGACAAGGCATGCAGCCCCAGCAGCCCGGTATCATGCACGTCCATCAGCAGCCCCAGGACGAATGCGGTCGTCAGCCCCACCCGGCTCGGCTCGTGCAGGCACCAGAAGGCCAGCACCAGCACCAGCACGTCGGGCACGGGTTGCCACAGCCGCCAGGGCAGCAATGACGCCATCCACACCAGCAGTAGCGACCCCCAGACCAGCCACGCGGACGAAGGACGATGGAAAGGCGCCGCATCAACCGGCTGCAAAGCCATAAGCGAGGAATTTCGCGCCGGCCGCCTAGTTGTCGCCAAGGGCATGGGCCACCTCATCGGGTTTGAGCGCCTTCGAGACATCCACACGCAGCACCAGGAAATGGCGGTAGCGTTCCGGGTGCGACAGCGGCTCGGCGATAGCCATCGCGAAACCCGTGCCCGGATCCCGATCGACCTTCTGGATTTTCCCGACGGACAGCCCGGCCGGAAACAAGCCACCGATCCCGCTGGTCACCAGGGAATCCCCCGGCTGTACATCCATGTTTTCCGTCAGGTAGCGGACTTCGAGCTTGCCGACCTCGTCGCTGCCGAATGCAATCAGGCGCAGCCCGTTGCGCAGCACCTGGACGGGAATGGAGACCTGGTCGTCGATCAGCAGCGCGGCTTCGGAAGTGAACGGCGTGACGCGCATGATCTGACCGACCACCCCACCCTCGTCGATGACGGGCATGCCTGGTGCGATGCCCGCTTCCGACCCCTTGTTGAAGATCAGTCTGTGGCTGAAGGCATTGGGCGGTACGTAGAACACTTCCACCGCCACGGACCGCTGAGAAATCGATTCGGACACGTTCAGCAGCCGGCGCAACTGCTCGTTTTCCGTGGTCAGTTGGGCGGCATGCGTCACCAGCTGGGCCATCTCGATCTGCTGGCGGCGCAAGGCGTCCTGCTCTTCGCGCGCCAGGGTGGCCGCATGCGACCAGCTGTCCACATATTCGAGCGCATCCCGCGGTGCCAGGACGACCCGCTGGAACGGATAGATCACCATCGAGACCGCCTGGCGCACCCGGCCGAGGACCGGCCAGTGCGCATCGGTCACGATCAGCGCCAGGCACACTACCAGCAGCAGGACCAGGCGGACTTCCACGCTGGGCCCACGCTTGAAGAGCCTTAGCGTTCCCGGTTCACGCATGACGAATAAGCAGCGATTGCCACCCGATCAATCCGGTCAGTCGTAAATGAAAACCCCGCCCAGACGCTCGAGGTGTTCCAGTGCCTCGCCGCAGCCCCGCACCACGCAGGTCAGGGGGTCTTCGGCGACCACCACAGGCAGGCCGGTTTCTTCTTGCAACAGGCGGTCCAGATCATGCAGCAGCGCACCGCCGCCGGTCAGGGCGATGCCCTTGTCGGTGATGTCGGCACCCAATTCCGGCGGCGTCTGCTCGAGTGCGGTTTTCACCGCCGAGACGATCTGGTTGAGCGGATCAGTCAGGGATTCCAGGATCTCGTTGGACGATACCGTGAAGCTGCGCGGCACCCCTTCGGACAGGTTGCGGCCCTTGACCTCGATCTCGCGGATCTCGGACCCCGGAAACGCGGACCCGATTTCTTTTTTGATCAGTTCGGCGGTGGGTTCGCCGATCAGCATGCCGTAATTGCGCCGGATGTAATTTATGATGGCTTCATCGAATTTATCGCCACCCACCCGGACGGAGCCCTTGTAGACCATGCCGCCCAGGGAAATCACGGCAACCTCGGTGGTGCCCCCGCCGATGTCCACGACCATCGAGCCGCTGGCATCGGACACCGCCAGACCCGCCCCGATGGCGGCGGCCATGGGTTCCTCGATCAGATAGACCTGGCTGGCGCCGGCGCCCAGCGCGGACTCGCGGATGGCGCGGCGCTCGACCTGGGTCGAGCCGCAGGGCACGCAGACGATGATGCGCGGGCTGGGGGCCAGCATGCTGCGCGGATGCACCATGCGGATGAACTGCTTGAGCATCTGCTCGGTGACGGTGAAGTCGGCGATCACGCCGTCCTTCATGGGACGGATGGCTTCGATGTTGCCCGGCACGCGGCCCAGCATCTGCTTGGCCTCTCGGCCAACGGCCTGGATGATTTTCTTGCCGTTGGGGCCGCCGTCGTGGCGGATGGCGACGACCGACGGTTCATCGAGCACGATGCCCTTGCTGCGGACATAGATCAGCGTATTTGCCGTGCCGAGGTCGATCGCCATATCGCTGGAGAAATAGCTGCGTAGGAATCCGAACATGGGCGCACTAATAAAATAGGGGGAGGGAGATTCTTCCGCGCGAGAGACCGGGGCGCCGTCTGCATCAGACCGCCAGCACAGCGGCACAGGCCGAGCAAGCCGCATGGAATCGGTAATGATAACTTATAATCCTCAATGGACATGCCTCGAATTGAGGGAAAAGTTTTGCAAAACTGGCGCTTTTACCCACCACGGACACATCCGCACACATTCATCCGGCTGCCAGTCCATGGCAGCCTCTCCGGCACGACGACATGGCACTCACCGAACAGGACATCACCCGGCTCGCACGACTCTCGGGCCTGCGGCTGGAATCCGACGACCAACAACGCGCCCAGCAGGAACTGACCCGCATCCTGGGACTGATCGAGGAACTGCAGGCTGTGGACACCACGGGCATCGAACCCATGGCGCACCCCCTGGCCGCCCACCAGGATATCGCGCTGCGGCTGCGCGACGACCAGGCCGACCCGGCCCAGTCCACCGAACAGCGCGACGCCTGCCTGACCAACGCGCCGGCCCCGCACCAGGGGCTGTTCCTCGTGCCCACCGTCATCGAATGATGCCATGACCCAGCTTTCCGAATTTCACAGTATCCAGGCGTTGGGCGATGCCCTGCGCAGCCGCCGCGTCAGCGCCGTCGAACTGGCCACCGATGCCCTGCGGGCCGTCCGCACGCACGCCGATCCCAACGTCTTCCTGCACGTCGACGACAACCTGACGCTGGAACAGGCCCGGTCGGCCGACCAGGCGCTGGCGGGCGGCAACGCGGGCCCGCTCACCGGCATCCCCATTGCGCACAAGGACCTGTTCGTCACGCGCGGCTGGCGCACCACGGCCGCCAGCCGGATGCTCGCCGATTACGTCAGCCCATTCGACGCCACCGTCGTCGACCACCTGCGCCAGGCGGGCACGGTGTCGCTGGGCAAGCTCAGTTGCGACGAATTCGCCATGGGCTCAGGCAACGAAAATTCCGCCTTCGGCCCGGTACGCAATCCCTGGGATACCGACCGTATCCCGGGTGGATCGTCGGGCGGCTCCGCCGCCGCCGTGGCCGCCGGCCTGGTACTGGGCGCCACCGGCACCGACACCGGGGGCTCGGTGCGCCAGCCCGCCGCCTACTGCGGGGTCAGCGGTATCAAACCCACCTACGGCACGGTCTCGCGCTACGGCATCATTGCCTACGCCTCCAGCCTGGACCAGGCGGGGCCGCTGGCGCGCAGCGCGCGCGACCTGGTGCCGCTGCTCGATGCCATGAGCGGCTTCGATCCCCAGGACTCCACCAGCCTGGAATCCTGCGACGGCCGCCCCAATGCCACCGGCCGCATCCAGGCCGACTTCGATGCGGCCCAGGCGGCGTTCCAGGCCGCCGGCACACAACCCCTGAAGGGCCTGCGTATCGGGGTGCCGCGCGAATTTTTCAACGAAGGCCTGGCGCCGGCCGTCGGTGCCGCCATTGAATCCGCGCTGCGGGCATTCGAGTCCCTGGGGGCCGTCCGGGTGAACATTTCACTCCCCCGCACCCGGCTGTCCATCCCTGCCTACTACGTGATCGCACCGGCCGAGGCTTCCAGCAACCTGTCGCGCTACGACGGCGTACGCTACGGCCATCGCGCCGCCCAATACACCGACCTGTTCGACATGACCAGCCGGTCGCGTTCCGAAGGGTTCGGCGACGAAGTCCGCCGCCGTATCCTGGTGGGTACTTACGTGTTGTCCCACGGCTATTACGACGCCTACTACCTGCAGGCACAGCGCGTGCGGCGCATGATCGTCGATGACTTCCAGCGCGCCCTGGCCCAGGACTGCGACGTCATCATGGGTCCGGTCACCCCCGACGTGGCACGCCGCATCGGCGACAACCGCCAGGACCCGATCGCCGACTGGCTGAGCGACATCTACACCCTGGGCGTGAGCCTGGCAGGGCTGCCCGGCATGTCCATCCCCTGCGGCTTCGGCGGCGAATCAGGCCGCCTGCCCATCGGACTGCAGATCGTCGGCCGCTATTTCGACGAGGGCCGGCTGCTGGCCCTGGCCGACCGCTACCAACAAGTCACCGACTGGCACCAACGCACACCGGAACACGCATAATGGATTGGGAAATCGTCATCGGGCTGGAAACCCACGCCCAGCTGTCCACACAGTCGAAAATCTTTTCCCGCAGCAGCACGCGGTTCGGTGCCGAGCCCAATACCCAGGCCAACGCCGTGGACATGGCCCTGCCGGGCTCGCTGCCGGCCATGAACCGGGGCGCGGTCGAACGCGCCATTCGGTTCGGCCTGGCGATCGGCGCCCAGGTGGCACACCGTTCGGTATTCGCCCGGAAAAACTATTTCTACCCCGACCTGCCGAAAAACTACCAGATCAGTCAGTTCGAGCTGCCTATTGTGATCGGCGGACAGCTGTCCTTCTTCGTGGGCGAACAGGAACACACGATCAACCTGACCCGCGCCCATCTGGAAGAAGACGCCGGCAAGTCCCTGCATGAACATTTCACGGGCCCACACGGGGAATCCTCCAGCGGCATCGACCTGAACCGCGCCGGCACACCACTGCTGGAAATCGTGACCGAGCCCGAAATGCGCTCGGCGGCCGAAGCCGTGGCCTATGCCCGCACCCTGCACGGCCTGGTGGTCTGGCTGGGCATCTGCGACGGCAACATGCAGGAAGGTTCCTTCCGCTGTGATGCGAATGTCTCGGTGCGCCCACGCGGGCAGGTGGAATTCGGCACGCGCTGCGAGATCAAGAACCTCAATTCCTTCCGCTTCCTGGAACGCGCGATTCAGTACGAAGTCCGCCGCCAGATCGAACTGATCGAAGACGGCGGCAAAGTCATACAACAGACGCGCCTGTATGATCCGGACCGGGATGAGACCCGCGCCATGCGCACCAAGGAAGACTCGGACGACTACCGCTACTTCCCCGACCCCGACCTGCCCCCGCTGATCGTCTCACCCGAATGGATCGAGCAGGTGCGCGCTGCGATGCCGGAACTGCCCGCCGCCAAGCGGGCCCGCTTCGAATCCGACCTGGGCCTGAGCGCCTACGATGCGGCCCAGCTGACGCTGCACCGTGCCGTCGCCGATTATTTCGAAACCACCGCGCAGGCCCTGCCGGCCGGTCAGGCGAAACTGGCTGCCAACTGGATCCTGGGCGAACTGTCCGCGGCGCTGAACCGGGACGGTCTGGAGATCATCCAGTCGCCGGTGCCCCCCGCAAGGCTGGCGGCATTGATCGCCCGCATCCTGGATGGCACGATTTCCACGAAGATCGCCCGCGACGTGTTCGCGGCCATGTGGGCGGGGGAATCCGGCGGCGATCCCGACGCGATCATCGAGGCCAGGGGCCTGCGCCAGATCAGCGACACCGGGGCCATCGAAGCCATGATCGATCAGGTACTGACGGCCAATCCCGCCATCGTCGAGGAATACCGCGCAGGCAAACAGAAAGCCTTCAATTCGCTGGTGGGTCAGGTTATGAAGGCCGCGCGCGGCAAGGCGAACCCCCAACAGGTCAACGACATCTTGCTGCGAAAACTCGGCTGAGACAGACCGCGCCGGGTGCGCCGCATCCGGCCGGCAAGCCCGTCGCCGTCAGATACCGTAGCGTTCGCGGTACGCAATGACCGCGTCGCGGTGGGCGATCAGTTCCTGGTCGCCATCCAGCAGCCCGATGACATCGGCCAGCGACGCAATGCTGATCACGGGAATCCCGTAGGTCTGTTCCAGGTCCTGCACGGCGGAATGTTCCGACAGATTGCCCTCCGAGCCCGCGCGTTCCATGCGGTCCATGGCGATCAGCACGGCGGCGGGCTGTGCGCCGGCCGCGCGGATCATCCCCACGGATTCACGCACGGACGTGCCCGCCGTGACCACGTCGTCGATGATCACGACGCGCCCCGCAAGCGGCGCCCCGACCAGCACACCACCCTCGCCATGGTCCTTGGCTTCCTTGCGGTTGAAGGCGAACGGTATGCGGCGCCCCGCCAACACAGGATGTTCAGCCAGAGCCACCGCAGTGGTTGTCGCCAGTGGGATGCCCTTGTATGCCGGCCCGAACAGCATGTCGAATTCCAGCCCGGAATGCACCAGCGCCTCGGCGTAGAACCTGCCCAATCGCCCCACGCAGGCCCCGTCGTTGAACAGGCCCGCATTGAAAAAATAGGGGCTCACACGTCCCGACTTGGTTTTGAACTCACCAAAGCGCAACACCCCGTGTTCCAGAGCGAATCGGATGAAAGCAAGGGCATGCGTGCCGGGCATCATGAGAGATCTCGAATTCGGTAAAGCCGCCATTATCCGACATTTCCCATGCCTGGCTCATGTCGAGCCTGGGAGGCGCATCCATGAGAAAGGATGACAGGCAAGCCGATAATCCATTTTTTTTATACTAAACTGACCTTTGAGGCTTCAAATCAGAAGCAAGTTGGGTACTTTCACTAATCCTGCGGATCCGCGTTCATCATGCGCCAACCTGTCTACTTCATCTGCCATGGCGGCGGCCCCTGGCCCTGGATGCCCGAAATGACGGCTTCCTATGCCGTGCTGACCCAGGCACTGCAGGCAATCCCCGCGACGCTGCCGCAACCGCCCGACGCGATCCTGATGATCTCGGCGCACTGGATCACACGCAACGGGGTGCAGGTCGGCAGCCATCCGCAGCCCGGCATGCTCTATGACTACTACGGTTTTCCGTCGCAGACCTACGACATTCATTACCCTGCGCCGGGATCCCCCCAGGTGGCCGGGCGCGTGCGGTCCCTGCTGACGGACCATCACATCGACATCGCCGAAGATCCCGACCGCGGCTTCGATCACGGCGCTTTTGTGCCTGCCTACGTCATGTACCCGCAGGCCCGGATTCCCATGGTGCAGCTGTCCATCAATGCCGGCTTCGGCCCGGCCTGGCATCATGCGCTGGGGGCGGCGCTGCAGCCCTTGCGGGATGAAAACATCCTGATCGTCGGCAGTGGCCTGAGCTTCCACAATCTGCGTCTGTTTGGCCCCGCAGGACGCCAGCCTTCGGCCCTGTTCGACGCCTGGCTGCATGAAGCGCTGGGCGGGGCGTCCGCCGCCGACCGCCTCAGCCGGCTGGAGCACTGGGCACAGGCCCCTGCGGCACGCATCGCGCATCCGATGGAAGACCACCTCGTGCCCTTGTTCGTCGCCAGCGGCGCGGCGGGCGACGAGCCGGCCAACCGCTTTCACCACGAAACCCAGGCAGCCGGCGGGCTCACCATCTCCAGTTATCGGTTCGGGTAAAACTAGGCCTCGCACGAGGCGCAGCCGTCCATGCGGTACAGTCCGACTTTCGACGAATCACCGGAGCACTCGTGCTACGCATCACCACACTGAACGTCAACGGCATCCGCGCGGCCTTTCGCAAAGGGCTGGCGGACTGGCTGAAGAACCAGAATTCCGACATCGTCTGCCTGCAGGAAATCAAGATCCAGGATACGGATCTGACCGACGAAATGCGTCACCCGGATGGCTACACCGGGCACTTCCACCACGCGGAAAAGAAAGGCTACAGCGGCGTCGGCCTCTATCTGCGCCAGCCCGCCGACGCCATCACGATCGGCATGGGGTCTCCCGAATTCGACGCCGAAGGCCGCATCCTGCGCGCCGACTGGCCTGGACTGAGCGTCATCAGCGCCTATCTGCCCTCCGGATCCAGCGGCGACGAACGCCAGACGGCCAAATACCGGTTCCTGGACCTCTACGAAACCTGGCTCGAAGGCCTGATGCGGGAACATCGCGACACCGGCCGGGAATTCGTCATCTGCGGCGACTGGAACATCGCCCACCACGAGATCGACCTGAAAAACTGGAAGGGCAACCTGAAGAACAGCGGCTTCCTGCCGGAAGAACGCGCCTGGATGACAGCATTGTTTGGCCAGCACGGCTGGGTCGACGTCTATCGACGCCTGCATCCCGATACGACCGGCGAAGCCTACACGTGGTGGAGCAACCGGGGCCAAGCCTGGGCGAAGAACGTCGGGTGGCGCATCGACTATCACGTCGCGACCCCGGGAATCGCCGCGCAGGCGCAAACCGCGACCGTCTACAAGGACGAGCGGTTCAGCGACCACGCGCCATTGACCATCGACTACGCGCGAAATTGATCCGGCAATCCATGCTCCAGGCGCATGGATTGCCTTATAATCGGTTGCAATTGTCATACCCGTCGAAACCGAATTCCTGAACAGGAGACCTTGATGTCGAGTTCCGTTGAGAGCCTGGTGGGCGCCGCGACCGGCCTGCAAAACTACGCCCAGCTGCAAGACAACCAGAACGTGCTGCTGCGCAAGGTCCTGGACAACCAGTCCAATACCGTCATGAGCCTGATCAATTCGGTGCCCAGCGCACCGCAACTGGCCTCCAGCGGGATGGTGGGCACGCAACTGCACGTCACGGCCTGAAAAGCCCGATCTGCGCCCTACCACCAGGGCGCCACCGACAGACTGTAAAAAACCCTGTTTGCGATGCACACAGGGTTTTTTGCATCAGGCGACTAATTGCCGCCGTTCGTGTTGTTCGGCCGGCGCGTTGCGCCGATAGTTCTGCGCCAACACCGCGCAGACCATCAGCTGGATCTGATGGAAAATCATCAGCGGCAGCAGCACCGGCCCGATCGCTCCAGCGCTGAACAGCACGCCCGCCATGGGCACCCCGGTGGCCATGCTCTTTTTCGAACCACAGAAGACGATGGTGATTTCGTCGGCGCGATTGAAGCCCAATCGCCGGGTGGACCAGGTGTTCAGCACCAGGACGATCGCCAGCAACACGCAACAGGTGACCACCAGCAGCACCAGGGATATGGAATCCACCTGATGCCAGAGGCCGGCGATCACCGATTCGCTGAACGCCGTGTAGACCACCAGCAGGATCGAACTCTGGTCGACGCTGGTCACCAGTTTGCGATGGCCATCCATCCAGCGGCCGATGACCGGGCGCAACAGGTGCCCCGCCACGAAGGGCAGGAAGATCTGCTCGCCGATGCGCAGGATCGACTGCAGCAGCGAGTGGCTGTCCAGCGCGGACGTGTCCGTCCGCAACAACAGCTGAAGCAGCAAGGGCGTGAGGACAATGCCGATGATGCTGGAGGCCGACGCCGCGCACACCGCTGCAGGCACATTGCCCCGCGCAATCGACGTGAACGCGATCGCCGACTGCACCGTGCCAGGCAGCACGCACAGATACATCACCCCGATATACAGCGGTTCGCCCAGCAGGGGCACCAGCAGGGGCCGCGCCAGCCACCCCAGGATCGGAAAGAGCACGAAGGTCCAGATGAAAATCAACCCATGAAGCCGCCAGTGGGTAGCCCCGGCAATGATGGCCTCGCGCGAGAGTTTGGCACCGTGCAGAAAGAACAGCAGCGCGATGGCCGCCGCCGTCAGTCTTTCGAAAAACACCGCACCCTGCCCGTGGGCCGGCAACACCGTCGCGGCTGTGACGACGGCAATCAGGATCAGCGTGAATCGATCCAGCAGCAAATGCAATTTCGACATCATGAAGGGACAGACCTCAGGTCAGGCAGCCTGATCCACATCCAGGCCGCGGATCAGGCTGCGTTTCGCCCACAGCAAAACCAGGCCGGGCAGCGCGATCAGCACAGTCAGCATGAAAAAAACCGGCCAGTCGAAACGGTCGACGAGCACGGGTGTCAGAGGGCCGGCCAGGTACGTGCGGCCCACCGCCGACAAAGCCGACAGCAGGGCGAACTGGGTCGCGGAAAACTGCTGGCGGCACAGCGCCATCAGCAGCGCGACGAACGCCGCCGTCCCCAGGCCGCCGCAGAGATTTTCAACGGCTACCACCAGCGCCATCCCGTACAGGTGCGGCGGGGTCACCGCCAGCATCCAGTAGCCCAGATTGGAAACCGCCTGCAGCACGCCAAACGCCATCAATGACCGATACAAGCCCAGGCGCGTCATCAGGCCGCCGCCCGCCAGCGCACCGATGATCGTTGCGACCAGGCCGAAGACCTTGTTGACCATACCGACCTCGGTCACGTCGAACCCGGCCCCCCGGATGAGGAAGGTCGTGGACAGCGCGCCCGCGAAGGCATCGCCCAGCTTGTAGAGCACAATCAGCAGCAGGATGGTCCAGGCGCCTGGCCGGCTGAAGAATTCCCGCAGCGGCTCGACCACGGCATGCTCGAGGCTGCGCGGAGCCTGCGCGACGTGTTCGGGTTCCGGTGCCCACAAGGTCGCAAGCGACGCCAGCATCATCAGGCCGCCCATCAGGAAATACATGTTTCCCCAACCGAGCCATTGATCCGCCAGAATCAGCGCCAGACCACCCGACACCACCATGGCCAGCCGGTATCCCATGACCTTCAGGGCAGCACCGGCGGCACGCTCCTCGTGACGCAGCACGTCCGTGCTGTAGGCGTCGAAGGCGATATCCTGCGTGGACGAGAGGAAGGCCACCCAGACCGCCAGCAGCGCCAGCGACTGCAGCTGCGACCCCGGCGAAAACAGGCCCATGGCGGCGATCGAGGCAGCCAGCAACCATTGCGTCAGCAGCATCCAGCCGCGCCTTCGGCCCAGCCAGGGAGGCGCGAACCGGTCCACCAGCGGCGCCCAAAGGAACTTCAGGGTATAGGCCGTGCCGGCCAGGGTCAGAAAGCCGATGCTCTGCAGCGAGACCTGTTCGACGGTTGCCCAGGCCTGTAAGGTACCCGAGGTCAGCGCCAGCGGCAGACCGCTGGCAAACCCCAGCACCAGCAGAGGCGACACGCGTCGCCCGCCATAGACGCGCCAGCCATCGGTCATGTGCGCCGACCCATAGGCGACTGGAAACGATAGACCGCCAGCATGCTGCGCCACCCCCGCAACCAGTGAATCTCGGCATCCCCCCGGAAGGTGGCCAGATGGGTGATGCGCAGGCCCAGCTGCGCCGCCAGCGACTGGAAGTCCCGCAGCGTACAGAGATGGATATTGGGCGTGTTGTACCATTGGTACGGCATCTGGTCATTGACCGGCATGCGCCCGCGCAGGATCGACCAGCCATGCGGCCAATAGCCGAAATTGGGGAACGATACGATGCCATAGCGCGCAACCCGGGCCATTTCCCGCAGGATGTGTTCCGTGTGGTGCATGGACTGCAGCGTCTGCGACAGCACGACCGTGTCGAACTGCTGATCGTCGAACAGCGCCAGGCCTTCTTCCAGGTTCTGCTGGATGACCCTCACCCCGCGACGCACGGCCGCGATCACCCGGTCATCGTCCAGCTCGACGCCGGCACCGCGCACCTGACGCGTACGCTGCAGATAGGACAGCAGATGCCCCTCGGCGCAGCCCAGGTCCAGCACCCGGCTGCCGGGCTCGATCCATTGGGCGATGCGCAGCAGGTCGATGCGCGGGGTGACCTCCGCGGGATCGCCCGATCCGGGCTGGGGACGGGTATCGCTCACAGCAGCCTGATTCATGCCAGCACCCCCGTCGTCCGGCTGCGTTCGCCCAGGTCCAGGCGCCGTGCGATCTGGTCGTAATACCCCTGCACGATCGCGTGATAGCGCACATCGCCCAGCAGGAACGCGTCATGGCCGTGAGGCGCATCGATCTCGGCGTAGGTGACCTCGCGCTGGTTCTTCAACAGCGCCCGGACGATTTCGCGGGAATGTTCCGGCGCGAAGCGCCAGTCGGTCGAGAACGACACCAGCAGGAAGCGCGCCTGCGCCGGGGATAGCGCCTGGGCCAGATCCCCGCCATGCGCGCGCGCCGGATCGAAATAGTCTAGGGCGCGGGTCAGCAGCAGATAGGTATTGGCATCGAAATAGCGGGAAAATTTTTCGCCCTGGTGGCGCAGATAGGACTCGACCTCGAATTCAACGTCGTAGTTGTAGTGATAATCGCCATCGGGCCCGGGAGCCTGTTGAGCGCGCCCGAATTTGGCGGCCATGACCTCGTCGGACTGATAGGTAATGTGGCCCACCATGCGCGCCACCGAAAGACCGTGGGTGGGGACGACGCCATGGGCATAGTAGTCCCCATCGCGGAAATCCGGATCGGTCAGGATGGCCCGGCGCGCGACCTCGTTGAATGCGATGTTCTGCGCGGTCAGACGAGCCGTGCTGGCCACGACGATGCAGTCGCCGACCCGCTCCGGGCAGGTGATCGCCCAGCTGAGCGCCTGCATGCCGCCCAGGGACCCGCCCATCACTGCCGCCAGCCGTTCGATACCAAAATGGTCGGCCACTCGCGCCTGCGCCCGTACCCAGTCCTCGACGGTCAGCAAGGGAAAGGCCGCGCCCCAGGGTTTACCGGTGTCGGGATTGATCGAGGTCGGCCCGGTGGAACCGAAACACGACCCCAGATTGTTGATGCCGATCACGAAAAACCGGTCGGTATCGACGGCTTTGCCAGGCCCCACCATGTTGTCCCACCAGCCGATCTGGTCCGGATGTTCGGCGTCCATGCCGGCGACGTGGTGCGACGCATTCAGCGCATGGCACACGAGCACCGCATTGCTGCGCTGCGCATTGAGTGTCCCATAGGTTTCCACCGCCAGCGTATAGGACGAAATCACCTGCCCGCTGGAAAGCGTCAGGGGTTCATCGAACGACAGAAACCGGGGGGAGACATATCCGACGCTGCCGGTAGGCACCGGTGGATGCGCCGGGTCGGCATGGGCCGCGGCGGAGTCAGGCGAAATGGCAATGGCGGTCATCAGGACCTCTTTAGCTGGATTTATGGGGCGCCCGCAAGCGGATCAAGCAAATCGGCGCCAAGTCGAGAATCATTCTAGCACCTCGCCTCGTGCCCGATGACCTGCTTTTGGTTCGCCGCTCCCGGGTCATCCGCCTTCACCGTCCTTTGAGCCAGGTCATCCATCCGGACAAAATCGTCCCGCGAAGGCGCCATTCATTTTTACACCTTGTGATACATTTGCTGACGTATGCGCGCAGTAGCCAATAACAAAGCCTCACCGGGGAAGAACATGACAAAACTGACCGCTCGCGAGCACGACTGCCTGTATTGGGCCGCCCAGGGCAAGACCAGCTGGGAGATGGGCCGGATCCTGGGCATTACGGAACGCACCGCGAATTTCCACATTGCCAACCTGTGCGACAAGCTGGGGGTCCGCACCCGCCAGGCGGCCATCACCACGGCGATCCAGCGCGATTTGCTGGACCTCACCGGCGTCGCCAGCGGGCACCGGGTATGAGCAGCTAAAATCGGTCTATTCAGACCAACCCGGTACCCATTATCATGAGCCTGGCCTCCGAGCGGCGCGCCTACCTGGCGAGCCATCCCGACCTGTTGCGCAACATCCTGCGCGGCATCGAAAAAGAGGGTCTGCGAGTCGATGCGACCGGCGCGCTGGTCGATACCCCCCACCCCATCGCACTGGGGTCGGCCCTGACCAACGGGCACATCACCACGGATTATTCCGAATCGTTGCTGGAACTCATCACCAGCCCGATCAGCACCCCGGCCGCCCTGATCCAGGAACTCACGGACATCCATACCTTTGTCTCGCTGCGCAACCCGGGCGAGGCCATCTGGAACCAGTCCATGCCAGCGCACCTGCCCCCCGAGGCGGAGATCCCGGTCGCCTGGTATGGCACGTCGAACACGGGCATGCTCAAACACGTCTATCGCCTGGGCCTGGCCTGGCGCTACGGCAAGGTCATGCAATGCATCGCCGGCGTGCATTACAACTTCTCCCTGCCCGAAGCCGCATGGGACGGCCTGGCATCCGGCGAATCCTCGAAAGAACGGCGCAACACCGGCTACATGGCGCTGATCCGCAATTTCATCCGCCATTCATGGCTGCTGATGTATCTGTTTGGCTCCTCGCCGGCCGTCTCCCGCAGCTTTCTGCAGCATGTCGGCCTCGAGGACCAGCTGACACGGCTGAGCCCCGACACCTATTGCCTGCCCTGGGCCACCAGCCTGCGCATGAGCGATCTGGGCTACAAAAACCCGACCCAGTCCGATCTGCATCTTTGCTACAACGACCTGGACACGTTCACGGCGCGCATCCATACCGCGGTCACCACGCCCTGGCCTGCCTACGAAGCGATCGGCACCCACCGCGACGGCAAACGCATCCAGCTGAACACCAACATCCTGCAGATCGAGAACGAGTACTACGCCACAATCCGGCCCAAACAGACGGCCGGGCGCTGCGAGCGCCCCAACACGATCCTGCGCCAGCGCGGCATCCAGTACATCGAAGTCCGCTGTATGGACATCGACCCCTGGGCCCCGGCCGGCATCAGGATCGAAACCAGCCGGTTCCTGGATGCTTTCCTGCTGTTCTGCGCCCTCGAGGACAGCCCGCTGTTTCCACCCCCCGGCACCTGCCAGGAAAGCCAGGCGAATTTCGCCCTGGTGGCGCGCGAGGGCCGTCGTCCCGGCCTGGTGCTGCAACAGGACGGGCAGCCGATCGAACTGCGCGACTGGGCGCGGCAGGTCCTGGATCGCATCGCCCCTTACGCGGAACTGCTGGACACCCATACCGACGATCACCGGCACACGGCGGCCCTGGCGCAACAGCACGGCAAGGTACAGGATCCGGACAACACACCCTCCGCCCGTCTGCTGGCCGAACTGCGCGACAGCGGGCAGGAATTCCATGACTGGACCCTGGCACAAAGCCAGGCCCACTGGAAGGCCTTGCGCGAGCGCGGCCTGCCCGCCGGCACCCTGGCCGCGTACGACCAGGCTGCGCGCGACTCCATCGCCGAACAGGCCGCCCTCGAAGCATCCGACAAGGAAAGCTTCGAGGATTATGTGACACGGTTTCATGCGGCGCTGAAATGAGGCCATCCATGACCAGAACCTTGCACACCGTTGCTGTTTTCTGCGGCTCCAATCCCGGCGCGACGGATGACTATGCGCGTGGCGCGGATGGCCTGGGCCGCGCGCTCGCCCGGCAGGGCCTGATCCTGGTCTACGGCGGAACGAACAAAGGCCTGATGAAGGCGGTGGCCGACAGCGTCCTTGCCCATGGCGGCGAAGCGCATGGCGTGATCACCGAAAGACTGCATGCCCTCGGCCACGTCCATCCCGGCCTGACCCGACAGGAAGTCGTCCCCACACTGTCCATCCGCAAGGCGCGCATGATGGAACTCGCGGACGCCTTCATCTCCTTGCCCGGCGGCATCGGCACCCTCGAGGAAACGATGGTTGTCTGGTCCAGAAACCAGCTCGGCGAGATCGACAAGCCGCTGGGTCTGCTGAACATCGCGGCGTTCTTTTCCCCCTTCCTGGCCTTTCTGGACAGCATGGTTCAGACGAAATTTCTGCCACCCGCCCACAGAGCCGCGATCTCGGTGGATACCGATCCGGAAGCTCTGATCGAAAAACTGCGCACCTTCCAGGCGACAGACGTGCCGAAATGGCTGTAAGGCGCGCGCCTGGCCTGACAGCCACTTGTTGCGGGACCGATTTATAATCCCCCTCGCAATCGATCCATGGGTTCCCTCACCCCATCCACCAAAAAGGTCCCTCATGACAACCGCTCCTGTTCCGCTGTTGCGGACTTCCAGCTCGCTGGCGCTGCTGGTCGCCTTTCACATTGCCATCATCATCGCCAGCAACTATCTGGTGCAGCTGCCCATTGAACTGCTGGGCTTTCACAGCACCTGGGGCGCATTCAGCTTCCCGTTCATCTTCCTGGCCACCGATCTGACCGTACGCCTGGTCGGCAAGGCAGCCGCCCGCCGCGTGATTTCCCGCGTGATGGTCCCTGCGCTGATCGCATCCTATGTCGTGTCGGTCCTGTTCCATGACGGCCGGTTCAGCGGACTGGGCGCGCTCGGGGCGTTCGATGCCTTCGTGTTCCGCATTGCATCCGCCAGCTTTGCCGCCTACGTCCTGGGCCAGTTGCTGGACGTGCAGGTCTTCGATCGCATCCGGCGCAGCCGCCTGCCCTGGTGGGTCGCGCCCGCCGCTTCCGCGATATTAGGGCAGGCGCTGGACACCCTGGTCTTCTTCGCGGTCGCGTTCTGGCACAGCAGCAATCCATTCATGGCGGCACACTGGGTGGAGATCGCCCTGGTGGACTACGCAATCAAACTGACCGTCAGCCTGCTGCTGTTCGTGCCCCTGTACGGCATCGCCCTGAATGCCATTTTGCGGATACTGGGCCGGCGCACCGCCATGTCGGCATCACCGGCATGATCGCAGGCCAAAGAACCGGCCGCGCCCTTGTCCTGTTCTCCGGCGGCCAAGATTCCACCACTTGCCTGGCCTGGGCGCTATCGCGATTCGGTCACGTGGAGACGGTGGGCTTCCAATACGGCCAGCGCCATCAGGCGGAACTGGCCTGCCGGGCCACATTGCGCGACCGCATGGCGACCTTTCATGCCGATTGGGCGTCCCGTCTCGGTCCCGACCATCTGCTGGATGCGGGGGTTCTGGGGCAACTGGGGGCTTCAGCCATGACGGACGATATGGCCATTGCACTGCAAGCGGACGGCCTGCCCAATACGTTCGTGCCGGGCCGCAATTTGCTGTTCTTTACGCTGGCTGCGGCCCTGGCCTATCGGCGCGGGCTGGATGTCCTGGTGGGCGGCATGTCGCAGACCGACTATTCTGGCTATCCGGACTGCCGCGACAATACCTTGAAGGCATTGCAGGTCGCGCTCAGCCTGGGCGTGGACCGCCCGTTGGTCATAGAAACTCCGCTCATGTGGCTGGACAAAGCCGATACCTGGGAACTGGCGCGGGAAACGGGGGGAACGGCTCTGGTGGAACTGGTACGCACAGAAACGCATACCTGCTACCTGAACCAGCGCGACGAACTGCATGCGTGGGGCTACGGCTGCGGCCACTGCCCCGCCTGCGTCCTGCGCGCGCAGGGCTATCAGCAGTGGCGGGCACGGTAAAAGGCACCCCCGGCGTCAATCATCTTCGTTGCCGTAGGCGCGCCTGTATCCCTTCCAGGCTCTTTCCTGCTGTTTTTTCCAGTGTTTCCTGGCATGTTTATAGGCGTGCTCGTCATAGTAATAGTACGGCGAGGGTGGCACATAAACGGGCTCGGGCACCACGACGACACGCGGTGGCGGCGGTGGTGGGTAATAGTAGACGGGCGGCCCACCAAACACGACACCCGGAATCCCGATACCAATGCTGAGGTCTACGCCCCCTGCCTGGGCGGCGGGTCCAGCCATCAACATTCCGAGAGTCAGGGCGGCGACAGATATGATCCTTTTCATCGGTCATCCCTTCGTAAATCGCGATAGCCCATTGTGGCCCAAATGGACAGTGGAAACCTGAACGACAAGGATCTGCGATTTCAAAGTATTGCAAAAACGCGCGACCTTCGTGTTTGCGGAACAAATGTTAACTATTGCCGAGCAGATCGCGAGCGAGTTGGCAAATTCGATCTCATTCGAGAAATACGTGGATCAGTTCGAGACGACGCTGGAGCCCGCGGCCAGGCAGATGAGAGCGGCGGAATGGAAGGGACGAACTGCTATCGAAAAGCCACCAACCGAAATTGTTGACAGTACATGGCGAATATTCGAGAGTGTCCGGAATTTTGTGGGCGAGGCATAACATGAGAGAAAACGATCATGGATATGCCCGTGAAACACAAGAAACCATCCATCGCGGCGCAGGCGGCCGCCCGCGAGGCGCGGCTGCCCAAGCTGCCTGAGCACCTACTGGACGGCCTGGTCGAAGGCCCGATGTCAGCCATGGAGGTCGAGGACCTGATCGATGCCTTCGGCCGCGCGGTCATCGAGCGGGCCATGGGTGCGGAGATGAACGTGCACCTGGGCTACCGCCCCGGTGAGGACAAGCCCGCCGCGCAGACCGATGAGCGCAACGGCGTGAGCACCAAGACGCTGCTGACCAAGCACGGTTCGGTGCAGGTACAGCTGCCCCGAGACCGCGACGGCAGCTTCGAGCCGGTGCTCATCCCCAAGCATGAACGCCATTTCGCCGGGTTCGATGAGCGCATCATTGCCCTGTATGCCCGTGGCATGAGCGTGCGCGAGATCCAGGCTTTTCTCGCCGAGACCTATGGCACGAACGTTTCGCCCGAGCTCATCAGCGAGGTGACCAACGAGGTGATGGCCGAGACCGTCGCCTGGCAGAACCGCCCCTTGGAGCGCATGTACCCGGTCGTCTTATTTGACGCACTGCGGGTGAAGATCCGCACTGATGGTTTGGTGGTCAACAAGGCCGTCTACCTGGCCCTGGGCATCGACGCCAACGGGGAACGCGACGTGCTGGGGCTGTGGATCGAACAAACCGAGGGCTCAAAATTCTGGCTCAAGGTCTTCAATGAACTGAAAAACCGAGGCTGCCAGGACATCCTGATCGCCGTGGTGGATGGCTTAAAGGGCCTGCCCGAGGCCATTAACGCGGTCTTCCCGAAGACGACGGTGCAGACCTGCATCGTGCACCTGATGCGCAACAGCTTGGATTACGCGGGCTGGAAGGACCGTAAATTGGTCGCTGCCGCGCTCAAGCCCATCTATACCGCCGCCAACGAACAGCAGGCCCGAGAGGCCCTGCAGGCCTTCGCCGATGGCCCCTGGGGTACCCGCTACCCGACCATTGTGGCCGCCTGGGAACGGGCTTGGGAGCATGTGGTGCCGTTCTTCATCTTCCCGCCCGATATCCGGCGAGTGATCTACACCACCAACGCCATCGAGAACATGAACCGGCAGCTGCGTAAAATTATCAAGAACCGGGGCCAGTTCCCCAGCGATGAGGCGGCTGTGAAGCTGCTGTGGCTGGCGCTCAGAAACATCCTGGCCAAGCCATCCCGATCCGTTCACACTTGGAAGGCGGCGATGAACCAGTTCGCCATTCTGTTCGGTGAACGGTTCACTGAGGCCAGGGATTAACCAATGTCAAATCGCCCCGCCCACAAAAAATCTGACACTCCCGAATATTCAAACAATATTTGTCAACACGGAATTCTTCAATTGCATATAAAGCTTTAAAATACCGTGGTCCGCCGGGAAATTCTCTGCGCCATATGGTTCTTCCATCCCGATAACATGTCGCCATCCAATACCGCTCTCCCCAGCAGCCCCCGGAACCGCGAGGGCAATGAAGACATCTACGAAAAAATCTATGTTGCCATCCTAGAGCATCGCCTCGTTCCAGGTACCAAGCTGGCCGAAGAACGCATGGCCGAGATCTTCAAGGTTAGCCGCGCGCGCATCCGGGAAGTTCTGGCGCGGCTCGCTTATGAACACATCGTGGAACTGATCCCAAACAAAGGCGCGTTCATTGCGAAACCCACGGTCGAGCAGGCACGCGACATCTTCGAAGCGAGAAGGATCATCGAGCCGGCCATAATGCGCCGCCTGGCATCCAATATGGCAGCTAAGCAGGCGGCCGCGCTTCGGGAGCACATCGCTCAAGAGCGCCAGGCTCGGAAGAACGACGACAAGCGCGCGGTCATCAGGCTCTCAGGAGAGTTCCATAATCTATGCGCGGATCTCGCCGGCAACGTAGCGCTTTCGAGAAGCCTGCGTGAACTGACGACACTGACCTGCTTGATTATCCTCGTCTACGACGCGCCCACCGCGCACAGTTGCCGGGAAGACGAGCACTCGATGATCGTCGAGGCGCTGATCGAAGGCAACGAAGCCCTGGCCTCGACACTGATGAGCGAGCATCTGGATCATATCGAAGGCAGCGTCAATCTCGATGTGTCGCTCAAGGAAGTGGACCTAGCCGACATTTTCACCTGAATCCAGGTCTCGAGCTGCCTTCGAACAACCCTGTTCGAAGGCAGCTCCGTCACAATGTCATGCCATCACAGCATGACGTCACCGCCATTGGGCGACAGAGTCTGCCCGGCATAGAAGGCGCCAGCGCCAGACGCGAGAAGCAACGCGGTCGGAGCAATCTCGTCGACGTGTCCGAACCGTCCCACAGGCAGTTGAGCCTTCTTGACCTGCAGCCATTCCTCGCTATGATTACGCAGCAATTCCGTGTCCACCGGCCCCGGCGCGATGCTGTTTATCATCACGTGGTGCGGCGCTCCTTCGTAGGCCAAGGCACGAGTGAAGCCGATGACGCCCGCTTTGGCTGCACAATAGTGAGCCAGTCCGGGCGCGCCCTTATAAGCCAGTTGGGATGCGATGTTGATGATGCGCCCCCACTTGCGCGCCACCATGGGTGCGAAGAATGCGCGGCTGACCAGCATCGTGCCGCGCAGGTTCACACCCACTGTGCGGTCCCAATCGCTGTCGTCCGTCAATTCGAAAGCACGATCTCCACCACCGACGCCCGCCGAATTCACGACAATGTCCACCCGGCCCAATTTCTGAGTGGCCCATGCCGCAAAGTCCTTCACCGCCGCAGGCGACGACACATCACATTCCGTGGCGTGCAGGATGAGCCCTCTTGCTGCCATCCTGTCCCGCAGCGCATCGGCATTCACGGCATCCCCGAAATGGCAGATCGCGACTTCAGCGCCATGCTCCAGGAACAGCTCGGCAATGGCGCCGCCGATGCCTCGACTGCCGCCAGTAATCAGCGCCTTGCGGCCAGTCAGATCAAATGTTTTGTGCATGATTTCGTCCATTAATTCGTCGGTGCGGGGTGAACCTGCTGCCAATGCTTGGCAATGTCGAGCCGTCGGGTGATCCACACATCAGGAAACTGGGCGACATAGTCTAAGAATCGCTCGAGTGCCGCAGCCCGCGCCGGATGGCCCACGAGCCGCATGTGCAGACCCACGGACATCATCTTGGGATGCTGACGGCCTTCCTTATAGAGCATGTCAAAGGCATCTTTGAGAAAGCCGAACCACTGCTCGGACGTGCTCACACCCGCAGCGTATTGCCCATCGTTGTTGGTCAGCGAATATGGCACCACCAGATGCGGCTTGCCCTCGACGCGCGTCCAGAACGGCAGTTCCTCGCCGTAGTAGTCCGAGTCGTACAGGAAACCACCCTCTTCCACCAGTAGCCGACGCGTATTGACGCTCGGCGAATACCGACAGTACCAGCCTTGAGGACGATGGCCGACTATCTTCTCCAGTGAAGCAACGGCATGGTGGATGTGCTCCCGTTCCTCATCCTCGGACAATTGATAGTGCTGAATCCAGCGCCATCCATGCGAACAGACGTCGAAGCCTGATTCCCTGATGAAATCGCAGGCTTCAGGATTACGCTCAAGTGCCAGCGCGCAACCGAAGATCGTCGCAGGCAGCGAACGCTCCTGCAGCAGACGCATCACCCGCCAGAACCCCACGCGACTGCCGTATTCGAACAGCCCTTCCGCCGCCAGATCACGCCCGGCCACACCAGCCAGGCCATGGCTTTCGGTGAACCAGGTCTCAGTCATACCCTCGCCGTCCTGGAAGGAGGGCTCGGAGCCTTCCTCATAATTGAGCACGAAGTTCAGAGCCAGACGCGCGCCACCCGGCCACTTCGGATCCGGAGGGTTGCGGCCATAGCCCACAAAATCGCGTTGCAGATGATCCATGTTTGAGAGACCTCCATGAATGGGGAAAATTGCGCCTGGACCTGGGTATCAGGCCCCAGCCGCCTGCCTTGCACGTGACTCGATCCACGCGGCATATGCCCGGATACCCAGCTCGAGCGGAACGCGGGGTTCGTAGCCAAAATCCCGTTGGGCCGCCTGGATGCTGAATTGCCCCTGAAATTCGTCCATAGGGTCCGGACCGTTCTGCAGCTCGATATCGGCCTCGGGGAACACTCGTCGGACCAATGCCGCCAGCTCGCCGAGGGTCACACGCCCATTGCCCGTGACGTTATAGGTCGTCCTTGGTAGCGCCACCGCATCCAGCGCCCTCAGCAGGCCGTCCGCCGCATCATCGACATGAATGAATTGCCGAGGGAAATCTTGACCGAACGACATTCTCGTCGGCCGCTTGGCCTGCGCATCCTCGATCATGGCCCTGATCACACAGTCCGTGGTCCGACCGGGCCCGTACACCCACGACAAGCGGATATTTACAGCCGACAGGCCGTACTGCTCCGCATATGCTGTCGTGATGTATTCGGAAGCCACTTTGCTAGCGCCGTACAGACTGCCCGGCCGCAACAGACTGTCCTCTACGATAGGAACTCCCGACTGTGTGACACCATAGGCGCTAGTGGACGAGCAGTAGACGAAACGGCGGGCCTGATGCACACGCGCCAACTCCAGTACGTTAGCAGTACCCACGATATTGATCTGCACCATGGCATACGGCGTATCGCGTGCAACCATCGGTCCCGAAAACGCACCGCAATGAATCACCGAATCGATGCCGTCGCGCGCCAACGCGTGCAGACCATGGATATCGCCTAGGTCGCACCCATTGATGGCGATGCCGTCTTCGATGATGGAAGTCACTCGATCCACGGCGATGAAGGCACGATCCTGCGCCACAAGGCGGCGAACCAGAGTACGACCGACCAGGCCTGCCGCTCCAGTCACCAGCACAGGTTTCGTAGATTGTTGAGTCATCGTCATACCGCCTTGGCCACCGCCATAATTTCGGAATGCGTCAGTTCGCGCGCCTCGATCGGAAGCTCGGCATCCAGGAGCTTGCGCGTGTAGGCGTCCTGAGGATGTTCGAAAATCTGCTCCGTCGGGCCCTGTTCGATCAGCTTGCCATGACGCATCACCGCCACATAATGCGCAAGCGAACGGACGGAATTCAGGTCATGCGTGATGAACAACGCGGAAAGCCCCATACGTTTCTGCAGATCGCGCACGAGGTCGATGATCTGTGCACGCACCCGAATATCCAGGGCCGTCGTGGGTTCATCAAAGATCACAAAGTCCGGATTCACGGCCAGAGCACGCGCCACCCCGACGCGCTTCTGCTCGCCCGCCGTCAGTTCATGCGGATAAAGATTAGCCTTCGCCCTATCGACGCCGACCAGATCCAACAATTCCAGCACGCGGACCTCGCGCGCGGCACGCGACAGAGGCTCACCCAATTTCAGCGGCTCGGCCACCAATTCCCGCACGCGCCATCTCGGGTTCAAGGCGACGTAAGGTTCTTGAAACACCATCTGCATCCTCCGGCGGACGGCCCGGAATTCCTTGTCCGACATCGTCAATGTTTCGTGGCCATCAAAACGGATTGAGCCGGAGTCGGATTGCAGCAAGCGGACCAGGCACTGGCCCATGGTCGTTTTGCCCGAACCGCTTTCGCCGACCAGGGCCAGAGTCTCGCCGCGACGAATCGAGAGCGACACATGATCGACGGCCCGCACGACATCGGCAGTGCCACCAACATGGAAAGTCTTGACCAGATCGGTGACCTCGAGCAGCGGTGGCCTGGCCGCCTCGCCAGCGGCCTCCGGATCCTGGACCATGGGCAGGGGCCGCACTTTCGCAGCCTCAAGTAGTTCTCGGCTGTAGAGGTGCCGTGGCCCATCCGTCAGAAACGAGCGTACGCTTTCGAGCTCCAGCAGCTCTCCCGATTTCATAATGCCAACGCGGTCACAATACGCGGCGACCATGCCCAGATCGTGCGTGATGAGCACGACGGCCAGACCGAGCTCACGGCCCTTCTGCACAAGCAGGTCCAGCACCTGCAATTGGATCGTGGCGTCCAGCCCGAGCGTCGCATCGTCTGCGAGCAATACCTTAGGCTGAGCGATCAGCGCCATGGCGATCACGACCCGCTGCGCCATCCCGCCAGATAACTCGTGCGGATAGGCGTGCGCACGCCGCTCCGGATTGACGATCCCCACCTGCTCGAAGAGCGCGATGGCATTCTGCCAGGCCTGCCTTTTTCCAATGCCGCGGTGGGTGCGCAATACCCGTGCAATCTGCTCGCCCACCTTGACGACCGGATCCAGCAAGGACTTCGCATTCGTTCCGATCAGAGCAACCTCGCCACCGCGGAACCCTCGTTTCTGCGCCTCGGTCATTCCGGCCACTGATTGCCCTCTGACCAGCACATCGCCATCCACAATCCGGCCGTCACCTGGCAGCATGTCGATGATAGCGCGGGCAAGCAACGACTTGCCCGCGCCTGTCTCACCCACAATACCCAGGATTTCACCTTGACCCAAAGTGAAGCTGACGCTATTCAGTGCGAGCGGTGCCGACTGATCTGAAGAAAATCCGACGGAAAGATTTCGAACTTCCAGCAATGCATCTGCCAACTGTGCCATCATGCGCTCCTCGCCTGGGGATCAAACATCTGCTTCGCGGCATCCCCTAGTAGCGCAAAGGTCAGTACGGAAAAGACGATGGCCAGGCCAGGAAAGAGCGAGACCCACCACACGCCGAGGATCATCTGCTGCGCCCCATTGCTAACCATCAGTCCCCACTCGGGCGTGGGCATCCGAACCCCGGCGCCTACGAAAGAAAGCCCAGCAGTCAGCAGAATGGCCATACCGATGCTGATGGATATCTGCACAATAGCCGGCGTCAGGGCATTGGGCAGGATATGCTGGAACATGATGGCGCCATCGGTCGCACCACTGCAGCGTGCTGCAGCAATGAACGGGCGGTCGCGCAATGACAGCACTTCGGCACGAATCAGCCGTGCAAATACCGGGGCGAACAGCACTGCCAGCACGATGGCTACGTTCCAGATCTCCTGACCCATGACGGATACCAGCACCATACCCAGCACAAACACGGGAAAGGACTGGATGAAGTCGAAGATGCGCATCGCGAATGAACTGAGCCAGCCTTTGTAATAGCCAATGGCCAGGCCGATCGGCACGCCGATGACGAAAGCGATGGCAACCGCCGTGACGCTGATCAGCAGGTTGATGCGGGTGGCGAA
This sequence comes from Castellaniella sp. MT123, assembly GCF_039614765.1. NCBI lineage: Bacteria > Pseudomonadati > Pseudomonadota > Betaproteobacteria > Burkholderiales > Alcaligenaceae > Castellaniella > Castellaniella sp. MT123. The sequence goes on from NZ_CP154879.1 coordinate 2,337,481, forward strand.
GATGACGCGGGAAAAGATATCCATGCCCGACACATCAGTGCCGAACAGATGTTGCAGTGATGGTTCTTTCAATGCATTGAGCGGATCCGCATCGACCGGCGAGTATGGAGCGATCCAGGGTGCGAACACGATGGCCAGGGCCTGTACGGCCAGTAGTACAAGGCCGATCGTCAATGTCAGCCTGCCGTTCGGGCGGCGCCGTAAGGACATTTTTTTCATACTTCGATCCTCGGGTCCGCGATGCCGTAGAGCACGTCCACCACGGTATAAACAATCAGAATGAACGCTGCTGCCACCAGCACGAAGCCCTGCAGTGCTGGGTAGTCACTGTTCATCACGGCCGAAACGGCATACTGTCCCAGGCCACCCCACGCAAAGATGGTCTCGACCAGGACGGCTGCGCCCAGCAGGAAGCCGAAGAGGAAACCCACCATCGTGATGATCGGCGGCAGGCTGTTGCGCAACGAGCTCTTGATGAGCTGCCTTTCGGACAGGCCGCTGGCGCGCGCATGGCGGATGTATTCGCTGCGATAGTTGTCGGCGAAGACCATCTGGGTCATTTTCATCAAGGCACCAGCATTCACGATGGCGAGCGTCAGCACCGGCAGACATAGGCGACCGACGGCCGACATGAAGGCATCGGTATCCCCCGCGAGTAGCGTATCGATGGTCAGGAACCCGGTGATGGCCGGGGGCGCCGACATGATCGGATCCAGGCGCCCGAACGGGGCCGGCGCAATGCCCGCGACGTAGAAAAGAAAATAGATCAGCAACAGACCGACCCAGAAATCAGGCACGGCACCAGCAGCCAGGCCATAGACCTTGCTGATACGGTTTACGATGCCCTTGGGCCGCACGACGGACACGATCGCCAGGGAAATGCTGATGAGGATGGTCAGCAACATGGCATAAGTGATCAGTTCCAGGGTCGCAGGCACACGGTCGAGCAGGTCCACCAAAACTGGATTTGCGGTGAACATTGAAGTGCCCAGGTCACCGTGGATCACGGTCGATAGATAGCTGGTGAACTGGGACCACAGGCTGCCATTCAGGCCCAGGCGTTCCCGCAGGTTCGCAATCTGTTCCGGAGTGGCCATATTGCCCAGCATGAGTAGTGCGGGGTCACCCGGCAGCAAGCGAATCAGCAAAAATGTCGCCAGCAACACGCCAAACATCTGCGGTATCAGGATACTGAACCTTGCAAAAATGATCCGCAGCGGCCGTGGCAGCGATCTCAACGGCAGATTTTGCTTCATAGCACTTTCCTTGTTCTTGCCTTGCAAGGCAAGGAGGCGCCGTTTACGACCCTCCCTGCCATTGGGAAATCACTTCTTGGAGAAGTCGTACCACGTGTTGCTGTTCGGCGTGTACCAGCTGAAGCCGGTCACATTGGCTCGCGTGGCAAGCTGGTAGCCAGGATTCATCAGGAACACCCACGGCGCCTGTTCGACCACGATCTGCTGGACACGCTTCATGTTGGCTTCACGCTTCGCTTCGTCGGTGCTGGTCAGCCCTTCATTGATCAACTGATCGACTTCGGCATTCTTGAATTTCGGATAGTTGATCAGGGAAGCGCTGTTGAGCCAGAGATTGGCGACATAAGCAGCATCCGGCACGATCGCCATGTCCCGGAAAAAGTACATGGGAATAGTGCCTTTGGAATACCGCTCGACGAGCGTCGAGGCAGGCAGCTTGATCAGTTCGACGTCGACCCCGGCGCGAGCGAAGGCCGTCTTCAGGATCACGGCGATCTCTTCCTCGATCTGATCTCCTGTGCGGTAGCCCAATTGGGTCTTGAATCCCTCCTCATGACCTGCTTCCTTCAGCAACGCCTTGGCTTTATCGACGTCCTGCGTGTACTTGAAGTATTCGTCAGCATAGGCCGGATAGATCTCCGAGATCGGGCTCTTCGTCGCACGTGCCTTGCCGTAGTACACGGCCTTCAGAATATCCTCGCGCGGCACCAGGTAGTTCAAGGCCTGGCGCACATTCTGGTTATCGAAGGGTGGCGTGGTGTTGTTCATCTCCACGCGATGAATGTAGTTACCGAATACCTGCCACACTTTGATCTGGGGATTCTTCTCCAGGGCGGACAGTTCCCGGGGCGAAAGCCATTCGGCTACATCGACTGCGCCCGCCTGCAATGCTGCCAACCGGTTGGCCGACGTCGGCATCTCACGGAAGATGACTTTCTTGATCTGCGGCGCACCACGGTAATAGTTTGGATTGGCTTCGTAGATGACCTCCTGGCCCGACTGGAATTTCGCCACCTGGTATGGCGCAAACGACGCCGAATGGGTGGACAGCCAGCGCGAAGCCCAGGGATCGTCCGCCGTCACATGCTTCTTCGCGGTCACCGCATCCAGGATGCCTAGGTCATTGTTGACCCAGATGCGCTCGATCAACGGAGAGGGTCGGGGCAGCGTGACCTTCACCGTCATGCCGTCGACCTTCTGGAATGCCGAGAAATCGGTGATGCCCATGATCTGGCCCATGTACCAGCGGAAATTGGCATTCTTGTTCCAGCCACGCTCAAACGTCCACATCACGTCATCGGCGGTCATCTCGTTACCATCGGCGCTCTTGACGCCCTTGCGCAGGAAGAAAGTGATCGACGTCTTGTCTGCGGAGACTTCCCACTGCTCGGCCAGAGCACCGACGAGCTTGTCAAAGTTCTCTACCTTGACGCCATTCTGCATCTTGGTGTCATAGGCCAACAGACGCTCGTAGGTGTTGCGCTTGGATTCGTGCGAGGCCTCTGTGGGTGGATATTCCTGGTCAAGCGATTCCGGCGTGCGAGGTCCTGCCACGACCAGAACCGATTTTGCATCCTGCGCATATGCGGAGGGCACCACAAACATACCCAGCAACGATGCGGTGATGATGGCTCTCGCCATAGACTCCATAAGCGATTGTGCAGCTTCCTTCTTGATATTCATGGCTGATTTTCCAAGGTGGTGGAGAAAAGTGAAGCTTCAAAACAGAGTGACAAACAAAACCAGAAAACGCTCGAGACTAGGAAGCACGGACGTCGGGCAGGATCGAAGGCCGACCCGCCACAATGAACTTCCCTCGATGCCTGGAACCGACATAGGACTCACCGTCCCACAGCACTTCGCCACGCAGCAGCGTGCAGGCTGGCCAGGCGCCCAGCCGCATACCTTCATAAGGGGTGTAGTCGACCGCGTGATGCAGCGACCCATTGCGGATGGTGACTTCGCGTTCATCCCAAATCACCAGATCGGCATCGGCACCGATGCAGATGGCCCCCTTGCGTGGATGCAAGCCGTAAGTCTTGGCTGGACCCGTCGCCGTCAGCTCGACGAACTTTTCGAGACTGATGCGCCCCTTGAGGACCCCTTCCGAATACAGCAGCGGCATGCGCGTTTCCAACCCGGGGATTCCGTTGGGAATATGCCGGAACGACACTTCCTTGCCCTGCGGATGCTTGCCCTCGTCGCCTTCGAAATTGAAGGGCGCATGATCGGAAGAAAATACGGTGAACAACCCGTCACGCAGACCATTCCAGATGAATTCCTGATTTGCTTTGTCGCGCGGGGGCGGGCTGCACACACACTTGGCACCGGTATAACTGTCATCGATTCCCAGGTCCTCTGCCGTCAGGAAAAGATATTGAGGACAGGTCTCGGCGAAGATGTTCAAGCCATGCGCACGGCCCCAGCGTATCTGCTCGATCGCCTCGCGGCCCGAGACATGGACGATGAGAATCGGTACAGCCACCAATTCGGCCAATGCAATAGCGCGATGGGTGGCTTCACGCTCCACCAGCATCGGACGGGAATAGGCGTGAAAACGCGGAGCATGGCGCCCCATTGACTCAAGCCGCTGCGTCAGCCATTCGATGCAGTCCGAATTCTCCGCATGAAGCATAGCGATCGCACCATGACGCTTCGCCACATCCAGAACATCCAGGATCTGGCCATCGTCGAGCTTGAGATCGTCGTATGTCATGTACGCCTTGAATGACGTGTATCCTTTGCCGATCAGCTCCGGCAGCTCGACCTTCAGAACCTCGGGCGTCGGATCGCTGACGATGAGGTGAAATGCATAATCGATATGCGACACGCCATCCGCACGCCGGTGGTAGTCCTCAACAGCCGCACGCAGACTATGCCCCTTCTGCTGGGCGGCAAAGGGGATGACCGTCGTCGTTCCACCGCAAGCAGCGGAAATCGTGCCACTATTGAAATCGTCAGCCATCTTCACGGGCGACGACGACGGCTGGTCCAGGTGACAATGCGCATCAATACCACCCGGCGTGACGACACGGCCACGCGCATCGATCTCCCGGGCGCCTTCTGGCAGGCCTGACCCCAACTGGACGATCCGGCTATCACGAATGCCGATATCCGTGGTAAAGACATCGGAAGCCGTGGCCGCACGGGCATTGCGGACCACCAAATCAAAACAGGATGTGCTCATCTCTCTATGCTTCTTTCAATCAGGGCGACAGCGTATTTCTGGCCTTAGCACCTCATAAATACGCAACAAAATTCAGGTCAATTGCTTACAAAGCTTTATTTATGCTTTTATGATGAATCGTAGAAACTGTTGTAGACAATAATGTGGACAAAATTTACACGCCTATGTTTTTGTCGAATAGAGGGGAAAACCCTCACGTCTGAAGGGTCGGTGCATGGGGAAGCGTGGAGCTGGATGGCGGCGCTGGTCACGGAGTACAGGGCCACTGGCTGCAATGAACGCCCACTCTGACATCCCAGTCAGGGGTGGCTATCCTATGCCTTGTTTGGCTGATTCAATATCAACGCATCCCTGAAATCGAAGACTTAGGCGACCTATCCGCCTACGAGCAGGTCACGCACCCGAAATTGAGATCGGAAATACAGCAGACGCTTTCCGCTCGGACCGCCCAATAAGAGGAACGCGGCCGACTCATCGACTACCAGAACGTGCAGACGTGGGCAGATAGCCTTGGCACTGACCAGCCGATGTCGGTGCCGCGTTGATGGATCTGAAGTGGGTTCGGACCGTGCAGGGCACGGCGGCTGCTGGTCAGCCAGGATACGAGATACGCTATGAAATCCAGGGTTCCTGATCTACGTGCTGAGACTGTGCACACACGAGAGGATCGCTAAAGAGAGGGTCCGCCGACTGGCGGGAATGCCCATCCCCCGTTTATGGGGTAGAGCCGGGAATTTCGATTTAATTGGTGCGCCAGGTACGGCAAGGGTGGGCACTTTCAGCCCACCGCCCGCATTCAGTTCCTCGATGACACCCTCCAGGTCGCCAGTCCTGCCGGTGATCTTGATGTCACCGGCCTTGACCCGGATCTCTTTCACCAGCAGGCGCAGCAACTGCTTGCCATAGCCCTTTTCGCGATCCATCAGCATGGCCCGCATACGGTCGCAGGCGAAGGCTACCTGCGTGGGGGCTACATGTCGGGCCGACGGCGTTTCACGCCGCACCTCTGCCATCTGAGCCAGGATACGCTCCCGCTCGTCCTTGAGCCGGTTGATGCGGGCCTGGAACGTCGAGTCGAGGGTCACAATCCCCTTCTCAATGGCACCGTACAGGTTGTTGAGCCCATCATCTGCAGCCTTCAGCGCCTTTTGCAGATGCTCCATGGTGTCATTGGTGGCCGCTGCGCGCTTACCCTGCTCAGCCAGCCAGGCCTTGAGAATGACGGTAACCCGCTCAGGTGTAAGGACCTTGCCGATCAGGTGGTTCAGGATCAGTTCGTCCGTATCCCTGACCGGCAGATTGGGGGTATCGCAGGCGTTCGCCGAGAGGGAAACCTTGTGGCTGCATTTGTAGTACCTGTACCGCCCTCCCTTGCCGCTCGCCTGGGTCATGGATGTACTGCAGTGGTCACATTTTATGAGACCTGCCAGCAAGGTCACGCTGGTCGCATGCTGGGCCTTGCCGCCTTGCTTGTTAGGGTCTCGCGACTCCCGCACTCGGCGCACAGCCTCAAAGGTCTCGTCATCAACGATGGCCGGAATCGTGGTACGGATCCACTCGCTTTCAGGGCGCACCTGTCCCGTACGAGAATTCCGCATATTGAAGCAATACTCGCCGCGATAGGTTGTATCGGCCAGCACGGCATTGACCTTCTGCACCAGCCATGGCTTTCCGCGCATGAGAGTGCCGGACTGGTTCAGCCGGCCCGCGATCGCCTTCAAGCCCAGCGCGCACCCGTTTTCGCCATGTAGGTAAAGGTCATAGATCCGTCTGACGACCAAAGCTTCACGTTCATCGATTGCCAGCCGCTTGCGCTTCTTGCCCTTGTGGCCGACCACATCAGTCTCTACGGCCTCATAGCCAAAGGGCGCACACGATCCGTTGAAGTAGCCCCTGCGGGCGTTCTCCTTCATCGCCCGGCTGGTGTGCTTGGCATTCTCCAGCGAACTGTACTCATCCATCATCGAAATGAGGTTGTCCATCATGAAGCCCATCGGATCATCCGATGTGGGCTGCGTCATGGACAGAATGCGCGTGCCGTTGCGCTTGAGCCGGTGGGTGTACAGCGCCGAGTCCATCGTGTTGCGGAAGATCCGCGACCGGGCAAAGACGAGGATCGCATCGTACCGCCGAGACTTGCAGGAAGCGTCCTCGATCATCTGCTGGAAGACCGGGCGCCTATCGTCCATGGCAGAGTCGCCGGGCTCAACATACTCATGCAAGACCGTCATACCGTTTTGATGGCAGTAGGCCCGCATTTGGTTCAGCTGGTCTGGGATCGAGAGGTCGGCTTCGGCTTGCCTCGTGGTGGAAACGCGGGCATACAGGGCTACATCCATCAGTTGATCTCCCACTGAGCAAACGGCTGGACACCCAGCAGGTCATCCAGCATCGAGAAGGCCAGCTCCATTTCTTCCGGCCCCGGCTCGACTGCCGGTTCGCGGTAGGCCATGGCCAGGATTGCATTGGGTACCTTATCAGAAGGTGCAGTGAAAGTCTGAGTTGAGAATTGTGTGGTCGAGGACATCGACGGGCTCCACAAGGAGCGCCGGGGCCGTGGAGTGTGTCGTTTGTCCTCGAAATACCTGTGAAAATTTCATGTCTGCCTAACTCCGCCGTGCCAGGGCGCGATTGCAGTCCAGGATTGGGCTGTAACTCGTATAGGCCGTGGATTCAAGCTGAAGTCTGGTAGGGCGGAGGCAAAACCACTAGATCTGCCGATCTAGCCACGGTAATTGTTCTTCTTGAACTCAGCAATATCACCAACGCAACCTGATCGATGAATCATCCGGTGGCAGTTGGCACAGAGAACCGCAAAGTCCTTTACAGGATCCATGGCAACTCTTTTCCCTTTGAGAGTTGCAAGCGGCCTGAGGTGATGGGCTTCGATGTAGTCCTTGCCGAGTGCTCCATAGCGCATTTCAAAGTTGGTGCCACACACCTGACAGGTGTAGCCACGGTATTTCTTCACAGCTTTGACTAGACTTACGTTCCGTTCGATGCGTTTATGCATGCGGAAGCGCGTTGCGTCCTCGTAAGCCATGTCTGCGGGCTCGTCGCCCTCCACGGCCGTAGAACTTACCTCAGTATTCGTCTCGCTCTGAATAAGGGACTCATAAAGCTGAACCATATCGCTGAGATCACTAACCAGTTGAGCCTCACTCGGCAGAGCCTCTAGGGGGTAGAACTTGGCACATATGTTCCCAGCTTCGTAAAAAACTGTGTCGTTAGTACGGTTGGAAGGACGCAAATCGATGCTTAGCTCTGGGAACCCGGGAGTGTCAGATTTTTTGTGGGCGGGGCGGTTTGACATCGTTTAATCCCTCGCCTCGGTGAACCGTTCACCGAACAGGATGGCGAACTGATTCATGGCTGCTTTCCACGTATGAACCGATCGTGACGGCTTGGCCAGCACGTTTCGCAGCGCCAGCCATAGGAGTTTGACGGCCGCCTCGTCGCTGGGGAATTGGCCCCGGTTCTTGATGATTTTACGCAGCTGCCGATTCATGTTCTCGATGGCGTTCGTGGTATAGATCACGCGCCGGATATCGGGTGGGAAGATGAAGAACGGCACCACATGTTCCCAGGCCCGCTCCCAGGCGGCCACGATCGTCGGATATTTCGTGCCCCAAGGGCCAGCCGCGAAGGCGGCCAGCGCCTCTCTGGCCTGTTGCTCATTGGCGGCGGCATAGATGGGCTTGAGGGCGGCGGCGACCAACTTACGGTCCTTCCAGCCGGCGTAATCCAGGCTGTTGCGCATCAGATGCACGATGCAGGTCTGCACCGTCGTTTTCGGGAAGACCACGTTGATGGCCTCGGGCAGGCCCTTTAAACCATCGACCACGGCAATCAGAATGTCCTGGCAGCCCCGGTTCTTGAGCTCGTTGAAGACCTTGAGCCAGAACTTCGAACCTTCGGTCTGCTCAATCCACAGCCCCAGCACGTCACGCTCCCCGTTAGCGTCGATCCCCAGGGCCAGGTAGACCGCCTTGTTGACCACCAGCCCGTCGGTGCGGATCTTCACGCGCAGGGCATCGAAGAACACGACCGGGTACATGCGCTCCAGGGGCCGATTCTGCCAGGCCACCGTCTCGGTCATGACCTCGTCAGTGACCTCGCTGATGAGCTCGGGCGAGACATCCGTGCCATAGGTCTCAGCCAGGAATGCCTGGATCTCGCGCACGCTCATGCCTCGGGCGTACAGGGCGATGATGCGTTCATCGAACCCGGCGAAATGGCGCTCATGCTTGGGGATCAAGACCGGCTCGAAGGTACCGTCCCGGTCGCGGGGCAACTGAACACGCATCGAGCCGTGTTTGGTCAACAGCGTCTTGGCGCTCACGCCGTTGCGTTCGTCGGCTTGTTGGGCCGGCTTGTCTTCGCCGGCACGGTAGCCAAGGTGGGCGTTCATCTCGCCAGCCATGGCCCGCTCGATCACCGCCTTGCCAAAGGCATCAATCAGATCCTCGACCTCCATGGCCGACATCGGACCTTCGACCAGGCCGTCCAGCAAATGCTCAGGCAGCTTCGGAAATCGGGCCGTACGGGCGGCCGCCTGGGCCGCAATAGATGGCTTCTTGTGTTTCACGGGCATATCCATGATCGTTTTCTCTCATGTTATGCCTCGCCCACAAAATTCTGGACACTCTCGGGAACCCAGCAACCTCCTTTCCAAGCATGGCACGGAAGTTAGCTGCCCGCGACTTCAAGGCAGTTTGTGCGTCAGATCTGTACAACCTTCTTACTTCAGTCATCCCTTGATTTAGGCTTAGATAAAGCCCCGTCATATCTTCGCGGAACAAATAGACCGGGTAATAGCCGCTTTGGGCACCAGCAGTTACGAGCTTGTCAAAGACAGCCACCCAGGGACCGCGCGCCCAGGCACCTTGACCGGCGCTTCCTTTGAAGAGCAGACGATCACTTTGGCCGACGGCGTGGGCGACATCATCTCGCAGCCCATGACGGATGAAGTCCGCCAACACGTGTTGCGTAAAGTCTTCCTGCCTCGCCAAGGGATACTCCCTGAGTACTCGTTCCAATCCTTCACGCACACCCACAGGCGTTTCCTCCGCTTGCGTCGCTAAATTAGTCACGCCGATAGCATACTGCCGGCATAACAAGGCCGCTCAGCGGGAGCCGCGCCAGATGCTCTCGGAGGCCATCCGGAGGCGTAGCCGACGAGCCGCAGAGAGCAACTGGCGTGGGGCGCAGCCCGGTCCAGGCGGCAGCCTGGTGGGGGAGCCGTCCAGAGTCCGGACGCAAGCCGGGAGCCCGAAGGGCGGAAGGCGGCCGGAGCTCTGGATGGGGGCAACGCCCCGCCCCCCGCCGGCAGGCGGGCAAGGGGGTTTTTGAGGCCGTCCAGGCCGAAAAAAAGCCACTTGCCCGCCTGCGAAGCAGGTGGGGGGCGCCCCGAGCCGCCCGCCAGGGTGGCGCTGGAGGCTGACGGCAGTCAGCCGTGAAGGCCCTTGTGCGGCAAGGAGATTTGCGCAGCAAATCGACCCAGCACAAGGGTGTTCGCTGAGATAACGCACCCCACACTCTGGGAGTGTCTGGCGGTGTAAGGGGCTCACGCGGTGCTATACCATGCATGAACGACCAAAAAACCTCCCCATCGTCCCAACAGCAGCGCAAAGAAAACATCATCGATGCGCTCTACTTCATACACCAGCATGGCTGGTTACGGCCCATCGAAATGGGCGTGCACCTGTGGCCGCAAAACGCGTTCCCGCGTGCGCCTGGCTATGCCCTGGCCAAGGTGCTACAAGAAAAGCGACTAGTACGCGGAGTCGTACTGCCCGACAAGGCGGGTACGGCGCTGGTCCTGGCCAGGCGTGGAGCCGCTCTGCTGCGAGAGGATGGCATAGCTGGCGCCCAGGCACAGGAGCGGTGGCGGCCATCAAGCTCCTGGCGACATGAACTCATCGCTGCGGGGACCCTGGCTACCCTCTACAAATACGGTTGGGACGTCTTACCAGAGGCCGAAATCCGAAGACGAGTGAATCTGCGCGACACACTCAAACTGCCCGATGGACTGGCACGCGACCCTGAGGGTCGCTGGTGGTGGATCGAATGTGAGCAGGCAAGGAAATCAGGGCCGCAGTTGCGCCGCATGGCATCCTATGTCAGCGCGGTAGGCAACGGTGAGACTGAGATATGCGGGGTACGAACTACGGGCACGATGATCGCTTACCCGCATGAGGCGCGCGATGAAGGCGGCCACCGCATCGATCATCGGCTTCGCGTGACGCACGCCATCGAAACGTGGGCATGGGGTCCCGTACCGATCATCTGGGCGTCCTGCACGATGCACGGAGCAGGTGTTCAATCGATCGCGACAGAAATGGAAACCCTCCATCCCGACGCGGCACGCCGCGTGCGCAGAGTGCTGGATGCACGAAAATGGCAACCAGACGAGAGCGGCGTTTTGGTAGGGACACACCCACCGCACACGGCCCATGTCTGGCACGACGAGGACTATGGCCCAGGTTGGTACGCTAACGTGGAAGGTCCTGGCATAGAGCCGGGAGAACTCGCCTCGTACCACCCCACGATATCGGAGGCAAAATGGGACGCTGCACAGCGAATAGCCAATGCCCGAGCCAAGGGGAAAGCTGCTTGATACCCAAAGGTAGAGACCTCCGCACATTCCGCGCGGGGCTGTGCGGATCAAGATTTGGACTTCTGCGGCCACCGATACAGCGGGATATGCTCTACCCAGTGCCCAGACTCATACGTAATTGGCGCGCCCGACAGGAATCGAACCTGTATCAGAAGCTTCGGAAACTCCTATTCTATCCATTGAACTACGGGCGCTGATGGCCAGCCTGGCGGCTGACTAGGGCATATCATTGCGACATGCAAGTCAATCATTGTAGCGGTTTTAGTTCACAGCTGCAGCGGCTCAGGCCTGTCGCTATAATTGACCGTTGAAGCCTGTAACAGACAGCAGCCGGGATGTCTTACGGCACCGACCGCAGGCCGTTGGCCGCATTCCAATATCCCAGGACCTCACCATGAGTCTTCCCCAACATCAACACGAGCACGCGCACGAAAGCCCCATCAAGACCCCGAAGCAGTTGCTGATCACGGTCGTGCTGGCTTTCCTGATCCCGATCACGGTCATCATCCTGCTGGTCAACATGGTCGGCTCCTCCATCCGGACCGGATACGGTTCCAACAGCCAATCCGAGGAAGCCATCGCCAAGCGCATCCAGCCCGTGGCCGGCTTCAAACTCGTAGACGCCAATGCGCCGAAAGTCTTCAAGACCGGCGAACAGGTCTTCCAGTCCACCTGTTCGGCCTGTCACGGCACGGGCGTGGCAGGCGCGCCGAAATTCGGTAACAAGGAAGCCTGGGCACCATTCATCAAACTCGGCTTCGACCAGTTGCTCAAGAACGCCATCCACGGCATCGGCGCCATGCCGCCCAAGGGCGGCAACGCGTCGCTGGATGACCTCGAAGTCGCGCGCGCCGTGGTCTATATGACGAATCATTCCGGTGCCGACTTCCCCGAACCGAAGGAACCCGCTGGTGCCGCCACCGCGCCTGCTGCCGGCGCAGCGCCGGCAGCCAAGCCCGCCGAACAACCGGCCGCAGCCCAGCCTGCGGCAGCCAAACCTGCTGAAAAGCCGGCTGAAACCGCCACCCCCAAGGCGGAAGCCGCCCAGGCATCCGCCGGCAACGCGGTTGGTGAAAAGCTGTACAAATCCGTCTGCATCACCTGCCACTCCATCGGTGTGGCGGGCGCGCCCAAGTTCGGCGACAAGGCATCCTGGGAACCGTTTATCAAGACCGGTCTGGACACGATGCTGAAGAAGGCCATTTCCGGCGTGGGCGCCATGCCGCCGCGCGGCGGCTCGCAGGCAACCGACGACGAAATGAAGGCAGCCATCCAGTACATGGTTGACGCCGCGAAGTAATACTCTCGCGGCCCCGGAACCCCTCGCACCCAATCGGGTCCGGGGGGTTTTTTCATATCCCGGCGGAACAGACCGGGCCACCCCGTCTCCGCCGATCCACAGCGACGATCGGTTTTTCTGATTCAAACGATCGTTTGATTTAGAATGAGAGAATTCATCCGCGGGAGACAACCCTCATGCCTGATCCTATCGTCACCACGCTCTACCAGACCATGACGCTGCCCGTCATGGCCGCACCCATGTTCATCGTGTCCAATCCGGAACTGGTGATCGCCCAGTGTGCCAGCGGCATCATCGGCTCGATGCCGGCGCTCAATGCCCGGCCCCAGGAAAAGCTGGACGAATGGCTGACCCGGATCGAAACCGCGCTCGCCGCCTTGCGCACCGCGGAACCCGACCGGCTGATTCCGCCGTACGCCATCAACCACATCATCCACCAGTCCAACGACCGCCTGCAGCAGGATCTGGAAGTCTGCGCCCGCCATCGCGTGCCGCTGATCATCACCAGCCTGCGCGCGCCCAATCAGGTCGTCGATGCCGTCCACGGCTGGGGCGGCAAGGTCTTCCACGACGTCACCACATTGCGGCATGCGCAAAAGGCGATCGACGCGGGTGTGGATGGTCTGATTCTGGTGTGCGCTGGCGCTGGAGGCCATGCGGGCACGCTGTCGCCCTTTGCCCTGCTGGGCGAAGTCCGGCGCATTTTCGATGGCCCCATCTGCCTGTCTGGTGCCATCAGCCGCGGGCAGGACGTCCTGGCCGCACGCGCCATGGGTGCCGACTTCGCCTATATCGGTACCCGCTTCATCGCCAGCACCGAAGCCCATGCGCAACCCGAATACAAACAGATGATTGTCGACACGGCCGCCGCCGACATCGTCTACACGCCGTACTTCACCGGTATCCCCGGCAACTACCTGAAACCCTGCGTGCGCGCCATCGGTCTGGATCCAGACCATCTGCCGGCCGCCCAGGACACGCATTTCGGCAGCGACAGCAAGAAAGCCTGGCGCGATATCTGGGGCGCGGGTCAGGGGGTCGGCAACATCGACGCCATCCTGCCCACGGCCGACATCGTGGCGCGCCTGCGCGACGAATATCAACAGGCAGTCCAGTCCCTGCGGGACGGCTTCGTCACGGAGACCTGCGCATGATCCGCCTCGAACGCCATGGGCAAATCCTGGAGATCCTGATCGATCGCCCGGAACGCCGCAATGCACTGACCGACATCATGTACCGCGACATCGCTCACGCGCTGGAAGCCGCGAACACGGACTCCGGGTGTGCCGCCGTCATCCTGCACGGGGCGGGCGGCCACTTCACGGCCGGTAATGACCTGTCCGAGTTCCAGATGCCGCAAGACAGCCGCGACGTCGGCTCGATCGCCTTCCTGCACACGCTGGCAGCGGTGGACGTGCCTGTCATCGCCGCCGTCCAGGGTCAGGCCGTGGGCGTGGGCGTCACCCTGCTGGCGCATTGCGATTTTGTCTACGCCGACCGCAGCGCCGTCTTCCGTCTGCCCTTCGTCTCGCTGGGCCTGTGCCCCGAAGGTGCCTCCAGCTATCTGCTGCCCCGCCTGGCCGGGCCGCGTCGGGCAGCCCGATGGCTACTTCAGGCACAGCCTTTCGACGCCGATGAGGCGCTGGCGGGGCAGCTGATCAGCGACATCCAGGACGATCCGCTGGCCGCCGCACGCGCCAGCGCCCAGGTTCTCGCCACCCTGCCAACGCAGGCGATCCGCGCCAGCAAGCGGCTGCTGCGGGCGCCGGACCGGGATACCGTCCACCAAGTACTGGATGCCGAGGCAGCTGTGTTCTTGGACCGGTTGAGGTCACCCGAGGCCCAGCGGGCATTCCAGCAGTTCTTTGCGCGCAAGGGTGGCTGATCCAGCCACTCGACGTGCGACGGATGTCATCGGCCGGCAGGATCTCGAACCTGGGTATCGTTTTCATCTTTTTAACCACACCTTTTCAGGTTTCATTTGGCCTGAAGAAGGCATTAGGGTTTACCCCTATCTTTATCTTAGGGTTTACCCTATACTGACGTTGTCCTAATCTGAAACTTCTGAAGCAGGAGTCAGTCATGAACCACGTCTACACCCCGAACCTGATGTCCGATGCGCTGGAACGCGCGTATGCCTATACGATTCTGAACGAATCGCAACCGCTGGGCCTGACCAAGGGCCTGCGCGCTGCGGGCCGTGCCCTGCGCCGAGGCGCCAAGGCTGTCGGCCGCGGTGTCGCCAACATGATCAATGCCCAGGCCGAGGCCCGCGCCCGCAACATGCTGTACAACCGCACCCACTGGTAAGACATTGATCGTCGGCGGCTGAAGGCCGCCGGGGCGCGCGCCCGTCACGCCGTCGCAAAAGCACACGGACGGAAGCCGCGTCGATCCCAGCAAAAAGCCATGCCGCTCATCGCGGCATGGCTTTTTTATCGCTACGGAGGGCTTACCGCCCCAGCAGGCTTTTCAGGCGGCTGAGCGTGCGATCCGGGTCGACATCCGCCGGCCCGGCTTGCGCACCGGGCGCCTGCGTCAACAGGCCCATTTCAGCAATGAACCGCGAGGGTTCGCACACGGTGTCCTCGCGACCCCGCCTGCGTTTGCGGCACCAGCTGATCTGCAAGGTCCGCTGCGCGCGGGTGATGCCCACATACATCAGCCGGCGTTCTTCCTGAATCCGGCGCACGCGTGCCGCCACGGCGGCATCGCTGACGTCACCTTCCTCATCACCGCCCCGGTGAGGCAGCAAGCCCTCCTCCACCCCGATCAGGTAGACATGGGGAAACTCCAGGCCCTTGGATGCATGCAGGGTGGACAGCTTCACGGCATCGGGTTCCTCGTCGTCCGAGCGTTCGAGCATCGTCACCAGGGCGACGTGCTGGACGAGTTCCAGCACGGTCAGATCGTCCTCATCGGCCTTGCGTTTCAGCCACCCCATCAATTCCAGGACGTTGCTCCAACGCGCCTGGGCCTGACGCTCATCGAGCAGGTCATACAAATGGCGCTCGTAGCCCATGGCCGACAGCAGGTCGTCAAGCACCCGTCCCGCATGATCTTCACGCAGGCCATCGATGCCCGGGGTCGCCCCCGACGACAGGCTGCCAAGGGCGGCGGATACGGACTGACGCGCATCCGGGATATGCGGCTCGGGACCTGACGCGGCCGGCGGGTCCGGGTCGAACGCCAGCAGATCGCCCTGGACGCTCGCTGTCGGCAAGGGCAAGACCGCTGCCCCATTGCGCCGCGCCGCGCGCGCCTTAAAATGCTGGATCAGACGCACGAAGTCGCGCAGGGCTTCGCGCTGACGGGCGGCCGGAAGAACCGCCTCGGTCACTTCGGCGGCGGCGGCGAATAGCGAGACCCCCTGGCGCGCGGCTTCGGCACCCAATGCTTGCAAGGTTCCCTGGCCAATACCCCGACGGGGGGTGGTCGCCGCCCGGATGAAGGCCGGGTCCTCGTCCTCGTTGGCAATCAGGCGCAACCAGGCCAGTACATCGCGGATTTCAGCTTTGTCGAAAAAGCTTTGCCCGCCCGACACCGTATAGGGGATACGCAAGGTGCGCAGCGCCTGCTCCAGGATCCGGGCCTGGTGATTGCCGCGATACAGCACGGCAAAATCCTTCCACTGCGCTTGGCGCTCGAACCGGGCGGCGGACAGACGCATGGCAATGGATTCGGCCTCGCTCAGATCCGAATCCATGGGGGTGACGCCAATCGGTTCCCCGATCCCCAGGTCCGACCACAAGGTCTTGTCGAAGGTTTTGGGGTTATGGCTGATGACCTGATTGGCCGCCTGCAGGATGCGCTGCACCGAGCGGTAATTTTGTTCCAGCTTGATGACGCGCAGCTGCGGATAGTCGCGCTCGAGCTGCGCCAGGTTCTCGACGGTCGCTCCGCGCCAGGCATAGATGGCCTGATCATCGTCGCCCACCGCCGTGAATTGGGCCCGATCGCCGCACAGCATGCGTACCAGCTGATACTGACACGTGTTGGTGTCTTGATATTCATCCACCAGCAGATACTGCACACGCGCCTGCCAGCGGGCACGCACCGAATCGTCCCCGGCCAGAAGCTGCGCCGGCAGCCGGATCAGGTCGTCGAAATCCACGGACTGATAGGCCCGTAGCGTCGCTTCGTAACTGCGGTAGACCCGGACTGCCTCGGCCTCGTCGGGGCCTGCAGCCACCCGCGCGGCACCGTCCGGGTCCAGCAGGGCATTTTTCCACAGGGAGATCGTCTGTTGGACGGCGCGCAGCCGGGCGCGATCCGTCGTCACCAGGATCTCCTGGATGATGCCCTGGGCATCGGTCGCATCCAGAATCGAAAACCCGCGCTTGAGGCCGACCGCGGCATATTCCTCGCGCAGGAAGCGCAAGCCCAGCGAATGAAAGGTCCCCACCGTCAGACCGCGCAACAAACGGGAATCCACCAGCGTGCGCACCCGCTCGTTCATTTCACGGGCGGCCTTGTTGGTGAACGTCAGTGCGACCACGTGGCGCGCCTGATAACCGCATTCCCGCAACAGATACGCCATTTTCTGGGTGATGACGCGCGTCTTGCCGCTGCCCGCCCCCGCCAGCACCAGACAGGGGCCGTTCAGGTACAGGACCGCCTCGCGTTGGCGGGCGTTGAGACCAGCGGCCAGCGTCGAACCCGGAGCCTGAGTATCGTTCACAGTCAGATCTCCTGGGGATCGACCTCGATCCCCCAGCGCAGGGAACGACCGGTCGCCAACCCATCGACCTGCGGCAGCAGCACCCGAAGCAAGCGGTGCAAGGCACTGCGCCGCACCGATTCGATCAGCAACTGGGCGCGTTCCACCCGCGCCACACGCACGACGCGCAGAGGCACGGCATCGTAGACCCGCACGCCACGGGCTTCCGGAAGCGTCCCGGCAAGGGCCCGCACCGCTTCCAGGAAGCCCAGCGCCTCGGCGAGCCTGCCGGCCTGGGCGGTCAGCAGGGCCTGGCTGGAAAAAGGCGGCAGCCCGAGATCCTCGCGCTCGGCCAGGGCGGTTTCGGCAAAGGACCGGTAATCATGTCGACAGAGCGCCTGATAGACGGCCTGGTCGGGATAATCGGTCTGCACCAGGACCTGAGCCCCGGCGGTGCGCCGGCCCGCCCGGCCTGCCACCTGCATCAGTTGCGCGAACAAACGTTCCGGCGCGCGGAAATCCTGGGCGAAAAGCGTGGCATCGGCATTGAGCACCCCCACCAGACCCAGGTTGGCGAAATCATGCCCCTTGGAGACCATCTGCGTGCCGACGAGGATATCGGCATCCCCGGCATGCACCTGGGCAAACAGCGCCTGCGCACTGCCCTTGCGCCGCGTGGCATCGGCATCGATGCGCACGATGCGCGCCTGCGGAAAGCGCTCGGCCAGGAATTCCTCGACCCGCTGAGTGCCCCGCCCCATCGGCTGCAGATCCTGGTCCCCGCAATCAGGGCAGGCGCGCGGCACGGGCCTTGCATCGCCGCAGTGATGACATTGCAGCACCGCGCGACGCCCGGCTTCCCGATGCAGCACGGTATGCGCCGTGCATTGGTTGCACTGGCTGACCCAGCCGCACGAGGCGCAGCGCAGCACCGGCGCATAGCCCCGTCGATTGATGAAGACCAGACTCTGTTCGCCCAGTCGCAGGCGCGATTCCAGCGCCTGCAGCAACTGCGGGGTAAAGCCTTGCTCGAGTTGCGACCGGCGCGTGTCCACCAGATGGATGTCGGGTAATGCCTGAGCCTGGGCGCGTTCCGGCAGCGACACCAGGCGATAGTCCCCGCGCTGCGCTCGCCGCCAGGATTCCAGGGACGGCGTCGCCGACCCCAGCACCACGGGAATACCCAGATCATGCCCACGCCAGACGGCCAGATCGCGCGCCGAATAGCGCAGTCCGTCCTGCTGCTTGTACGAGGCGTCATGTTCCTCGTCCACGATGATCAGCCCCAGGCGCGGCATGGGGGTCATCAGGGCCAGTCGGGTGCCCAGCAGGATATCGGCCTGGCCGCGCGCGACTCGCAGCCAGGCGCGCAGCCGTTCACCTTCGGACAGGCGGCTGTGCAGGATCGCCATTGCGCCGCCGGCTGCCCCATCAGTGGATTCTTCGTGACCCGCACCGATCGCACACAGTCGGCCCGCGACGACCTGTTCCAGTTGCGGTGTCAGATTGATTTCCGGCACCAGCAGCAACACCTGCCTGCCCTGGGCCAGCACTTGCCGCGCCAGACGTAAATAGAGCTCGGTCTTGCCGCTGCCAGTGACGCCGTGCAGCAAGGCGATACCACGCCCATCGTCCATCAGGGCCTGCAGACTGTCCATGGCCGCGCCCTGAGCGGGCGTCAACGGCGGCGGCTCGACAGGCGACACTCCAACGGGTTTCGACTTCGCGGCACGCGGCCGCCGGTCCGCCCGACTCACCGGGCCGCCTGCGGACCGCGCCCCGGTATACGCGGCCGGTTTGCGCAACGGCGGAGGCAGCGCCGGCAATAGGACCTCGCCCAATGGGTGGTGATAATACCGCGCCGCGAATTCCGCCAGTCGCAGCCAGTCCGCAGGCATCGGCGGCAGATCATCCAGCACGGATTCAATTGGCCGGACCCGGTCCGCCGCTACCCCCGGTTGCTCCCGCACGGCCCAGACCATCCCCACCATGACCCGGCGGCCGAACGTCACCCGCACGCGCACCCCGGGTGCCACTGGCGCGACGTGGCTGTAATCGAACAGCCCCGGCAATGGCACATCCAGGGCTACGGCCAGATAGACGGGGTCAGACATAAGAACGGATTTTTCCTGCCTGTGGATAACTTTGTGGAGAAAGGCGGAACAAATGCACGAGGTCGCGACAACCGGTCAGACCATCTACCAGGAATTGGGTGGAAATTATGAATTTCTTCTTTAAAAACAACTGATTAAATGATTAATCAATATCTATTCTGGAAATGTTGGCGTTTACCCTGAGCCAGCTGAAATTGTGCATAAGCACAAAATTCAAACGCCCCGGATGCATGAGCAAGCAGGGCGCCGCTTCAGGCATGATACGCCCTGCTGGCAGTGTGGACTTCGTCGACCAGGGAAACGACGGCTTCCGGCGATGTGAATTGGGAAATACCATGACCCAGGTTGAACACGTGCCCACCGGCACCCACAGGACCAAAATCGGCCAGCACGCGACGAGCCTCGGCACGGATCGCCGCATCCCCCCCGAACAGCGCCATGGGGTCCAGGTTGCCCTGCAGGGCAACCCGGTCGCCGACCCGGCTGCGGGCGGCCCCCAGACGCGCGGTCCAGTCGAGCCCCACCGCATCGCAGCCGATAGCCGCGATATCCTCGACCCACTGGCCGCCGCCCTTGGTGAAGACGATGACCGGGACGCGGCGCCCGTCGTGTTCACGCAGCAGCCCGTCGATCACACGCTGCGTATAGTGCAGCGAAAACTGCTGGAACAGGCCGTCGGCCAGCACCCCGCCCCAGCTGTCGAACACCATCACGGCCTGGGCGCCCGCCTGGATCTGGGCATTCAGGTAGGCCTGAACGGCCCGCGCATTGACGTCCAGGATGCGATGCAGCAAATCGGGGCGCTGATACAGCAGGGTCTTGATCCGCCGGTAATCGCTGCTGCCCGCGCCTTCGACCATGTAGCAGGCCAGAGTCCAGGGGCTACCCGAAAAGCCAATCAGGGGAACCGCGCCATCCAGTTCCTTGCGGATCAGGGATACGGCGTCGAACACATAGCGCAGCGTGTCCAGATCCGGTACCTGCAAAGCCGCGATGGATGATTCATCCCGCAAGGGACGCTCGAATTGTGGACCCTCGCCCGTGACGAACCGCAGGCCCAGACCCATGGCGTCCGGAACGGTCAGGATGTCGGAAAACAGGATGGCCGCGTCCAGGGCGAAACGCCGCAGGGGCTGCAGGGTGACTTCGCAGGCGTATTCTGGATTTTGCGCCAGCCCCAGGAACGACCCCGCCTGTGCGCGGGTCTGGTTGTATTCCGGCAGATAGCGGCCCGCCTGACGCATCATCCAGATCGGCGTGTAGGGGACGGGCTGGCGCAAAAGCGCCCGCAGGAACGTATCATTTTTCAACTGGGTCACGTCGGTTTTCCTGTGGGACGTCGGGGTTTCCCGGCAACGTCGGATCGTCGATGGGGGGACCCTGGATTTTACCCGTCCGACGCCCCCCATGCCGGGGCGCCCGTTTGGGTCAGGCGGCGGACGATGTTTCTTCCGCATCACCCCGATACGGTGTCGGGTCGATCTCGTGTTTGCGCATCAGCGCCCAGAAGGCGCGGCGATGCTTCTGGGCCATCCGCGCCGCCAGGGTGACATTGCCCCCATGCCGCCCCAGGGCGGCGCGGATGTAAGCGCGCTCGAAGCGCGCCACGATCTGGCTCTTGGCGGCGCGAAACGAATCCCTGGAGGTCGCCCGCTGCATGGCCAGGGCCACCGCATAGGCCTCGAGTTCGCAGCCGGACCGATCCAGGATGGTTGCGCACAGATCCGCTTCGGTGGGGGTCGCCAGCGGCCCCACTGCCATGGGCAGGCCCGGAACCAGGGTGCCATAGACAGGCGCGGGTTCCGCGACACCGACGGGCGCCAGCCGATGCAAGGCGTGCTCCAGCCGGGCGCGCAGCTCTTCGGGGCAAAACGGCGGCCGCACGAAATCGGTGGCGCCCAACGCAATCAGATCGCGGATGGCCTGGGCCCGCAGCCCCACCGCATAGACCAGCAATACTGCCGGCAGACGCCCCGCCCGGGATGCCAGGGCCGTACGCCAGGCTGGCAGCGACGACTCATCCGCGTACAACAGGCCCGCGTCATAGCGTCCCCGGGCCAGCGCCGGATCATCCAGCATGGCCTCGGCCGAATGCCCGGACCACGGCGGAACATGCAGCTGCAACCGCCCGCCCAGATGGCCTCCGCCCAGGGCCGCCACCCAGTCGTCCTGCCCCAAGGCCAACAACGCACAATCCAGTCGTTCCCGCATTTCAGGTCTCCTTGTCAGTGACGCGGCGGGGCCACCGTGCAGCCGCACCGCGCCATCCATGAATCCGTCCAATGAGCCAACAGGATAGGAAAATGGCCTGATGCCGACCAGTCGCAAAACTACGTTAGGGGTAACCCGCATTCTGTGGAGGATTCGATAACTTTAGTTATTTTCACTGCGTTCAGGAGAATTTCAGGAAATTCCACCAAATATCCGATGATAGGATGGGGCCATTTTTAATCGGGAAGCGGGAGACAACCTTGGAATTCCTCAACACATTCGTCAGCCAGGCCAACAGCCTGGTCTGGGGCCCACCCATGCTGGTACTGATCCTGGGCACCGGCTTTTTTCTGATGGTCCTGCTGAAGTTCATGCCGCTGCGGCGCATCGGCACGGGCTTTGCCATGATCTGGCGTGGCCGCCATCGCGGCGACGCCGCCACCGGTGAAATCAGCCCCTTCGAAGCCCTCATGACCTGCCTGGCGGCCACCGTCGGGACAGGCAACATCGCCGGCGTGGCGACGGCCATCGCCGTCGGTGGCCCGGGCGCCCTGTTCTGGATGTGGTGCACCGCCCTGGTCGGCATGGCCACCAAATACTGCGAAGTCGTGCTGGCCGTCCATTTCCGGGAAAAGGACGATCGCGGCGAACACGCCGGCGGCCCCATGTACGCCATCAAGAACGGCCTGAGCCGCAAATGGCTGTGGCTGGGCGTGGCCTTTGCCATTTTCGGTGGCTTTGCGGGATTCGGCATCGGCAACATGGTGCAGGTCAACAGTATGGCGCAGGCCCTGGAATCGACGTTTGCCGTCCCGACCTGGGTCACCGGCGTGGTCACGATGATCCTGATCGGCCTGGTCATCCTGGGCGGCATCAAGCGCATCGGGGCCGTGGCGGCCTCGCTGGTTCCGTTCATGTGCATCGCCTACGTGCTGGCGGGCCTGGTCGTGCTGGTCGTCAACGCCGAACGTATCCCCGAGGCCCTGGACCTGATCTTCACGCACGCCTTCTCGCCGATCGCAGCCACTGGGGGTTTTGCCGGCGCGGCGGTCATGGCGGCCATCCGCTACGGTGTGGCCCGCGGGATATTCTCCAACGAAGCCGGGCTGGGTTCAGCGGGTATTGCACAGGCTGCCGGCACCACCAGCAACGCGGTGGAATCTGGCCTGATCGGCATGATGGGTACCTTCATTGACACGATCATCATCTGCAGCATCACGGGCCTGGCGATCGTCTGCTCCGGCGTCTGGAACACCGGCAAGAGCGGCGCCGAACTGTCCGCCATGGCCTTCGAGGTGTCCATGCCCGGCTTTGGCGGCATCATCCTGACGATCGCGCTGGTGATCTTCGCGTTCACCACGATTCTGGGCTGGAGCTACTACGGCGAGAAATGCTGGGAGTTCCTGCTGGGGTCCAGGTCCACGCTGCCGTACCGCGTGATCTGGGTCGTCGCAATTCCGTTTGGCGCCATCACCCAGTTGGACTTCGCCTGGCTACTGGCCGACACGCTCAATGGCTTGATGGCCCTGCCCAACCTGGCATCGCTGATCCTGCTCAGCCCGGTCATCATCCGGCTGACCCGTGAATATTTCCGGGATTACGCGCCAACCGGGGAACTGAGCCTCCAGTCGAAATGACTTCCTGAGACGCTTTGTCGAAAGCCCACGGCCAGCGCCCGCTGCCGTGGGCTTTCCACTGTTAGCGACCTCGATTCAGCGCCACATGGCAACGGACCCGGTGCTCTGGCGCATCCTGCCGCCCCAGCAGCCGCTGAGGCAGCTCGCAACCCGCCGTTGCCCAGGGGCAGCGATCCCGAAAGAAGCACCCGGTCGGCAGGACACGATTGCCCGGCAACTCGACCGGCACAGCCGGCATGTTCTCAGCCCAAGGTTGGTCCAGACGGGGAACCGCATCCAGCAGTTCGCGCGTGTAGGGATGGCATGGCGCATCCAGCACGGCGGTTATCGGCCCCTGCTCCACGACTTGACCCAGATACATGACCGCAACGCGGTCGCACAGGTGACGCACGACCGATACGTTGTGTGAAATCAGCACATAGGTCAGCCCAAGGCGGCGTCGCAGGTCCTGCAGCAGATTCAGGATCTGCGCCTGCACGGAAATATCCAGCGCCGAGGTCGGCTCATCGAGCACGATGACATCGGGGTCCGAAGACAAGGCACGGGCGATTGCCAGCCGCTGACGCTGGCCACCGGAAAACTCATGCACGTAGCGATCCAGATGTTCGGGCCGCAATCCGACCTGCAGGGCAAGCTCGGCCGCCCGGGCTCGCAAGGCGGCGCGGTCCGCACGCATCGCCGGGCGGGCGACGGACCGCGTCGACGAATCGTCCCGGCTCGTGATGGCGCGCCGTCCCCGGACCACCATGGGTTCCACGACCACTTTCCAGGCCGGCAAACGGGGATCCAGCGAGGACTGAGGATCCTGAAAGACGATCTGCACGTTGGCTTCACGGCCATCCGCCTGTGGCAGGCGGCGCAAGGCTCCTTCGGTGGGGGGAAGGAGCCCCACCAGAACCTGGGCCAGGGTGCTCTTGCCGCAACCCGACTCACCCACCACACCGAAGACTTCGCCGCGCCTGATCCGCAGGGTGACGCCATTGATGGCGTGCGCGAAGCGGACCGCCCGGCCGCGCCAATCGCGAGACACGGGAAAGCGCACCGTGATGTCGCTGGCGTCCAGCACCCAGTCCTTGCCGAGGTCCGTCAGGCTCGGCTCACTCGGATCCGGACTTTCCGGCCCACCGGCGACCACCGCCTCGTTCGTCGAATCCGTCGCCATCCCATCAGTCCCCTGTCGCCGTCACGCCCTGCGGATGCCAGCAGGCGACCTGACGATCCGTGGATCCCACATGGGCTCTTCGTATCCCGGCCCCCTCGGCATCAATCTGGACGTTGACCGGAGGGTCGGCCAGCGGCGGCCGTCGGCGGCACATATCATCGGCAAACGCGCAGCGGTCAAAGAACAGACACCCGGAAGGGGGGTGACGCATATCCGGGACCTGCCCCGGAATCGCCGCCAGATCCTCGCCCGGCGCCGCCCGTTCCGGCAGCCCGCCCAGCAAGCCACGCGTATAGGGATGCATCGCGGCCCCCAGTACCTGCCGCGTGGGACCGTGCTCGACCACCATCCCTGCGTACATGACATACACCCGGTCGCAGAATTGCGACACGACCGCCATGTCATGCGTGATGAACAGGATGGCGGTTCCCCGCTCACGCGCATGGTGCTTGAGCAACTGCAAGACCTGCCGCTGGACGGTGACATCCAGCGCCGTCGTGGGTTCGTCCGCGACCAGCAACGCCGGATCGCAGGAAAACGCCATGGCCACCATGACACGCTGGCGCATGCCGCCCGACAATTCGAAAGGATAGGCTCGCAGCACCTGGGCAGGATCCGGAATCATCATCTCGCGCAGCAGGGATTGCGCGCGGGCGGTCGCGTCACGCCGACCGAGTTGGCGGTGCACGCGCAACACTTCGGTCATCTGGTCACCCACGCGCTGCGTCGGGTTCAGGGCCGTCATGGGCTCCTGGAAGATCATCGCCACCCGACGACCACGCCACTGGCGCACCCGGGATTCGGATGCGCACAGGACATCCTCGCCTGCCAGCCACAGACTGCCGCCTGTCACCCGGTAGCTGTCCGGCGGCAGCAGACGCAGCGCGGCCATGGCGGTCACTGACTTGCCGGAACCCGATTCACCCACGAGTCCGACGATCTCGCCCGGCATCACCCGCAGGCTGACACCATTGAGTGCCTTGACCGCCCCGCCATACACGGGAAATTCCAGCGACAGATCCCTGACATCCAGGATGGGCGAGGCGGCCATTACTTCACCCTCGACTTCGGATCGAGCAGATCGCGCACACCGTCACCCACCAGATTACAGGCCAGCGCCGTCACCAGAATGGCGCACCCGGGCGTCACGGTATACCACCACTGATCCAGCAGGAAATTGCGGCCGGTGGCGACCATGGCACCCCATTCCGCCGTGGGCTGCTGCGCCCCCAATCCGATGAACCCCAGGGCCGCGGCCATCAGGATCGCGCCCCCGACATCCAGTGTGGCCTGAACCACGATCGGCGAAGCCGCGTTGCGCACCACGTGCCAGCGCACCACGTGACGCCGAGTCGCACCGAACGTCCAGGCCGCCTGCACATAGGCCATCTCGCGGATCCCGAGCGTCTGGCCGCGAGCGAGCCGCACATAAAAGGGTATCCGCACCAGCGTGATGGCCAGCATCGCGTTGAACAGGCTCGGCCCCAGCGCGGCCGCCAGCGCCATGATCAGCACCAGCGACGGGACCGACAGCACCACATCCATGACCCGCATGATCAACCCATCGATACGACCGCCCAGAATTCCGGAAAAACAGCCGATGATCGCCCCGACCACACTGGCGCAACCCGCCACGAACAAGCCCACACCGATGGATTGGCGCCCGCCGTACAGGACCCTGCTGAAGATATCGCGCCCGACCTCGTCCGTGCCGAACCAGTGCTGCGCCGACGGTGCCGCCAGGCGATGGACCAGGTCGAGCTTCTCGGGATCATGGGGAGCGATCCAGCCGGCCAGCACCACGGCCAGTCCGACCGCCAGCAGGACGATCAGGCCCAGCAGCATCAGCGGGCTGCGGCGCAGCTGATAGAGAAAATAGCTCACCCCACCCCCCGGATGCGCGGGTCCAGCCGGCGGTACAGCAGATCGACCAGCAGGTTCAGCACGACATACGCGAAGGACACCACTACGGCAAACCCCATGACGGCCGGAAAATCCAACGCCTGAATGGAGTCCACCACATACGCCCCCATGCCGGGCCAGCCGAAGACGGTTTCCGTCAGGACAGCGCCATACAGAAGATCGCCCAGGGCCAGGCCCAGCACGGTCACGGACGGAATCAGCGCATTGGGCAGGGCATGCCGCAACACCACCGCCCAGGGCGACAGGCCATATGCCCGGGCCGTGCGCACATAGTCTTCACCGAGCTGCTCCAGCATGGAGGACCGGATCTGCCGCGCCACCACGCCCAGATGCACGAAACCCAGCGTCAGTGCCGGCAGGATCATATGCCACAGTGCATTACGCCAGACTGGCCAGTCGCCCGCCAGCGCGGCATCGATCAGGTACAAACCGGTGACCGTGGGCGGCGGCATCATGCCCTGATCGAGGCGGCCCCCGCCGGGCAGCCAGCCGAGATCGCCATAGAACACCACGATCAGCCCCAACCCCAGCCAGAATGCGGGCGTGGAAATCCCCGCCACGGCCAGGATGCGGGCAACGTGATCCGCGAACCGATTGCGTTGAACGGCCGACACCACCCCCAGTGGAATTCCCAGCAAGGTCGCCAGGATCAAGGCAACGAGCGCCAGTTCCAGCGTCGCCGGGAAAAATGCGGCGATGTCCTGCAACACCGGACGGTGCGTACGGATGGACGTCCCCAGATCCCCCTGCAACAGCTGCCCCATATAGCGCAGATACTGCTGCGGCAGTGGCAGGTCCAATCCCAGCTGGGTACGGATATGGGCCACGATCTCTGGGGTGGCCCGATCGCCCGCCACCAGCCGCGCCGGATCGCCCGGCACCAGGTGGGAAATGACGAAGGTGATGAGGGACACGCCCACCACCACCCACACCAGGCTCAGCAGGCGACGGCCCGCGACTGGCAACCACGACCCGTTCATGCCGCCGGGTCTTCGCAACCAGGTTCATTCGCCACCAGAGGGACGAACGGACGCAGCGTCATTTCTTCATGTCGGCGACATTGAAGACACGCTCCAGCATGGGATTGAAGACGAAACCCTGCACATTGGCACCCACACCGACCTGGTAATTCTTCTGGTACAGATAGGCATAGGCCGCATCCTTGATGACCTGTTCCTGGACCTTTTTGTACAAAGCGACGCGTTTTGCCTGATCGCTGAGCGTGGCGGCTTCGCGCAGCCAGCCATCCACCTGAGGGTTGGAATAGAAAGATCGATTGCCGGCCAGACCCTTCTTGTCCGAATCGAACCAATAGCTGGTGAACATGTAGGGATCGGCGAAGTCCGGGCTCCAGTTGCCGATGGAGATATCGAAATTGCCCTGTCCCAGATTCTCGCGCAGCGTGGCATTGGCCAGTTTTTCGAGTTTGACCGACACACCGACCGCGGCCAGATTGGCCTGTACGGTCAGGGCAATGGGTTCCCAGGCCGGATCCTGGGTCGAATAGCGCAGCAGCAGCGGGGATTTGACACCGCCTGCCTTCTTCACCAGGGCCTTGGCGGCCGGCACGTCTTGCTTGGGTAGTGGCAGATCAGCATCGTAACCCCACATGCCTTCAGGAATCGGGCCGCGCGTCTGCCTGGCCTGCCCCATCATGATGCCATCGACAATGCCCTTGTAATCCAGGGCATCGACCACCGCGTGACGCAGGTCGATGCTTTGCAGCGGGCCTTTGGCATTGTTCAGGTACAGATAGGTTACGCGCAGGGATGGAAATTCAGCCACGCGTACGGATTTGTCCTTTTTCAGGGCCTGCAATTGATCGACCGGCAGTTCCTCGGCCACGTCCAGATCGCCTTTCTGCAGTTGCAGCCGCCGGGCAGAGGATTCGGGCACGATCTTGACCACGAATTTGTCCAGCACGGGTTTCTTGGAACCGGCGTAATGCGGGTTGCGTTCCAGTGTCAGCGCCTGACCCTTTTGCCAGGAAACCAGTTGGTAAGGGCCCGACCCGGCCGTGTGCCCGGACAGCCAGGCATCGGCGTCCGGGCGCTGCATGGCCTTGGGATTGACGATGGAAGCACCGTTGTTGGCCAGGGTATACAGGAAGGGGGCGAAGGGCTTCTTCAGAGTGAAACGCACCGTCCCGGCATCCACCGCATCGATTTTCATATCGGCGGGAAAGGCCTCGGATGGCCCTTGTTTCTTCGCCAGCAGTCTCTCGAAAGAGGCTTTCACGGCCTGAGCATCGACGGCTGTGCCGTCCGAGAACTGCTGGCCGGCATTCAGGGTGAAGGTCCAGACCAGATTGTCGGGAGACGCCGACCAGCTGGCAGCCAGATCGCCCTCGACCTCGGTGGAGCCCTTGCCGTCGATCTGCTTATAGCGCATCAGGCGCTGATACGCCGGATAGGTGGCCGTCCAGTCGTTGTTGTCGATCGTAACCGCCGGATCCAGCGTCTGAGGGTCGGCGGGCTTGCCAATGACCAGCGTATCGGCTGGCGTCGCTGCAATTACCCCACCCGTCAGGGCCATGGCCCCGATCCCCATCAAGCTAACCAGCACTGCCCGGCATATGCGGGTCTGAAACATGAATTGCATGGTATGCCCCCGTCCATCAGATGATTACGACTGGTCCATCGGATGGCCTAATGGGTGTGATACACCTGGACCATCTCATTGTCCGGCAGTAACGCATATTCCTGCGCGTTCGGCAATTCGTAATGCCACCATTCCGTGGGAATCGACCGGAAACCGGCCTGCAGCATGATGCCCAGCAGCAGCTGGCGGTTGCGCTGAATCTCGGACGGCAAGTCATCACGGTCATGATGGGACTGTTCGCGCATGTCGTCGAACCCCGTCCCCATGTCCAGCGGTTCTCCACTGATTTCCAGCAAGCCGACATCCACGGCCACCCCGCGCGTATGGTTGGACCCCTGTGAGGCATCGGCCACATAGCGCGGATCCGGCAAAGCTTTCCAGAACACAGCGTGGGCCGCCGCGGGTCGATAGGCGTCATAGACCACCAGCGCCAGCCCGGCCCGCCAGGCCGCCTGGGCGGCCCGACGCAGGCATGCCGCCGCTTCTGGGCGCAAGGCGCAGCGCGCGTCGGGCGCATAGATGGGACGCCCGATCAAATTGTCCGCCGTCGCGTACACCAGCGCGATCTGCAGGCCGTCATCTTGTGTCAGTTCAATCAGATCCGTCATGGCTTACTTACCCCGATCAGCGCCGCAGTTGCTCTATCCAGTGACAAGTCGATACATCATGACCGGCGGATTCAGGCCGGACTTCGGCGCCTGGCGTCAGGGCCGACGCAATTCCGCGCGCCAGGATCTTGCCATATTCCACGCCCCACTGGTCAAAAGGATCGATCCCCCAGATCAGCCCCTGCGTGAACACCCGATGCTCGTACAGCGCCAGCAGCGCGCCCAATGAATACGGCGACAGACGCGGCAGCGCGATCAGATGGTTGGGGCGCCCACCCGGATGCACTCGATGCGGCGCCAGCCAGTCGGCCTGTTCGGGTGTCATCCCCTCGGACAGGCATTCGGCCCGCGCCTGGGCCAGCGTCTTGCCGCGCATCAGGGCCTCGCGCTGGGCCAGGCAGTTGGCCAGCAACTGGCGATGATGCGCCGCCCAGTGGTGGTCCGCCTGACAGCACAGGATGAAATCCACCGGCGCGCCGTCGCTGCCCTGATGCATCCATTGAAAAAAAGTATGCTGGGCGTCGGTACCCGGCATGCCCCAGACAGCGGGTCCGGTGGGCACGCCCACCGGGCGACCGGCCTGATCGACCGATTTTCCCAGGGATTCCATGTCCAGTTGCTGGACATAGGGCACCAGATTGGCCAGGCGGGAATCATAGGGAGCGATGTTCAGCGAACCCTGCCCCAGGACGCTGCGATTGACGATGCCGGCCAGCGCCATGCGCACCGGCGCGTTGGCTGCCAGCGGCGCCTGCGCAAAATGGGTGTCCATGGCGGCGGCGCCCATGCGCAAGCCCGCCAATACGTCCGAACCCACCGACAAAGCGGTGGTGAGGCTGACCGCGGACCAGATCGAAAAGCGCCCGCCGACCCAATCCCAGATCTTGAAAATCTGGGTATCCGGAATCCCCCAGGCACGGGCGCGTTCCGGTTGGGCGGTGACCGCCACGAGATGGTCTGCGGGGTCCAGCCCGGCGGCGACCAGCCATTCCCGCGCCCGGGCGCCGTTTTCCAGGGTTTCCGAGGTGGTGAAGGATTTCGACACCAGCACCACCAGGGTGTCGCGCGGATCCAGGCCGGCCAGGCCGCCCTCGATGGCATGGCCGTCGATGTTGGCGACGAAGCGGACATCACGCCAGGTGCCGGCATAACCGAAGGCCGACACCGCCAGCCGCACGCCCCAGTCCGAGCCACCGATGCCGACATGCACGATATGGCGCCAGCGGCGTTCGGCGTCGGCGCGCCGCACCCAGGCGTCCATGCGCTCGCGCTCGGCCAGCACCTCGGCTGGCGCTGTCGGGGACCGCAACACGGTATGCCAAGCCGCCCGGTTTTCGGTGACGTTGACGGCCTCGCCGGCCAGGAGGCGGCGGCGCTGTTCCGTAAAACCCCGGGCCTGCAGCAGCGCCTCGCCCGCGGCCAGCAGCGCGGGCGAATGGCGCTGACCGCTGGCATCCAGCATCAGGCCGGGTGCTTCGATCAGATCCAGGCCATCGGTGCGCGACGCGCAGGTCTGCGCCGCCACGACGAAGCGCTTCCATTCGGGCAAGTCGGTCAGCGGGGCGATCAAGTCATCCCCCGCGGTGGGCATGAGGTCTTGGGACATGGCGAAAGTATAAAGTGAAGCCCGCCGTTCACGGGTCGGTCACATGCCCTCTCATGCACCTGAAAAACCACGCGCCCTCTGGAAAGGGCGCGCGGCAGCCGGTTGGCCGGGCATCGTCGAACCGGCTCCGGCGGGAATGACGAACGATCAGCAGCGCTCGTAGATCCCCGCCGCACCCATGCCGGTACCCACGCACATGGTCACCATGCCGTACTGCAGGTTGTGGCGGCGCAGGGCGTGGATGGTCGTGGCGGATCGGATGGCGCCCGTGGCACCCAGCGGGTGACCCAGAGCGATGGCGCCACCCATCGGATTGACCACGTCCTCGTTCAGCCCCAGATCGCGGATGACGGCCAGGGACTGCGCGGCAAAGGCTTCGTTCAGTTCGATCCAGCCCATCTGGGCCAGCGTCAGGCCGGCTTTCTTCAACGCGGCCGGAATGGCTTCCTTGGGGCCGATCCCCATGATGTCGGGCGGCACACCACGCACGGCAAAGGACACGAAACGCGCCAGCGGCGTCAGATTGTGTTCCTTCAGTGCGCGTTCCGACACCACCAGCAGCGCGCCGGCGCCGTCCGAGGTCTGCGAACTGTTGCCCGCCGTGACGCTGCCTTTGGCGGCAAACACCGGACGCAAGCGCGCCAATGCTTCCAGGCTGGTGTCGGCACGCGGACCTTCGTCCAGGGTCACGGTATGGCGGGTTTCACGGACTTCCCCCGCGGCCAGATCCGGGATCCGACGCACGATTTCCACCGGCAGCATCTCGTCGGTGAATTCCCCGGACTGCTGCGCCGCCAAGGCACGCTGGTGCGATCGCAGGGCAAAGGCATCCTGATCCGCGCGGGAAACATCCCAGCGCTCGGCGACCTGTTCGGCGGTCGCGCCCATGCCATAGGCGATCCCGATGTTGTCGTCGTTCAGGTAGACGTCCGGGCTGAACGAGGTATTGATCCCCATGGTGGGTACGAGACTCATGGATTCGGTGCCGCAGGCCAGCATGACGTCGGCCTCGCCCACACGGATGCGGTCGGCCGCCATGGCGACAGCCGTCAGGCCGGACGCGCAGAAGCGGTTGACCGTGACGCCGGCCACCGACGATGGCAGATCGGCCAGCAAGGCGCCGATGCGCGCCACGTTCAGCCCCTGGGGGCCTTCTGGAATGGCGCAGCCGACGATGGCGTCCTCGATGGCGGCTGGATCCAGGTTTGGCGCCTGGGCCAGCACGCCCCGGATAACCTTGGCCAGCAGATCATCGGGACGGGTGTGGGAATACATGCCGCGCGGGGCCTTGCCGATGGGCGTGCGCGTCGCGGCAACGATATAGGCTTGTTGAAGGGCTGTCATCGAAGGTCTCCTTAGTTGCGGACGGGCTTGCCGGTTTGCAGGAGGCCGGCAATGCGCTCCTGGGTCTTGGGATTGGCGAGCAGGCCCAGGAAGGCCTGGCGTTCCAGCCTCAGCATCCAGGCCTCGTCCACCAGGCTGCCCGGATCGACGTCGCCGCCGCAGATGACGGTCGCAACTTCCAGACCGATGTGAAAGTCGTAATCGCTGATGTAGCCGCCCACCTGCATGTTCACCAGTTGGGCACGCAGAGTGGCGATGGCGTCGCGCCCAGCCACCGGGAATCGCGCGGGCAGTGGCGGGCGATAGCCCTGCCCGGCCAGATTGGCCGCCTCGCGCACGGCGACGGACAACAGCTCGTGGCGATTCATGACGATCGGATCGGAATCCCGCAGATAGCCGATCTCGCGCGCGTCCAGCGCGGACTTCGACACGCGGGCAGTCGCCACCGCCTGCACGAAATTCTTCACGTAGGCCAGCAGCGGCGCATCGGGTGCCGATTGCGCCTGGATCTCGGCCGCGCGACGGGCGCTGTAGGTCATGCCGCCGGCGCCCGGTACCAGACCGATCCCGACTTCGACCAGCCCGATGTAGGTTTCAAAATGGGCCACGCGACGGGCGCAGTGCACGGACAGCTCGCAGCCCCCGCCCAGAGCCAGACCGGCCACGGCCGCCACCACGGGGACCTGGGCATAGCGCAGGCGCAGAACCATGTCCTGCATTTCCTTCTGGATGGGCTCGACCGCCTTGACGCCGCCCGTCATGAACGCGGGCAGCATGGCCTTCAGGTCGGCACCGGCCGAAAACGGGTCTTCCAGCTGGCCGATCACCATGGCCTTGTAGTTCTGCTCGGCCAGATCGACGGCATGGACCACGCCGCGCACCACATCGGGGCTGAGCGTATGCATCTTGGTCTTGAAGGACGTGATGAGCACGTCCTGCGGGTGCGGCGCGGGCAGCGTCCAGCACAGCACGGCATCGTTCTCGTAGACGACGGTGGGCACGATGGCCGGACCCTCGCCCACCAGGCGCGGGGCGCCGATCTGGCGCTGGTAAACCGCCAGCGTGCTGCGCGGTACATAGGCATTGCGCGCGGGGCTGAAGGACCCTTCCGGCGTATGCACGGCTTGCTTGTCCCACACCGGGCCGCTGGTCGCCCAGGCCGGCAGCGGGGCGGACGACAAGGTCTTGCCGGCTGCAATATCCTCGTTGATCCAGGTGGCAACCTGCCGCCAGCCGGCGGCCTGCCAGATCTCGAAGGGGCCGAAACTGTGGCCGAAGCCCCACTTCATGGCCTGATCCAGCTCGCGCGCGCTGTCGGCGATGTCGCCCAGGTGCACGGCGCTGTAGTGGAAGGTATCGCGCAGCACGGCCCAGACGAATTGCGCCTGCGGATGATCGGAATCATGCAGGGCCCGCAGGCGGGTGGCGGGGTCGCGTTCCTTCAGGATTTCCTTGACCTCGTCATCGGCCTTCTCGCTGGACGGCACGTATTGGCCCGCGGCGGGGTCCAGGCGCAGGATCTGCTTGCCTTCCTTCTTGAAGAAGCCGGCCTTGGCCTTCTGGCCCAGCGCGCCCTTTTCGATCAGACCCGCCAGCACGGGCGGGATCGCAAAATACGCATGGAAAGGATCGTTGGGCAACTGCTCCTTCATCGTGTCGATGACGTGCGCCAGGGTGTCCAGGCCTACGACGTCGGCCGTGCGGTAGGTGCCGGATTTGGCGCGGCCCAACCGGGTGCCGGTCAGGTCATCGACCAGTTCGTAGGGCAGATCGAAGGCTTGCGTGTGATGGAACACCGACAGGATGCCGAACACGCCGATCCGGTTGCCGATGAAATTGGGTGTGTCCTTGGCGCGCACGACGCCCTTGCCCAGCTGCGACACCAGGAAGGTTTCCAGATGATCCAGCAAGGCTGGCTCGGTGGCGGACGTGGGAATCAGTTCCACCAACGGCATGTAGCGCGGCGGATTGAAGAAGTGCACGCCGCAGAAACGGTGGCGCAGGGTCTCGGGCAGAGCTTCGGACAGGGACGTGATGGAAAGGCCCGACGTGTTGCTGGCCACGATGGCGTGGGGGTTCAGCGCCGGGGCCAGCTTGTGATACAGGTCGCGCTTCCAGTCCAGGCGTTCGGCAATGGCCTCGATGACCACGTCGCAATCGGCCAGCAGAGCCAGGTCTTCATCGTAATTGGCCGGGGTGATCAGGTCGGCCAGCTTGTCCACGCCCAGCGGCGCGGGGTTCAGTTTCTTCAGCTGGGCGATGGCGCGCTGCACGATGGCGTTCTTGCCGCCCTGGCCATCGTCTTTGGCCAGATCGAACAGCACCACCGGCACGCCGGCATTGACGCAATGGGCGGCGATCTGAGCCCCCATGACCCCGGCGCCGCACACCGCCACTCGGCGGATGAACAGGGGGGCGGACTGACTGGTTTGCATGATAGGTTGTCCTCTCGCAATGATGGAAGATCCCGACTGGGCGGCTCTGTAGCGTGTTTCTTGTCCCGCAGCCGATCGTTCGATTGTCGCTGATTTACGCGGAAAATTCAAACGATCGTTTGAATTTATGGATGTGCATCGCATCCGTATAATTAGGGACACACCCCACCGTCCAGACGGCCCGTCCCTTCATCCACATTATGGCCCGCCTTCCCCGTCTTTACGCACCGCGCGTCCCACAACTGGTGCAGGCGCAGTTCGCCTACCCGCTGGCACGACCGGATGCCCCGGTGCCAGGACCCGCGCTGGACCGGATCCACGCCTGGCTCGGCGAGGAAACCCGCGGCCTCGCGGACGGGCGGACGGAATCGGCACGCCCCGACGGCGACCCGAATCCGTCCGGCGACAAACCGGCCACCGCGATCCACGCCTGGGCCATACTGCCGGACGGGATCACATTGCTGGCCACGCCGGGCGATGCCCAGTCATTGCCGTACCTGATGCAAGGCCTGGGCCGACGCATGGGTTCCGGACTGATGCGCACCCGCGTCTACACGAGCCGCTATCACAATGCCCTGCTGGAACCCGGACGCTGGGTACTGCCCGCCATGGTCTGGGTGGAATCCCTGGCGGTGATGGCCGGCTACGTGACCAGCGCCACACAATGGCCATGGTCCTCGGCCGCCGAACACGCCGGCCTGGCGGCGATCAGCCGGCCGCCATCCGGAGACCGGAACGCCGACGCCACGATGCCGCTGACCGACCACCCCGATTACTGGCGCGAAGGCGACACCCCGTTTTCCCGCCAGGCCGCGTGGCGCAAGCGGCTGGCCGATGGTCTGGCCGAACCCCAGCGGCGGCAGATCGAAGCCGCCCTGCATGGTCAGTGGGCACTGGGGGAAAAGATCTTTCTGACGCACCTGGGGCGGCTGGCGTCCCGGCGCGTCAGCCCGGCGCCACGCGGCCGCCCCCGAAAACCCGTATGACCGGACCCGCCCAACCCTAGCGCACTGCATCTTCATGCCCTCTTCGCCCATCCCGCCAACCGGCCCCCTGCCGCACTATCAGCGCTTGCTGCGCCGCCGCTGGCTGCTGACGGCGCTTCTGGCAGTCATCATCCTGATATCGATTCTGGCGGACTTCATGCTGGGGCCGTCGGGGCTGGGCTGGGCCGATCTGAGCCAGGCCCTGTTTCACCCGTCCCAGGCCGTTCCGACGACGCGGGTGATCGTCTGGGACATCCGCCTGCCCTATGCGCTGATGGCGGTCGCCGTCGGTCTGGCCCTGGGCCTGGCGGGCGCGGAGATGCAGACCATCCTGAACAACCCGCTGGCCAGTCCGTTCACGCTGGGGCTTTCGTCGGCGGCCGCCTTCGGCGCATCGCTGGCGATCGTGCTGGGCCTGTCGCTGCCAGGCGTGCCGCAGTCGTGGATGGTGGCGGCCAATGCCTTCGTGTTCGCCCTGCTGTCGGCGCTGATGCTGGATCTGGTTGCCCGCTGGGGCGCCATGAGCACCTCGGGGCTGATCCTGTTTGGTATCGCCCTGGTGTTCTCTTTCAATGCCGCCGTCTCGCTGGTGCAGTTCGTGGCCAGCGCCGAAGCCCTGCAGGGCCTGGTGTTCTGGACCATGGGCAGCCTGGCGCGCTCGTCGTGGCCAAAGCTGGGTATCCTGCTGCTGACGATCCTGATCCTGCTGCCGCTGTCGCTGCGCGACACCTGGAAACTGACCGCCCTGCGCCTGGGCGAGGACCGCGCCGCCAGCTTCGGCATCGACGTGCCGCGCCTGCGGCTGACCGCGCTGGTGCGTATCAGCATCCTGGCGGCGCTGGCGGTGTCCTTCGTCGGCACGATCGGCTTTATCGGCTTGATCGCCCCGCACATCGCCCGGCGCCTGTTTGGCGAGGACCACCGCTTCTACCTGCCGGGCAGCGCCCTGGTGGGCGGCACGATCCTGTCGCTGGCCTCGATAACCTCGAAAAACATCGTGCCCGGAATCATCGTGCCGGTGGGGATCGTGACCTCTCTGGTCGGCGTCCCCTTCTTCCTGGCGGTCGTGCTGCGCCGTCAGGTGAAATGAGGACGACTTCGTCATGCTTCGGATCCAGGACCTGTCAGTCGCCTACGGCCATCACACCGTCATCCGGGACCTGTCGGTGGGGCCCCTACGGCCTGGCCACGTGGTCTCGCTGCTGGGGCCCAACGGCAGCGGCAAATCGACGCTGCTCAAAGCCGTGGCGGGACTGCTCAAGACCGTACGGGGCCAGGTGCTGCTGGACGGCCAGGATCTGACGCGCCTGTCGTTCGAGCGACGGGCGCAAAGCGTGGTCTACCTGCCGCAATCGCTGCCGGCAGCCGTGCATCTACGGGTGTTCGAATCGGTCCTGGTGGCTGCCCGCGCGTCGGATCTGGATCCACGAGCCCAGGCGGCCAGCCCGCAGCGCATTCTCGACGTGCTGACTAGGCTGGGTATCGAGCATCTGGCCATGCACTATCTGGATCAGCTCTCAGGCGGACAAAAGCAGCTGGTGGGCCTGGCGCAGGCGCTGATCCGCACGCCACGCCTGCTGCTGCTCGACGAGCCCTTATCCGCCCTGGACCTGAACTATCAGTGTCATGTGATGAACCTGCTGCGCCAGGAAACCCAGGAGCACGACCTGATCACCCTGATCGTGCTGCACGACCTGAATGTCGCCCTGCAGCGCAGCGACGACGCGCTGCTGATCCAGGCTGGCAAACTGGTCGGCCATGGCACCCCCGACCAGGTGATCACGGCCAAATCCCTGGCGCAGGTCTACCAGGTAGACGCCCGGGTCGAGACTTGCTCTCGCGGGCTTGCCCATGTGCTGATCGATGGCCTGTGCGCGCCACCGGCGCCTCATCAGACAGCGCGCGACAACATCCGATAAATATTTTTTGATTGTGCCATTCGGGTTTCCCCGCATCCATCAAAACCTCGAATCAATATTTAATTCATATTTTTCATTTGAATAAATATGTCCCCAATTAACTTAATAAGCATATTCAATCCTTATAAATAGGGACGCATCATGAAAAAACCTATTGTCGACAAGACCATGGCGGCGTAATTTTCTGATTCCACCTTCGCGGTGGGGCTTCCTGTTCCGGACGCCACATTCCACCGAGCACAGACGCCGGCCCCCGTTTCACCCTTTCGAGTCTCGCCATGACCCAACCCGCCTCCTGTCCCCCCGGCCTGCCGGCCGCCCAGGGTCTGTACCACCCCGAATACGAACATGACGCCTGCGGCGTGGGTTTCGTCGCCCACATCGAGGGCAACAAAAGCCATACCATCATTCAGCAGGCGCTGAGGATCCTGGAAAACCTGGATCACCGGGGCGCAGTCGGCGCGGACGAACTGATGGGCGACGGCGCGGGCATCCTGCTCCAGATCCCGGACCAGCTCTACCGCGAGGAAATGGCCGCGCAGGGCGTAACCCTGCCGCCCCCCGACGACTACGGGGTGGCGATGGTCTTCCTGCCGAAGGAAACCGCATCCCGCCTGGCCTGCGAACGCGAACTGGAACGCGCCGTGCGCGACGAGGGCCAGGTGGTGCTGGGCTGGCGCGACGTGCCCATCGATCACGACATGAAGATGTCGCCCACCGTGCGTGCCTGCGAACCGGTCATCCGCCAGCTGTTCATCGGCCGCGGCCCGGACATCATGGTGCCCGACGCGCTGGAGCGCAAACTCTACGTCATCCGCAAGACCGCCAGCCACGCCATCCAGCGCATGCAGCTGGCGCACGGCCAGGAATATTTCGTGCCGTCGATTTCGGTGCGCACGGTGGTCTACAAAGGCTTGCTGCTGGCCAACCAGGTCGGCGTCTACTACCGCGACCTGGCCGACACGCGTGCCATTTCGGCGCTGGCCCTGGTCCATCAGCGTTTTTCCACCAACACCTTCCCCGCCTGGCCGCTGGCGCACCCCTACCGCATGATCGCGCACAATGGCGAGATCAACACGGTCAAGGGCAACTTCAACTGGCTGCGCGCCCGCGAAGGGGTCATGACCTCGGCGGTACTGGGCGAGGATCTGGGCAAACTCTACCCGATCGTCTACGAAGGCCAGTCGGATACGGCCACCTTCGACAACTGCCTGGAACTGCTGGTCATGTCTGGCTATTCCCTGGCCCATGCCATGATGATCATGATTCCCGAGGCCTGGGAACAGCACGCCGACATGGACGAGTCGCGGCGCGCCTTCTACGAATACCATGCGGCCATGATGGAGCCGTGGGACGGCCCGGCGGCGGTGGCCTTCACCGATGGGCGCCAGATCGGCGCCACGCTGGACCGCAACGGCCTGCGCCCGGCGCGCTACCTGATCACCGACGACAAGATGGTGATCCTGGCATCCGAAGCCGGCACACTGCAGATCCCCGAGCACCGCATCGTCAAGAAATGGCGCCTGCAGCCGGGCAAGATGCTGCTCATCGACCTGCAGCAGGGCCGCATCATCGACGACGAAGAGATCAAGTCGCAACTGGCCAATGCGCACCCCTATCCGCAGTGGATCCAGCGTCTGCGCATGAAGCTCGACGACCTGCCCGCCCTGAAGTCCGACGACCTGCCCGAAGCCACCGCCAGCCTGCTGGACCGCCAGCAGGCCTTCGGCTGGACGCAGGAAGACTTCAAGTTCATCCTGGAACCCATGGCCACGAGCGGCCAGGAGGCCATCGGATCGATGGGCAACGACGCGCCGCTGACGGTGCTGTCGGACCGCCCCAAGCCCTTCTACAACTATTTCCGCCAGATGTTCGCGCAGGTGACCAACCCGCCGATCGACCCGATCCGCGAGCAGCTGGTCATGTCGCTGGTGTCCTTCATCGGACCCAAGCCCAATCTGCTGGACATCAACAACGTCAACCCGCCGCTGCGCCTGGAAATCAGCCAGCCGGTGCTGGACCAGGCCGCCATGGCGCAATTGCGCCACATCAGCCAGCAGACCAGCGACAAGTTCCGCTGCTGCGAGCTGGACATCACCTATCCGGTCGCCTGGGGCCGTGAAGGCATCGAGGCATGCCTGGCATCGCTGTGCGCCAGCGCCGCGGACGCCGTGCGCAGTGGCGACAACATCCTGCTGCTGAGCGACCGCAAGGTGGATGCCGATCACGTTGCGATCCCCGCCCTGCTGGCCACGTCGGCCATCCACCAGCACCTGATCCGCGCCGGCCTGCGCACCAAGACCGGCCTGATCGTGGAAACGGGTTCCGCACGCGAGACCCACCATTTCGCCCTGTTGGGCGGCTATGGCGCCGAAGCCGTGCACCCCTGGCTGGCGCTGGAATCACTGACGGCGCTGGAATCCAGCATTCCCCACGCCACGGAAAACTACATCAAGGCGATCGGCAAGGGCCTGAAGAAGGTCATGTCCAAGATGGGCATCTCGACCTACATGTCCTACACCGGGGCCCAGATTTTCGAAGCCGTCGGCCTGCACAACAGCCTGGTGAAAAAGTACTTCACCGGCACCCCCAGCAACATCGAAGGCATCGACATTTTCCAGGTGGCCGAAGAGGCCCTGCGCACGCATCAGGCGGCGTTCGGCAACAGCCCCGTCCTGGCCGACCGGCTCGACGAAGGCGGCGACTATGCCTTCCGGATTCGCGGCGAAGAGCACCTGTGGACGCCGGACTCGATCGCCAAGCTGCAGCACGCCACCCGCGCCAACAACTATTCCACCTTCAAGGAATACGCTCAGCTGATCAACGATCAGTCCAAGCGCCACATGACCCTGCGCGGCCTGTTCGAATTCCGCGTGGACCCGGCGCAGGCCATTCCACTGTCCGAGGTCGAGCCCGCCAAGGAAATCGTCAAGCGCTTCGCCTCTGGCGCCATGTCGCTGGGTTCGATCTCCACCGAAGCGCACGCAACCCTGGCGGTCGCGATGAACCGCATCGGCGGCAAGTCCAACACCGGCGAGGGCGGCGAGGACGCGCTGCGCTATCGGAGCGAGATGCGCGCCGGCAAGCCGACCGTGCGCAAGGGCGACACAATCGCCTCGGTCCTGGGCAAGGACCGTGTCGTGGCCGACATTCCGTTGGCCGCCGGCGATTCGCTGCGCTCGCGCATCAAGCAGGTCGCATCCGGGCGCTTCGGCGTCACGGCGGAATACCTGTGCAGCGCCGACCAGATCCAGATCAAGATGGCCCAGGGCGCCAAGCCGGGCGAAGGCGGCCAGCTGCCGGGGCACAAGGTCACCGACTACATCGCGCAACTGCGCTATTCGGTGCCGGGCGTGGGCCTGATCTCGCCCCCGCCGCACCACGACATCTACTCCATCGAGGACCTGGCGCAGCTGATCCACGACCTGAAGAACGTCAACGAGCAGGCCTCGATCTCGGTCAAGCTGGTGGCCGAGGTCGGCGTGGGCACGGTGGCCACCGGCGTGGCCAAGGCCAAGGCCGACCACGTGGTCATCGCCGGCCACGACGGCGGCACAGGGGCCTCTCCCGTGTCGTCGATCAAACACGCCGGGATCCCCTGGGAACTGGGCCTGTCCGAAACGCAGCAGACCTTGGTCCTGAACCGCCTGCGCAGCCGCATCCGCGTGCAGGCCGACGGCCAGATGAAGACCGGCCGCGATGTGGCGATCGCCGCCATGCTGGGCGCCGACGAATTCGGCTTTGCCACCGCGCCCCTGATCGTGGAAGGCTGCGTCATGATGCGCAAATGCCATCTGAACACCTGTCCGACCGGCGTCGCCACCCAGGATCCGGTGCTGCGCAAGAAATTCAACGGCAAGCCCGAATACGTCGTGAACTACTTCTTCTTCGTCGCCGAGGAAGTCCGCGAAATCATGGCGCAGTTGGGTATCCGGCGCGTCGACGACCTGATCGGCCGCGTCGATCTGCTGGACATGCGCAAAGGGATCAATCACTGGAAGGCCCATGGCCTGGATTTCAGCCGTATCTTCCATCAAGTCCAGACCACCGATTCGGTACACAACACCGACAGCCAGGACCATGGCCTGGCCCACGCGCTGGATCATCAGCTGATCGACCGCAGCAAGGCCGCCCTGGAACGGGGGGAAAAGGTTTCCTTCATCACGCCGGTGCGCAATCGCAACCGCACCATCGGCGCCATGCTGTCGGGCGAGGTCGCCCGGCGATACGGCCACGAGGGGCTGCCGGAAGACACGATCCACATCCAGTGCAACGGCGCGGCAGGCCAGAGCTTCGGCGCATTTCTGGCGCACGGCATCACCCTGGATCTGGTGGGCGAAGCCA
This sequence comes from Castellaniella sp. MT123, assembly GCF_039614765.1. Classification (NCBI taxonomy): domain Bacteria; kingdom Pseudomonadati; phylum Pseudomonadota; class Betaproteobacteria; order Burkholderiales; family Alcaligenaceae; genus Castellaniella; species Castellaniella sp. MT123. The sequence goes on from NZ_CP154879.1 coordinate 2,379,393, forward strand.
ACGACTACGTCGGCAAGGGCCTGTCGGGCGGCCGCCTGATCGTACGCTCGCCCAATGATTTCCGCGGTTTCGGCCCGGATCACATCATCGCGGGCAACACGGTGCTGTATGGCGCCACTGGCGGCGAGGCCTATTTCAACGGCGTCGCGGGCGAGCGCTTCGCCGTGCGCAACTCGGGCGCGGTGGCCGTCGTCGAAGGCACGGGGGACCACGGTTGCGAATACATGACCGGCGGCACCGTCGTCGTGCTGGGCGAGACCGGACGCAACTTCGCCGCAGGGATGTCGGGTGGGGTTGCCTACGTGTGGGATCCGGAGCACATCCTGGTCCGGCGCTGTAACCCCGACATGGTCCACCTGGACCCGATGAGCGCCCACGACGCCCAGCAGCAGGCGGGCGACAAGCAGTTCTGGCACCACCAGACCCGCGACAGCGAACGCGAGACCGATGAAACGATCGTGCGCCGGCTGGTGGAGAACCACTTCCGTCACACGGGCAGTTTCCGCGCCCGCGAAATCCTGGACGACTGGAACCAGGCGCGCAGCGCCTTCGTCAAAGTCACGCCGATCGAATACCGCCGCGCACTGGGCGAACTGTGGCAGGCCGCCCAGACCCGTGACCTGGCCGCCTGAAGGAATACCGCATCATGGGAAAAATCACTGGTTTCATGGAATTCGCCCGGGTCAAGCCTGCGTACGAGGCGCCGGAATCCCGTCTGCACCACTGGAAGGAATTCGTCTCTCCGCTGACCGACGAAGAGGCCCGCATCCAGGGGGCCCGCTGCATGGACTGCGGGGTGCCGTTCTGCACGCACGCCTGCCCGGTCAACAACATCATCCCCGACTGGAATGACCTGGTCTACAAGCAGGACTGGAAGCGCGCGCTCGACACACTGCTGTCGACGAACAATTTTCCGGAGTTCACCGGCAGAATCTGCCCCGCGCCGTGCGAGTCCGCCTGCACGCTGAACCTGAACGACACCGCGGTCGGCATCAAGTCCATCGAGCACACGATCATCGAGCGCGGCTGGAAGGAAGGCTGGGTCGTGCCACAGCCGCCCTCGCGCAAGACGGGCAAAAAGGTCGCGATCGTAGGCTCCGGCCCCGCCGGCCTGGCCTGTGCACAGCAGCTGGCACGCGTCGGCCACAACGTGTCGGTGTACGAAAAGAGCAACCGCATCGGCGGGCTGCTGCGCTACGGGATCCCGGACTTCAAGCTGGAAAAGATTCATATCGACCGCCGGCTGGCTCAGATGGAAGCCGAAGGCGTGGAATTCTTTCCCTCGACCTACGTCGGCAACCCCGGTGACGCCGATGACGGCCTGACGGTCATCACCCCCGACGATTTGCTGGCGACACACGACGCCGTGGTGCTGACCGGCGGCAGCGAGCAGCCACGCGATCTGCCGGTGGCTGGACGCGAGCTGCGCGGCGTGCACTTTGCCATGGATTTCCTGCGCCAGCAGAACAAGATCAACCATGGCGACCGGATCAGCAAACCGATCAATGCCAAGGGCAAGCACGTCATCGTGATCGGCGGGGGCGACACGGGTTCCGACTGCGTGGGCACCAGCAACCGCCAAGGCGCGGCCTCGGTCACGCAATTCGAACTGATGTTCCGCCCGCCGGAAGAGGAAAACAAGCTGCTGACCTGGCCGTACTGGCCGATCAAGCTGCGCACCTCATCCTCGCACGAGGAAGGCTGCCAGCGCGACTGGGCGGTCGGCACACAGGCCTTCGAGGGCAAGGGCGGCAAGGTCGAGAAGCTCGTCGCCACCCGGCTCGAATGGCTGAAGGACAAGGCCACCGGCCAGATGAAGATGCGCGAGGTGAAGGATTCGCGCTTCGAAATCCAGGCGGATCTGGTGCTGCTGGCGATGGGATTCGTGTCGCCGATGCGCTCGGTACTGGATGCGTTCGGCGTCGAGGTCGACGGTCGCGGTAACGCGCGGGCGAACACGAACGATTACTGCAGCAACCGGGAAAAAGTCTTTGCCGCCGGCGATATGCGGCGCGGCCAGTCGCTGGTGGTCTGGGCGATCCGCGAAGGCCGTCAATGCGCGCGGTCGGTGGACGAGTATCTGATGGGATCGTCGGTGCTGCCGCGCTGACTGCCGGCGGGCCCGGCGTCCGGCAATGCCGGCGTCAGACCCGCCAGGCGCTGTCCGCTCAATGCGGCAGCTGGACCTCCTGCCAGCCGGGATGGTCGAAATATTCGCTATAACGATTCAGCGCCTGCGCCAGGCGAACGACACCGTCGGCGCGGGGCTGGCCCGCCTGCTTGCCGCCGATGACTTCGGCACCGTTGACCATATCCGCCAGAATGACGTGCAGGGCGGCGTCGGCTTGCGGCGTCAGCTTGCAGTTTTCGACGATATAGGCGAATTCCTGATTGGCTTTCGTACCCAGCGCGTCATATTGCGCGTCGGTCAAGGTGCCGGCATGGGCCGCCGGCAGACTCTGGTTGACCGCCTGCGCCAGATTGCCCATGGCCCGACGCAACGGGGCATCGGTCGCCCATTTCTGACCATGATCCAGGGTCAGCGCCGTCGATGCGGCAGAACCATGATCATGCGTTTGCGCTAGCGTGGGGCCGGCGGACAAGGCGAGGGGCAGGGCGAGGCTCAGGGCGAGCAGAAGGCGGGGGGCTTGGATGGACATGTTTCATCTCCGTGAAAAGGACAAATATCGGTCTGACATCTGCTCTAACGGACCATCCGGAAAAAAGTTCCATCCATCCCGCAATCGCCACCGTCAAGGATGCGGCGCTGTCTGGTGCAGGCGCTCCGCCTGGGTGGCCTGGCCTGCCTGCGCGGCATATTCCTGCATCAACAGGCTCCTGAGGACATCTTGCTGATGGGCATCCAGCACGCCACGTTCGGCCAGCAACTGGCGAATCACGCGTTTCTGCTGACTGTCCTGCAAGGCGGCGATCCGCTCCTGGATGCTGGCCAGGCGCGCCTCGTCCGGGTGCGCGGCAAAGATCTCATCCAGCAAGGCCTGACGCTGCACGCGGATGGCCGCCCAGTTCCCGGCCAGGTCGCTCACGAACGGCCCCTCGAGCGCGGTCCAGGCTGTCCGTTGCGCGGCCGACAGGTTCAGGCGCTGCGCCAGGGGCGCCATGGCCTCCTGCCGGTCCTGCGCGGGACCGAGCCAGTGGCGCTGAACGGCCGTGGCCAGGAAACCGACATTGAGGGCCAGGGAGACAGCCAGCAATGTGTTGCGGAGTCGGGCTGTCATGTGCGCTCCCGGGGGGTTCCGCACAAGCCGGCCGCGGCACACAGCCCGCCCGGGGGCACCGGATCAAAACTGTCCATCCGCGCCGTCACTGCCAGGGACTGCGCGGGCCCCGCCACGGGCAAGGACCAGTCCGCCAGTCCGACGCCAGCCGCCAAAGAAGCCGCGACCGCCAGCCCGGCCGGCAGCTGCGTCCACCAGGACGAGCCGTCCCGCCAGAATTTCCAGCGGAAGCGGCCGCGCGAGGAAACCGTCGGGGACGCCTTCCAGGCACCGGACAGGTCTGACGCCCCACCCGGGTCGGGCAAGGCCCGCAGGTCGGCGGACAGGGATTGGAGCACCGCCAGTTCCGCTGCGCAGATGGGGCAGGACCGGACATGCCCCAGGATCTGTGATCGTCGCCTGTCCGTGCATTCCGGATCGAGGCTGGCGGACAGCAATAGCGTGTGGGGACAAGGCATGGATATTTCCTCGGTCAAGTTCTCAGGGCGGCGAGCAACGCCGTCCGGGCACGGGCAATACGTGAGCGCACGGTGCCCAGGTTCAGATCCAGCGTGTGCGCAATATCCTCATAGGACATTTCCTCGATCTCGCGCAGCAGCAGGACCTCGCGATGCGCCGGCGCCAGAGTGGCCAGAGCCCGTTCCAGCTCGCGCGCCCTTTGTCGGGTTTCAAGCTGCTTTTCCGGTCCGGGGGCGGGGTCCGGCACGTCGAGACCCTCGTCCAGCGGCTCCAGGCGCACATGTTTCGCACGCCGCAAGTGGTCCAGCGCCAGGTTGTGTGCAATCCGGAACAGCCAGGTCAGGAACCGCGCCTCCGGTTGCCAGGTCCGGATCGCCTGGTAAGCCCGCAAAAAGGTGTCCTGCGTCAACTCGCGCGCGATTTCCGGGACCCCGATCAACCGCACGAGATAACGATGGACGGCGCCCTGATGCCGCGTTACCAGCCAGGCATAGGCGTTCGCATCCCCGGCACTGGCGCGCACCGCATAGCGCATATCCTCGAGGTCGGCATCCGCGTTCACCCCTTCTCCAACGAATGGCGGCGCAAAAAGTTCCCGCTCGACTGATCCCGGTGACAAGGGCGTCTCGGCCCCACTGATCAGCACAGGTACAATGTTAAACCGATGCGGCCAATTGACCCCCGATGAGTTCAACCAATCCCACCGATCCTGTCGTAACCTTCGCCGGCGCCTCGTTAGGCTACGGAGACTTCACCGTGTTGCGCGACATCGACCTGCAGGTCATGCCGAAACAGGTCGTGGCCATGATGGGCGGATCCGGATCGGGCAAGACCACGCTGCTGCGCGCCGCGACCGGCCAGCTGCAGGCGCAATCCGGGCGCATCACGGTCTTTGGCCAGGATATGGCCCGGATACACGGCGAACCCCTGCGCGAACTTCGCCAGCGCATGGGCGTCTTGTTCCAGGGCGGCGCACTGTTCACGGACTTGAACGTCTTCGAGAACGTCGCCTTTCCGTTGCGTGAACACACCTGCATTTCAGAACAACAGATTCTGGAACGCGTCCTGGATAAACTCCAGGCGGTCGGCCTGCGTCATGCGGCCCACCTGCGCATCTCGGAAATTTCCGGCGGCATGGCACGGCGCGTCGCATTGGCCCGGGCTATCGTGCTGGAACCCGAACTGATCCTGTACGACGAACCCTTCGCGGGCCTGGATCCGATTTCCCTGGGCATCACGGCGCAGCTGATCCGCCGCATGACCGACACACTGGGCTGCGCCTCGATCCTGATTACCCACGACGTCGCGAAATCCTTCCCCATCGCGGACCAGATCTATCTGATCGGACAAGGACGGTTGATCGCCCATGGCACGCCAGCCGAGCTCTCCGCCTCCCGGGACGAGTACCTGCAACAATTCCTGGAAGGCCGGCCCGATGGCCCCATCGGATTCCACTACCCGCTGACGCCGGCCTTCGAGCGCTGGTTCGCGGCACAACGGGGAACCGCATGAATCGCCCCTCTCTTCATATTGCCTCCCTGGGCCACAATTTCGTGTCGATGGTGGTCGGCCTGGGCGCCTTCGTCCGCCTGTTCTTCGCCATCCTGGCCCGCAGCGGCATCCTGTGGCGCCGTCCTCGGCTGACCGCCCAGCAGGTGCACTTCATCGGCAATCACTCGCTGCTGATCATCAGCGTGTCCGGCTTGTTCGTCGGCTTCGTTCTGGGGCTACAGGGCTATTACACACTGGAACGCTATGGCTCCGAGGAAGCCCTGGGCCTGCTGGTTGCGCTATCGCTGGTGCGCGAACTGGGTCCGGTGGTCACGGCGCTGCTCTTTGCCGGCCGGGCCGGCACGTCGCTCACGGCCGAGATCGGGCTGATGAAAGCGGGCGAACAGCTGTCGGCCATGGAGGTCATGGCCGTGGACCCGGTGCGCCGGGTCCTGACGCCCAGATTCTGGGGGGGCGTGATTGCCATGCCGGTGCTGGCGGCGGTCTTTTCCATGGTCGGCATCCTGGGGGGCTGGTTCGTCGGCGTCGTGCTGATCGGCATCGACCCAGGGGCCTTCTGGTCGCAGATGCAGGGCGGGGTCGACGTGGTAAAAGACGTGCTCAATGGCGTCATCAAGAGCCTGGTGTTCGGCGTCGTGGTCACCCTGATCGCACTCTACCAAGGCTGGACGTCCCGGGCTACCCCGGAAGGAGTGTCCCGGGCCACCACCCGCACGGTGGTCAGCGGCGCGCTGGCCGTGCTGGGGCTGGATTTCCTGTTGACGGCGCTGATGTTCGCGCACTAAGGATCGATTTTCATGACACGCGAAAAAACGGATTTTTGGGTTGGCCTGTTCATTCTGCTGGGCCTGATCGCTCTGGTGTTCCTGGCCCTGCGCGCCGGCAACATGAGTTCTTTCTCCTTCGCGCCGACATACCAGGTGCATGCCGATTTCGACAACATCGGCGGGCTGAAGGTGCGCGCACCGGTCAAAAGCAGCGGCGTCGTGGTCGGCCGGGTCGCCTCGGTCGGCTTCGACAACCAGCGCTTCCAGGCAACCGTCACGCTGGACATGGAAAAACAGTACACATTTCCAGAGGATACGTCGGCCTCGATCCTGACATCGGGTCTGCTGGGCGAGCAATACGTCGGCCTGACACCGGGCGGCGAGGACAAGAACCTGGCCGACGGCGGCACGATCCGGTTCACGCAATCGGCAGTCGTACTCGAAGACCTGATCAGCAAGTTCCTGTATAACTCGGCGGAAAAGGGCGGGTCGGCCGCGCCGGCTACGAATGGCGCCCCGACCGGCTCGCCGACGCCACCTGCGGTGCCGTCATCCGGTTCCCCGGCCGGCGCCGCACCTGCCGCCACGCATTAAACGGTTACAATACGCAACCCATTTCGTCCGACGGCTCGTCCGTCGACCGCTTGAACCGTTCCATGACTGCGATCCACACACATCTTCGATCCGTTCCGCGCCGCTCACTGACCCGCGCCAGTCTGGCGCTGGCCTCTGTCGCGCTGATGGCCGGCTGTGCCCAGGTACCCCACCCGTCACCCAACGACCCCTGGGAATCCTATAACCGTGGCGTATACACCTTCAACGACACTGTGGATCGCGCGGTACTGAAGCCAATCGCCACCGGCTACGAAAAGGTCACCCCCCAGCCGGTGCGCACCTGTGTCCACAACATCTTCGGCAACCTGGGCGACGTCTGGTCGGCCGTCAACAGCCTGCTGCAGGGGCGCGGGCGCGACTTCGTGGATACCTTCGGACGCGTGCTGTTCAACACCACGGCAGGTCTGGGCGGCTGCATCGACATTGCTTCCATGCACGGGGCGCGCAAGATCCCCAATGACTTCGGCATGACGCTGGGCGTTTGGGGTTTCGGCCACGGCCCTTACATGGTGCTGCCATTCCTGGGACCCAGCACGGTACGTGATGGCGTGGGCACGGCCGTCACCCTGGCCGCCCCGGTGACCCCGACGGCCGCGGTCTTCGCCATCGACGACATCCCGGTTCGCAATTCGATCCTGGGCTTGTATATTGTGGATACACGGGCCGGCCTGCTGGAAGCCGACCGCCTGGTGGATCAGATCGCCCTGGACAAATACAGTTTCATCCGAGACGCGTATCTGCAGCGCCGCAAGGCTATGCTGGACAGCCGCCGCCAAAGCGAACGCGCCAGCACCCAGGACACGCTGGATCACACCGCCAGCCCTGCCCAGACCGACCTGCCGGTCTACGAGGATCCGGACGCCCAGCCCACCCGGTAGCAACCCGCCGGCGCGGGCCCGGTCCGTCCGTGCCCACGCCGGAAACCCGGGCGCGCGGGACGATCCCGGCGCCCTTGGAGTCCCTGATGATGATTTCGCCATTCTTTAACCTGCGCCGGATCGGGCAACTGTGCCTGCTGAGCGCCACCCTGGGCCTTGGTGCCCTGCCCATCGCTCACGCTGAACGGCCGGTCGACCCGAAAGCCGCACCGGACGTCTTCCTGTCCTCGGTCGCCGACAACATGCTCGAGGCCGTCAAGGCCGACCCGAAGGCCATCCAGGGCGACGTCAGCCACATCACGGCCATCGTGCGCAAGTACGCACTGCCCTATGTGGACATGAACAAAACCACACGCCTAGCGGCTGGGCGCTACTGGCGTCAGGCATCGGCCGAACAGCAAAGCGAGCTGGTCAAGGCCTTCACCGGCACGCTGATCCGCACCTACAGCGGGGCCTTCACGCGGGTGACCCCGAGCACGACGATCACGCTGCAACCGTTCCGCGAGGGCAACCAGGCCAATGACGCGGTCGTGCGCACGCTGGTGTCGCAACCCAACGGTGCTCCGATCGGCGTGGACTACCGGCTGGAACATACGGATGCGGGCTGGAAGGTCTACGACCTGAACGTCGAGGGCATTTGGCTGATTCAGAATTACCGCAATCAGTTCTCCCAGGAAATCGGCAACAGCGGGATCGATGGGCTGATCAAGGCACTGAACGCGAAGAGCGGGCAATCGCAGTAAACACGCTGTCAGCCTGGCATGAGGGGGTGGTGCGCTCTGTTCGGCGGTCCTCCCTCCGGTCGGACTGCCCAGCCCTTCTTCGTCCAGCCGGGCGGCGTGCGAACTCGCCGCTTCGCGGCTCAGACACACACGCCGACGTCCCCCGGCTTCCCTTCAGAAGCGGCTGGCGCCTCACGCGTTTGCACCACCCCCTCATGCCAGGCTGCCCGCTGCCGCGTCTCCAGCCCCCACCCCAGGATCACCGCTTATAATGCTTAATGGCGCCCATTTCGGGGCGCCATTGTCTGCTCATGCCCGCCCTCGACCTGCAAAATATCTCCAAAGTCTATGCTCCCGCTCAGCGATCCCTGCGTGATCGGCTGTTGGGGCGTCCCGTGCCCACCGGCTTCCAGGCCCTGCACGACGTCACCCTGACGGTCGAGCACGGCGAATTCTTCGGTTTGCTGGGCCCCAACGGCGCGGGCAAGACGACCCTGATCTCCATCCTGGCCGGTCTCGCGCACGCGACACGGGGCACCGCCCGGGTCTGTGGCTACGACGTGGTCGGGGACTTTCGCCGCGCCCGTCAGTCGCTGGGGGTCGTCCCCCAGGAACTCGTCTACGACCCGTTCTTCACCGTGCGCGAGACCCTGCGCCTGCAGTCCGGCTACTTCGGGCTGCGCAACAATGACGACTGGATCGACGAGATCCTGGACAATCTCGGATTGCTGGACAAGGCCGAGATCAACATGCGCGCTCTGTCGGGCGGCATGAAGCGGCGGGTCCTGGTCGCGCAGGCATTGGTGCACCGCCCGCCTGTCATCATTCTGGACGAGCCCACGGCCGGGGTCGACGTGGATCTGCGCCGCACGCTGTGGGACTTCATCACCCGCTTGAATCAGGCCGGACACACCATCCTGCTCACGACGCATTATCTGGAAGAGGCCGAATCGCTGTGCGGCCGGGTTGCCATGTTGAAATCCGGCCATATCGTAGCCCTGGACACAACCCAGGCCCTGATGGCCCGTTTCGGCGGCTCCGACCTGGAAGACGCCTTCGTGCACATCATGCACGATGATTCCCTGCTGGAGGCCGAACTGTGATCCGCCCCGTCGCCCAAGCCCGGCCCATCATGGGCTCGGGGTTCCCCACGCTGCTGCACAAGGAACTGATGCGCTTCTGGAAGGTCGGCCTGCAGACGATCGCCGCCCCGGTGGTGACGGCGCTGCTATACCTGCTGATCTTTTCCCACGTGCTGGAAGACCGGGTGCACGTCTACGGCAGCTTGTCCTACACGGCCTTTCTGATTCCGGGCCTGATGATGATGAGCATGCTGCAAAACAGCTTCGCCAACCCGTCCTCATCCCTGATCCAAAGCCGCATCACGGGCAATCTGATTTTCGTGCTGCTGCCGCCCTTCTCGCACCGGCAGATCTTCACCGCCTACCTGCTGGCGGCCGTCGCACGCGGCCTGACGGTCGGCATCTGCATCTGGGCCATGGCGCTGTTTTTCGTGGCATTGCCGGTCACCGAACCAATCTGGCTGCTGACCTTCGCCGTGCTGTCTTGCTGGATCCTGGGCACGCTGGGTCTGATCGCAGGCCTGTGGTCGGAAAAATTCGACCAACTGGCGGCGTTCCAGAATTTCCTGATCGTGCCCGCCACGTTCCTCTCCGGGGTGTTTTACTCCATCCACAGCCTGCCCCCTTTCTGGCAGGCCGTATCCCGCTGGAATCCAGTGTTCTACATGATCGACGGATTCCGCTACGGCTTTTTCGCCGTATCCGACGTATCCCCCTGGCGCGGGCTGGCCGTCGTGCTGGCCGTCGCCATCGCCCTGAGCCTTTTCGCCCTGCGCCTGCTGGCGCGCGGCTACAAATTACGGAGTTGAGCCATGTCGCCTACCCCCGAACACGTCCGCCAGTACATCGCCGAACACCTGGACTGTGAACACCTGGAAGTCTATGGCGACGGTGCCCATTTCGAAGCGCTGATCGTCAGCAAGGCCTTCGAGGGCCAGAACACGCTGGCCCGCCACCGCACGGTCTACCAGGCGCTGGGCGACCGTATGCGCGCCGAAATCCACGCGCTGTCCATGCGCAACCTCACACCCGCCGAATACGCGGCCACGAAAGACAATGGATAAGCTCCTCATCCAGGGCGGCCGCCCGCTGCGGGGCGAGGTCAACATTTCGGGTGCGAAGAACGCCGCCCTGCCGATCCTGTGCGCCGCCCTGCTGACGGACGAGCCGCTGGTGCTCGACAACGTCCCGGCCCTACGCGACATCGGCACCACGCTGACCTTGCTCGAGCGCATGGGCGTGCACACCAGCCGCCCGGGTGACGAGCAGGTCACCCTGCGCGCCGACCAGGTACACAGCCAGGAAGCGCCCTACGAACTGGTGAAGACCATGCGGGCGTCCATCCTGGTGCTGGGCCCCCTGGTGGCGCGCTTCGGCAACGCCCGGGTCAGTCTGCCGGGCGGCTGCGCGATCGGCCAGCGTCCGGTGGACCAGCACATCAAGGGCCTGGCCGCCATGGGCGCCAGCATCCACATCGAACATGGCTTCGTCGTGGCCGAGGCAAGGCGCCTGCGTGGGGCCAGCATCCTGACCGACATGGTCACCGTCACCGGCACAGAAAACCTGATGATGGCCGCGGCGCTGGCCGAAGGCCGCACGGTTCTGGAAAATGCCGCCTGCGAACCCGAAGTCGTGGATCTGGCGCGCGTGCTGATCTCCATGGGGGCCCACATCGAAGGCCATGGCACCGACCGCATCGTGATCGAAGGCGTCGAGCGCCTGCATGGCGCCCATCACCGGATCGTGCCCGACCGCATCGAGGCCGGCACCTTCCTGTGCGCTGTCGCCGCAGCTGGCGGCGACATCACCCTGCGCCGTGCTGCGCCTGATACGCTCGGTGCGGTGCTCGACAAACTGCGTGACGCCGGGCTGGAAATCACCACCGGCCCGGACTGGATCCGCGCGCGCATGGCCGGGCGCCCCCGCGCCACAGGCTTCCGGACCAGTGAATACCCCGGTTTCCCGACCGACATGCAGGCCCAGCTCATGGCCCTGAACACCCTGGCCGACGGCACCGCCGTCATCACGGAAAACATCTTCGAAAATCGCTACATGCACGTGCAGGAACTCTGCCGCATGGGGGCCGACATCGAGATCGACGGGCACACTGCCATCGTTCAGGGCAGCCCGCGGTTGCTGGGCGCCACCGTCATGGCCACAGACCTGCGCGCCTCGGCCAGCCTGGTCATCGCCGGCCTGGCCGCCCAGGGGCAGACCACGGTGGAACGCATCTACCACCTGGATCGTGGCTACGAACGCATGGAACACAAGCTCCAGGCGCTGGGCGCGGACATCCAACGCATTCAATAGGCGAACCGACGCATGGCACAAGCCCCCCTTACCCTGGCTCTGTCCAAGGGACGCATCTTCGAAGAAACCCTGCCGCTGCTGGCCGCCGCCGGCGTGGGCGTGCCCGAAAACCCAGAGACCTCGCGCAAGCTGATCCTGCCGACCGACTCGGACGCCCTGCGCATCATCATCGTGCGCGCCTCGGACGTGCCCACCTACGTGCAGTATGGCGCAGCCGACTTCGGCATCGCCGGCAAGGATGTGCTGCACGAACACATGGCGCAGCATCCGGGCGGCCTGTATCAGCCCATCGACCTGAACATCGCCCGCTGCCGCCTGTGCGTGGCCGCCCCCGAAGGCTTCGATTACCAGACGGCCGTACGCCAGGGCTCGCGCCTGCGCATCGCCACGAAATACGTGCGCGCCGCCCGCGAACACTTCGCCGCCAAAGGCGTGCACGTGGACATCATCAAACTCTACGGCTCGATGGAACTCGCGCCGCTGGTCGGTCTGGCCGACGCCATCGTGGACCTGGTGTCCTCGGGCGGTACCCTGCGCGCCAATAAACTGGTCGAAGTCGAGGAAATCCGCCAGATTTCGTCACGCCTGATCGTCAACCAGGCCGCCCTGAAGATGCAGGGCCCACGCCTGCAACCCTTCCTGGATGCGTTCGCTCAGGCCTCCGTGCGGATGGCCTGACGGGGCGGGCAAGGCCAATCGGGTCACGGCGGGACAAGGCCCATCGCGGCCGCCCGCACCCCCCAGCGGCAAATTCGGTAAGATACCCTTTTGCGCCACCCTATCGTCATGCCGCTCATCAACCGCCTGGATACCCGTTCCGCTGATTTCGACTCGGCCCTGACCCGCCTGCTGGCCTACGACGCCTCGCAGGACGAATCCATCGAATCGACGGTGCGCGACATCCTGCACGACGTACAGACGCGCGGCGATGCGGCGGTGCTGGACTACACGGCCCGATTCGACCGCGTCCAGGCCGGCAGCCTGACCGCCCTGGAAATCCCGCGCAGCGACTGCCAGGCGGCGTTGGCCGGCCTGCCCGCCGACCGGCGCGCAGCCCTGGAAGCCGCGGCTGAACGGGTCCGACGCTACCATGAACACCAGCGCGCCCAGACCTGGACGTACACCGAACCCGACGGGACGATGCTCGGCCAGCAGATCACTCCGCTGGACCGCGTAGGCCTCTACGTCCCAGGCGGCAAGGCCGCCTACCCCTCGTCTGTCCTGATGAATGCCATTCCGGCAAAAGTCGCCGGCGTGCCGGAACTGATCATGGTCACGCCCACACCCGGGGGCACGCGCAACCCGATGGTGCTCGCCGCCGCCGCGCTGGGCGGTGTGGACCGCATCTTCGCCATCGGCGGCGCCCAGGCCGTGGGCGCGCTGGCCTACGGCACACAGACGCTACCGGCCGTGGACAAGATCGTCGGCCCGGGCAATGCCTACGTGGCAGCCGCCAAACGGCGGGTCTTCGGCACGGTGGGCATCGACATGATCGCCGGCCCCTCGGAAATCCTCATCGTGGCCGACGGCAGCACACCGGCGGAATGGCTCGCGGTGGATCTATTCTCCCAGGCCGAACACGACGAACTCGCCCAGGCCATCCTGCTGTGCCCGGACGAGGCCTACCTGAACGCGGTCCGGGACGCCATCGAACGGTTGCTGCCGCAGCAGCCGCGCGCCGACATTCTGCGCGTCAGTCTGGCCAATCGCGGCGCGCTGATCCATACGACCGGTCTGGAACAGGCCTGCTCCCTGGTCAACCGGATCGCCCCCGAACACCTGGAACTGTCCGTCCGCGACCCGCAGGCCATTCTGCCGCTGATTCGCCACGCCGGCGCGATCTTCATGGGCGCCTACAGCTCGGAATCCCTGGGCGACTATTGCGCCGGCCCCAACCATGTATTGCCCACCGCACGCACGGCGCGCTTTTCCTCGCCACTGGGCGTGTATGATTTCCAGAAGCGCAGCAGCCTGATCCAGGTTTCCGCGACAGGGGCGCAGACTCTGGGCCGCATCGCCGTCACCCTGGCCACCAGCGAAGGCCTGCATGCCCATGCCGCCAGCGCCGCCCTGCGCCTGAACGACCCGGCCTGACGCCGGGCCCCAGCCCCACGCTTTCGCCGCCTCGCGACCGACACCGCCCAGGACACCCCTCAAAGCCATGCGCACTGCCACGATCGAACGCAACACGCAAGAAACCCGGATCCGCGTCACCATCAACCTGGACGGTACGGGGGCCCGCACCCTGAACACCGGCGTTCCGTTCCTGGACCACATGCTGGACCAGATCGCCCGCCATGGCTTGTTCGACCTGGACATCCGTTGTGACGGCGACACGCACATCGATGACCATCACAGCGTCGAGGACGTCGGCATCACCCTGGGCCAGGCCTTTGCCGCCGCCGTGGGCACCAAGGCGGGGCTGCGCCGTTATGGTCACGCCTACGTCCCGCTGGACGAGGCCCTCTCGCGCGTCGTGGTGGACCTGTCCGGCCGTCCCGGCCTGTTCTATCACGTGGACTATGTCCGGGCGCGCATCGGTACCTTCGACGTGGATCTGGCGCGCGAATTCTTCCAGGGCTTCGTGAACCATGCCCAGGCCACCGTCCACATCGACAACCTGCGCGGGGAAAACGCGCACCACCAGTGCGAAACCATCTTCAAGGCCTTTGGACGCGCGCTGCGCATGGCTGCGGAAGTCGATCCGCGCGCCGGCGGCACGATTCCGTCCACTAAAGGCGCCCTCTGACCGACGGCATCCCCATCGCACGCCTTTCGACCCGACACCACATCAGGACCACCGCACCGTGACACGCATCGCCATCGTCGACTACGGCATGGGTAATTTCCACTCCGTCGCGCGCGCCCTGCAGGCGGCCGCCCCGGACCAGGACATCCGTATCGCGCGCAGCGCCGCCGACATCCTGGCGGCCGACCGCATCGTGTTTCCCGGCCAGGGAGCCATGCCCGACTGCATGCACACGCTCGATACCTCGGGCCTGCGCGACGCCGTGCTGCGCGCCGCCCGCGAAAAGCCCCTGCTGGGCGTCTGCGTCGGCGAACAGATGCTGTTCGACGGCAGCGACGAAGGCGACACGCCCGGCCTTGGTCTGCTCGCGGGACGCGTGCGCCGCTTCCAGGGGCCAGCCTTCGACCAGCCTGCGGCAACCGGCTCCGCCTGCGCCGACAGCCCGGGCACCACGGCGCATGACCCTGTCGCCCGCCCGGCGGACACGCCGCCCCCTCGGTTGAAGGTCCCGCACATGGGCTGGAACGCCGTCACCCAGACCCGCGCGCATCCCCTCTGGGACGGCATCGCCCAGGACACGCCGTTCTACTTCGTTCACAGCTACTACGCCGAACCCGGCGACGCGGCGCTCACGGCGGCCACCAGCCGCTACGGGCAGCCCTTCTGCTGCGCCGTTGCCACCGACAATATTTTTGCCGTACAGTTTCACCCAGAAAAGAGCGCAGCGCCCGGCTTGCTGATGTATCGCAACTTCACCCGCTGGCAACCCTGACCCCCATACCGGGTTTCGAATCCTTCCTGCACTGACACGACGACCATGCTTCTGATCCCCGCCATCGACCTCAAAGACGGGCGCTGCGTGCGCCTGCGACAAGGCGACCTGGCTGACGCCACCGTCTTTTCCGAAGATCCCGCCGCCATGGCCATCCAATGGGCCAGCCAGGGCGCGCGCCGCCTGCATCTGGTGGACCTGAACGGCGCCGTCGCGGGCAAACCGCGCAACCGTGCGGCCATCCAGGCGATCGTCGATGCGACCGACGACGACCTGCCCATCCAGATCGGCGGCGGCATCCGCGACCTGGACACGGTCGAATACTATCTGGACAACGGCATCTCCTATGTCATCATCGGCACCGCCGCAGTCAAGGACCCCGGTTTCCTCAGCGATGCCTGCTCCGCCTTCCCCGGCCACATCATCGTAGGCCTGGACGCGCGCGACGGGAAGGTTGCCACCGACGGTTGGTCCAAGCTCACCCGTCACGACGTGGTGGATCTCGCCCACAAGTTCGAAGACTACGGCTGCGAATCGATCATCTACACCGATATCGGCCGCGACGGCATGCTCAGCGGTGTCAACGTCGAAGCCACCGTCCGCCTGGCGCAGCACGTCCGTATCCCGGTCATCGCCTCCGGCGGTGTAGCATCGCTGGACGACATCCGCGCCCTGTGCGCGGTTGCCAACGAAGGCATCGAAGGCGCCATCCTGGGCCGCAGCATCTACGAAGGCACGCTGGGCTTCGCGGATGCCCAGGCCCTGGCCGACTCGCTCAGCGGCTCGGCTGACGACGAATCCGATCCGGCCGATGCCCGCGCGCCCGGGTCCGATGCGGAATCCTCCGACACCCCGGCCCCAGGCCGCTCCGCATGACCGCCTCGATTTCCCACACAGGTGAATCAGGCCTGTGCTGTCGCATCATCCCCTGCCTGGACGTCAACGCAGGTCGGGTCGTCAAGGGCGTGAATTTCGTCAACCTGACCGATGCCGGCGACCCGGTAGAGATTGCCCGCCGCTACGACGAGCAGGGTGCCGATGAAATCACCTTCCTGGACATCACGGCGACGTCCGATGATCGCGGCCTGATCCTGCCGATCATCGAAGCCGTCGCCCGCCAGGTCTTCATCCCCCTGACGGTTGGCGGGGGCGTGCGCCAGGTCGCCGACATCCAGCGCCTGCTCGACGCGGGGGCCGACAAGGTCTCCATCAACAGCGCGGCCGTCGCCCGTCCGGAACTCGTGGCCGAGGCCGCTCGCCATCATGGTTCGCAGTGCATCGTCGTGGCAATGGATGCGCGGCGCGTCTCGGGCGCCGGCGAGGCCCCGCGCTGGGAGATCTTCACCCACGGGGGGCGGCGCGGCACCGGCCTGGACGCCGTCCAGTGGGCTCGCCGCATGGCGGACATGGGCGCCGGTGAATTACTGCTCACCAGCATGGACCGCGACGGCACCAAATCCGGCTTCGATCTGGAATTGACGCGCGCCGTCTCCGACGCGGTACCCGTCCCGGTCATCGCTTCGGGCGGTGTGGGCACCCTGCAGCATCTGGCCGATGGCATCACCCTGGGCCACGCCAGCGCGGTGCTGGCAGCCAGCATTTTCCATTTTGGCCAGCACACGCTAGCCGAGGCCAAGGATTTCCTGGCCGCCCAGGGCATTCAGGTACGGCGCACATGACTCTCGACAAGGACACCATGCCATCGGCCCGGCCGGCGGCGGACGCCACCGACCCGCAGGCGCCGCCTGCGTGGCTGTCGGCCCTGCACTTCGACGACCAGGGGCTGATCCCCGCGATCGCCCAGGATGCGCAGACCGGCAAGGTGCTGATGATGGCCTGGATGAACGCCGAATCGGTGCAGGAAACCGTGCGCACCGGGCGCGCCGTGTATTTTTCACGCTCCCGCCAGCGCCTTTGGCGCAAGGGCGAGGAATCCGGCCACGTCCAGCAGGTCCACGACCTTCGCCTGGACTGCGACGGCGACGTGCTGCTGCTGCGGATCACGCAGGTCGGCGGCATCGCCTGTCATACCGGGCGGGAACGCTGCTTCTTCCGCAGCCTGGATCGCCAGGCCGCCGATCCCGCCTGGGTCACCCAGGACCCTGTGCTGAAGGACCCAGGCGACATCTACGGCGCGGGCGCGACGCATCCCTGACTTCCCCACGCCGACACGCCCTCTCGGCCCGAACCCCTGATTCCCTTCACTTCTCGACATGACTTCCGCAGACACCGACCCCCGGCAGGCAGCCCCAGGAAATTCTTCCACCGGAGACATTCTGGCCCGGCTGGCCGACACCCTTGCGACCCGCCGCCCAGACCATGGCGGCAATCCAGAGACCTCCTACACAGCCCGTCTGCTGGCTCGCGGGCCGGATGCCTTCCTGAAGAAGATCGGCGAGGAAGCCACCGAACTGGTGATGGCGGCCAAGGACGGCCAACGAGACCGTATCGTGGCGGAAACCGCCGATCTCTGGTTCCACTGTCTGGTGGCCCTGACGCATTTCGATCTGCGGCCCGAGGACGTACTGGCCGAGCTTGCCCGCCGTGAAGGGCTGTCCGGGCTGGAAGAAAAGGCCTCCCGACCGAAGCACTGAACGGTCCCGCTCCCGGGGTGCCCTCCCCGGATCCGGATTCCCGGACCGCGAACGGCCGGATCTGGTCAGTGCATACCCTTGACTGACTGTATTCCCCCTGGCGGATCAATACAGCGTCAGTGAAATTGTGGCAACATATGATGTTGAGTGGGTCGATGTCCGGCCCCATCCCGTAGAACCCCATGAGCCACGATTGTCTGTTCTGTAAAATCGCCCGGCACGAAATCCCTGCCCGCATCGTGCACGAAGACGACGAATTCCTCGCCTTCCACGACATCAACCCGGCAGCTCCCGTGCACCTTCTGCTGATGCCCAAGCATCACGTGGCGTCGCTGGCAGCCGTCGGGTCCACCGATGACGCCTGGCTGGCCCGGATGCTGCTGCTGGTCCCGAAGCTCGCCTTTGCCAACGGCTGCAATCCGCTGCCCGACGGCGGGTTCCGGCTGGTGGCCAATGCCGGCACCGAAGGCGGCCAGGAAATCGACCACCTGCACTTTCACATTCTGGGCGGCGCACGCCCCTGGTCAAAACGCGCGGCACCCGCCGCCTAAGGAGAACTCATGGGTAGCTTCAGCATCTGGCACTGGCTGATCGTATTGGTCATCGTGGCGCTGATCTTCGGCACGAAGAAACTGCGCAACATGGGCGAAGACCTTGGCGGTGCCGTCAAAGGCTTCAAAAAAGGCATGAAGGACGCACAAGACGAGGCGGCCGAATCCAAGCCGGCCGTCACGCAGAAAGTCCAGGATTCCAACACGGTGGATGTCCAGGCACGCGAGAAGACCGACGCCTGATCCCGCGCACTGAACCGGAACCGCCATGTTCGATGTCAGCTTCAGCGAACTGATGCTGATCGGCGTGATCGCGCTGATCGTCATCGGTCCCGAACGCCTGCCAAAGGTCGCCCGCACCGTCGGACACCTGCTCGGGCGCGCCCAACGCTATGTCAACGAGGTCAAGTCCGACATCCAGAAGGAAATGGACCTGAAGGAAATCGGCGACATCAAGAACCAGATGGAGGACGCCGCCCGTTCGGTGCAGTCCTCCATGACCTCGTCGGTCGAGGATCTGAAGGCAGCTGTCACCCAACCGACGCAGGCGATCAAGGATTCCCTCGACGAAGCCCGTCAGGCGCTGGACATCAAGCAGCCGGTCACCGAAGAGGCTCCGGTGAAAACTGACGCGCCGTCCCTGCCTGCGCAGGATCCGGCTGCCGGCATACCCGCCCCGGCGGACGGCAACCCGGCCCCCGCGGCGCCGCTTGGCACCACCGTACCGACGACATCCGTCCCCAGCGGCACGCCCCAGCCTGTCCGGGCGCCAGCCCCCACCGAATCCAGCCACTGAATCCCGGCATGACTGACGCATCCGACGCCTCGTCCCAGGACACCTTCATCTCGCACCTGATCGAGTTGCGCACCCGTCTGCTGCGCGCCGTCATGGCTGTGCTGGGCATTTTCGTCGTGCTGTTCCTCTATCCGGGGCCGTCCACGATATACGATATCCTGGCCCAGCCCATGCTGGCGTCCCTGCCCACAGGCACACGCATGATCGCCACCGGGGTGATCACCCCCTTCATGGTGCCGATCAAGGTCACGCTACTGGCCGCCTTTGTCCTGGCGCTGCCCGTCGTGCTGTACCAGGCCTGGGCCTTCGTCGCGCCCGGTCTGTACCGTCATGAACAGCGCCTGGCACTGCCGCTGATCATCTCCAGCACCTTCCTGTTCCTGCTGGGGATGGCCTTCTGTTATTTCGTGGTGTTCCACACGGTCTTTCGCTTCATCGCGAATTTCGCGCCGCATTCGATCACACCCGCGCCGGACATCGAGGCCTACGTCAATTTCGTGCTGACGATGTTCATGGCCTTCGGGGTCACCTTCGAGGTCCCGGTCGCCGTGGTTCTGCTGGTCAAGACCGGCATCGTATCCGTGAAGAAACTGCGCGAGGTTCGCGGCTACGTGGTCGTGGGCGCTTTCGTACTGGCGGCCGTGGTGACACCGCCCGATGTGCTCAGCCAGGTGCTGCTGGCCACGCCGCTATGCGTGCTCTATGAAATCGGAATTCTGGCGGGGGCCGCGATCGAGAAACGGAAAGCCGCGCCTGAAACCGAAGACCCGGCAGCCGACACCAACGCCCTGGTCTCCCAGGACGATCCCCCTCAGGACAAATGATCAGTCGGGCAGGTCGTGCGGTGCCGGTTGGCGGCCGCATCGGCCACCGACTTGCACCGTCATGAAGCGCCCAGTACCCGGTCCTGGATCCGCAGGAAGGCATCAGCCTTCTTGAATCCCACGACCCGGGCATCCGCCAGGAACCGGCCCTGGCCGTCAAAAAACAGGATACCGGGCGGGCCGAACAGATCGAAGCGGGCCAGAAGCGCCTTGTCTTCGGCGGTCATCCGGGTGACATCAGCCTGCAGCAGCTTCATTCGGCCCATTCGGGCCGCCACCCGAGGGTCGCTGAAGGTGAATTTTTCCATTTCCAGGCAGGACACACACCAGTCCGCGTAAAAGTCCAGCATCACCGGCCGGTCAGTGGATGACAGCTGCGACTCGAGTTCAGCCAGCGACGCCACGCGAGTGAACTGCGCCTGGATCGCCTGCGGACCTTGTCGGGCACCGGCGATGCCTGGCGGAGGCGCGAGGGCGCCAGAGGTTGTCGCCAACCCGGAACCGGATACCACCTGGTTCAAGGCCCCGCCGGCGGCAGTGAACGGCGCCAGGGGCCGCAGCATGTCGTGCCCCCCCGCCAGCAGCCCCGCCCCCTGGGCCAGCCCCCACAGGGCCAGCATCGAGGCCAGGGCGCGGGTCAGAAGACGCAGAGGGCCGGCATGTGCGGCGTTCGCCGTCAAGACAGCCTCCCCGGCGCCGGATGACGCCGTTGGCGCGCGACCGCCATCCGTCGCCCCCCATAATAGCAGCGCCGCCCAGATCGCCAGCAGAATCCAGCCCATGACATACAAGGTATCCGGCAGCAGCGGTCGCGCCATCCACCAGGCGGTGGCCAGCAAGAGCAAGCCGAAGGCGGCCTTGAGCGGCGTCATCCACGCCCCGGCGCGCGGCAGCAGGGCGCCGGCGCCCGCGCCGACCACGAGCAGCAGCACACCCTCGCCCCACGCCATCGCGAACAATGCCGAACCGCCTGTCACGAGATCCCCAGTCTGGGAGATGAACAGCAGCACCCCGGCCAGGGGCGCGGCCACGCAGGGGCCGACAATCAGGGCCGACAACATCCCCATCAGAAAGACACCGCCCACCTGGCCGCCAGGCAGGCGCTGCATCCATGTCTGCACCCGTGACTGCAGGCCAACCGGCGCCTGCAGCGCGAAGACATCCAGCATGGCCAGCGCGAACGCCGCCAGCAACACGGCAAAGGTGCCCAGCACCCACGGCGACTGCAGCCACGCCGCCAGACCCGCCCCCAACAAGCCGGCGGCCACCCCCAGTACGGTATAGACCAGCGACATGCCCAGCACATAGACCGCGGCCAGCCCAAAGCCGCGCGCACGACTGACGGACTGATGGTCGCGTCCCGCAATGACCGCCAGCAGAATCGGCACCATCGGCAGCACGCACGGTGTAAAGGACAGCAGTAATCCGAATATCAGGCTCAGTCCCAGGATCTGCCACAAGGGCGCCTGATGCAGCCAGGCCGCCATCCCCACGTCCCCCAGATCCAGCCAGGAGCTCCCGGACCCGGCTTGCGAGGGATCCCGCAGCGCCGGCGCTTGGCCGGCGACAGCGGACGTTGCACCCGCCAGCAGGTCCGGGCGCCCGGCCTGCCCTGCGCCATTCGACCGGACCGAGCCGTTGACCGCGGATGTGCCGATCTCGTCCTGCGGCGCCGGCACGCTGGCGCGGACCAGAGGACCCTGCGCCTGATAGCCATCCCCACCGCCAGCCAGTGTGAGTGTCCGGGTCATTGGTGGATAGCACAGGCCCTGGTCCGAGCAGCCCTGCCCCGTGAGTGTCACCTGCAGTGGAGCCGACGCTCCTGCCTGCAGCGGCACCCGCAGCGTGACCCCTTTGTGAAAGACCTCCATGTCGCGCTCGAAGGTCGGGTCGTATTTGACCTGACCCTTGGGCAACTGCAAGGTCCCGGGCCAGGCCGGCGTGCGGGTTTCAGCGTCGGCGGGGGTCAGATCCGAGCGGCGAAAAAACATCAGTTGGCCCGACGCATCCTCGACACGCACTTCGAAACGATCCTGGTACATGTAGTAGCCCGGTGCGATCGCGTAATGCACGTCCAGCGTCCGCGGATCCCGCATCGCCACCGTGGTGACGAAGGCCTGCTCGGGCTCGAGGAAATCACCGGCGGCCTGGACCGTACCCACCAGGCCCAGCCCCGCCGTGACCGCGAGCAGCAGCCCCATGAGTGCCTGCACCATCTTCCTGCCTGTTGCCGACAGCCCCATCCGCACATCAACCCCCTTCTGACGGGACCGGGATTGAAGAAACCAGACCGGAATCAGCGGACACGGGAAATTCATCATCGGAACATTACTCGAGTGAGGACTGGACATCGGGCCGACCCGGTGTCGATTCGCGGGCCGATTCGGCGACCCAATCCAGATAGGCGGTGCTGCCGGCCGCCACGCCCAGCACCAGGAACTCGGGGATCTCATACGGATGCAGCTCGTACAACCTCGCATACAACGCCGGCAGCTGTGCGGCCGTTGTCTTGAGGCAAAGTGGTGATTCTTCCGTGCCTTCGAGCTGCCCCTGCCACAGATACATGGACGTCACCAGGGGCCCGACCTGGGCACAGGCCACCAGGGACTCTTCCACCAGCAGATGGGCGATGCGCTTGGCTAGCAGGACATCGGGCGCGGTACTGAGCACTACGACCGTATCGGTGGGCGCGCCGCCCTGCCGCCGCAATCCCGGGATCGACCCCGAGCCCTCCTGCGAGACAGGACGGCCTTCTGTGGGGGCGTGGTCTGACATGACGGATCCGGGAAGAGAAACTCTTTGATTTTACACGGTATTTGAAATGCTGCGAGCCAATGGCGGCACGCATGAAAAAGGTCCGGACGCGTGAGCGCTCCGGACCCGGCAGACTCGATCACTGGAAGGCGTCACATGCGTCCGCCCCGGTGTCAGTCTTATTCAGCAGCGGCGCCTTCCACTTCAGGACGGTCCACCAGTTCCATAAAGGCCATGGGGGCGTTGTCACCCTGGCGGAAACCCATCTTCAGCACGCGGGTGTAACCCCCATTGCGGGCCTGGAAGCGCGGGCCAATTTCGTTGAACAGCTTGGTGACCGCGTCGCGGTCGCGCAGGCGGGCGAACGCCAGACGGCGATTGGCCAGCGTGGGGTTCTTGCCCAGCGTGATCAGGGGCTCGACCACCCGGCGCAGTTCCTTGGCCTTGGGCAGCGTGGTCTTGATGGCTTCGTGCGTCAGCAGGGATACCGCCATGTTGCGGAACATGGCCAGACGATGGCTGCTGGTGCGGTTCAGTTTGCGAAGGCCGTGACGATGGCGCATTTCGATTTCCTTATTGAATCTATTGAAACCCAGATCTTCTATCGGCAGCTGACAGGCAGACGCCGCGGTCCGGATGTTGGCGTAAATCCCGGCCGAAGAATCGACCGGGTCGGAATGTTACCACGCTATCGGCGCCTTTCAGCCCGGCAACGGGTAACATGCCCGGTATCCCGGCGACGACACCCGATCAGGCATTCGTCGCACGGGATACCGGATGCGATCAGGGACGCTCCAGCCCCACGGGAGGCCAGTTCTCGAGCTTCATGCCCAGGGTCAGGCCACGCGCAGCCAGAACTTCCTTGATCTCGTTGAGCGACTTGCGACCCAGGTTCGGGGTCTTGAGCAGCTCGTTTTCAGTGCGCTGAATCAGATCGCCGATGTAGTAGATGTTCTCGGCCTTCAGGCAGTTGGCCGAACGCACCGTCAGTTCCAGATCGTCCACCGGGCGCAGCAGCACCGGATCGATCGGCGTGGACTGGCCGCCCATCGGCACGCTGGTGGTCAGCTGACCGGCATCCTTGTCGGCGAGCGACACGAACACAGCGACCTGATCCATCAGGATGCGGGCCGACTGGCGCACCGCTTCTTCGGGGCTGATCACGCCATTGGTCTCCACGTCCAGCACCAGCTTGTCCAGATCGGTCCGCTGTTCCACACGGGCGTTCTCGACGGCGTAGCTGACGCGGCGCACCGGGCTGAATGAGGCATCCAGCACGATCTGGCCGATCGTCGCCGAACGGTCGTCCGCCAGCGCGCGCACATTGCCCGGAACGTAGCCGCGGCCCTGTTCGACCTTGATCTGCATTTCGATGCGGCCGTTGTCGGTCAGCGTGGCGATCAGGTGATCCGGATTGACGATCTCGACGTCATGCGGCAAATCGATGTCGCGCGCCCGGACTTCACCCGGCCCCTGCTTGTTGAGCTGCAGCGTGACTTCCTCGCGATTGTGCAGCTTGAACACTACACCCTTGAGGTTCAGCAAGATGTCGACGACGTCCTCGCGAACACCGGCGATCGTGGAGTACTCATGCACGACCCCGCTGATCTGGACTTCCGTCGGCGCGTAGCCTGTCATCGAAGACAGCAGGATGCGGCGCAGCGCGTTACCCAGCGTATGGCCATAGCCGCGCTCGAACGGCTCCATGATGACCTTCGCGTGGTAGGTGCCCACGGATTCCACCGTGATCGAACGCGGTTTCAGAAAACTTTGTGCAGACATGAACTTTCCTTTTCAATACCCTCGGCTCGTTACACCGATAAGGCTGATGGGAATGGCGAACCGGCGGCAAACCGGGACATGACCACAGCCCACCCGGCCAGAAGGCCTGCGGTGGGCTGGCTTGCGCAGCCTTGCCACCAGGGCAAAGGCAGCGCGATGGCGCGAAGCCAGATGAATCGATCAGCGGGAATACAATTCCACGACCATGGATTCGTTGACGTCGTGAGCAACGTCCGCGCGATCCGGGGCCTGCTTGAAAACACCCGACAGCTTGGTGGCATCGACCTCGACCCACTGGGGCAGGCCGTTGCCGGTCGCCAGATCCAGCGATTCCTTGATGCGAATCTGGCTCTTCGCCTTTTCGCGCACGGCCACGACGTCACCGGCCTGCACCAGCAGCGAGGCGATGTCGGCCGTGTGGCCGTTGATCTCGATGGCGCGGTGATTCACCAGCTGGCGCGCTTCGGCACGCGTGGAGCCGAAGCCCATGCGATACACGACGTTGTCCAGACGGGATTCCAGCAGCTGGATCAGCGTTTCGCCCGTGTTGCCACGACGACGCTCGGCTTCCTGGAAGTAGCGGCGGAACTGCTTCTCCAGCACGCCGTACATGCGCTTGAGCTTTTGCTTCTCGCGCAGCTGCAGACCGAAGTCGGAGGTGCGCATGCCCGAGGTACGGCCGTGTTGGCCGGGCTTGGATTCAAGCTTGCATTTGGAGTCCAGCGAGCGGCGGGCGCTCTTCAGGAACAGGTCGGTGCCTTCGCGACGCGAAAGCTTGCATTTGGGTCCGATATAACGAGCCAAGATGTTCCCCTTAGATACGACGACGCTTGGGCGGACGGCAGCCGTTATGCGGCACCGGCGTGATGTCCGAAATGCTGGAGATCTTGATCCCCAGGGCATTCAGCGCACGCACGGAAGACTCGCGGCCGGGGCCGGGGCCCTTGATGCGGACTTCCAGGGTCTTGATGCCGTATTCCTGCGCCACACGTCCCGCGGACTCGGCGGCGACCTGGGCGGCAAACGGGGTCGATTTGCGCGAACCCTTGAAGCCGGCCCCACCGGACGTGGCCCACGACAGGGCATTGCCCTGACGGTCGGTGATCGTGATGATCGTGTTGTTGAAGGACGCGTGGACGTGAGCGATCCCGTCGGACACGTTCTTCTTGACTTTCTTGCGGACGCGAGCGGCGCCGGCTTGTGCTTTGGCCATGTTGATTCCTCGTTATTTCTTCAGGGACGCTGCTGCACGACGCGGGCCCTTGCGGGTACGCGCATTCGTACGGGTGCGCTGACCGCGCACCGGCAGGCCACGCTTGTGACGCATGCCACGATACGTGCCCAGGTCGATCAGACGCTTGATCGACAGTTGTACTTCGCGACGCAGATCGCCTTCGACAGTGAAGGAGTGAACCTGCTCGCGGATCTTCTCCAGATCAGCGTCGCTCAGATCTTTGATCTTCTTGGAATATTCGATGCCGGTCGCTTCGCAGATCTTGCGGGCGCGCGAGCGTCCAATACCGAAAATCGCGGTCAAGCCGATCTCGGCGTGTTGGTGCGGCGGAATATTGATGCCAGCAATACGGGCCATGACTGTTCCTCGTGAAATCCGTGATGCCCGGCCTTAGCCTTGGCGTTGCTTGTGACGCGGGTCGGTGCAAATGACGCGCACCACGCCGTGACGTTTGATGATTTTGCAGTTGCGGCAGATCCGCTTTACCGATGCCATTACCTTCATGGTGATCTCCTGGTTTTTGACCGGCCGCCTATTTGGAGCGGAAAACTATCCTGGCGCGCGACAGGTCATAGGGCGTGAGCTCCACTGTGACCTTGTCGCCCGGAAGGATCCGGATATAGTGCATACGCATCTTGCCCGAAATATGGCCCAGCACCATGTGACCATTTTCCAGCTTGACACGAAACGTTGCGTTGGGAAGGTTCTCGATGACCTCCCCTTGCATCTGGATGACGTCGTCCTTGGACATGATTGTTAACGCATGGGAAGACCCGCACCCTTGAAGTTGGCCTTCCTGAGCAGCGAATCATACTGTTGAGACATCATGTAGGCCTGGGCCTGAGCCATGAAATCCATGGCGACGACGACAATAATCAGCAGCGAAGTACCGCCAAAATAAAACGGCACATTCCAGCGCATCTGCATCAGCTCGGGCAACAGACAGACCAGCGTGATATAGACCGCCCCTGACAGCGTCAGCCGCATGAGGATCTTATCGATGTAGCGCGCCGTCTGTTCGCCGGGACGGATCCCCGGCACGAAGGCACCGCTCTTTTTCAGGTTGTCCGCCGTCTCACGGCTGTTGAACACCAGAGCCGTATAGAAGAAACAGAAGAAAATGATCAGACCGGAATACAGCGTCACGTACAGCGGTTGTCGCGGCGACAGGGCCGCGGCCAGATCACCCAGCCAGCGCATGTTGGGATTGCTGGCGAACCAGCTCGTCACAGTGGCCGGCAGCAGGATGATGGACGACGCGAAGATCGGCGGAATCACCCCGGACATGTTCAGCTTCAACGGCAGATGCGAGGACTGGCCACCATAGAGCTTGTTGCCCACCTGGCGCTTGGCGTAGTTCACCGTGATGCGACGCTGGCCGCGCTCGACGTAGACCACGAAATAGGTCACGGCGACCACCACGGCCAGGATGAACAGCACCGACAGGATGGACATCGAGTCGGTCCGTACCAGATCCAGCATCCCGCCCAATGCATTGGGCAGACCGGCAACGATCCCGGCGAAAATCAGCAGGGAGATGCCATTGCCCAAGCCGCGTTCGGTGATCTGCTCGCCCAGCCACATGAGAAACATGGAGCCGGTGACCAGCGTCACGATCGTGGTGAAGCGGAACAACAGGCCCGGATCGATGACCAGCCCCGGTTGCGATTCCAGCGCGACGGAAATACCCACCGCCTGAAACAGTGCCAGGAAGACCGTGCCGTAACGGGTGTACTGCGTGATCTTGCGTTGGCCGGACTGGCCTTCCTTTTTGATGGCTTCCAGACTGGGCACCACCACCGCCAGCAGCTGCATGATGATCGCTGCCGAAATATACGGCATGATCCCCAGCGCGAGCACGGAGAACCGCTCTAGCGCGCCGCCCGAGAACATGTTGAACAGCCCCAGGATACCGCCCTGATTCTGCTGGAACAGTTGGGACAGCGCGTCCGGATTGATGCCGGGCACAGGGATGTGCGTCCCCATGCGGTAGACGATCAGGGCCAGCACAAGGAACAGGATACGGCGCTTCAGATCGCCATATCCCGCGCTGGGCTTGTTTGCCTGAGCTTTGGCCACTGCTGCCCCTTAAGCCAGCGAACCGCCGGCGGCTTCGATCGCGGCACGCGCGCCGGCCGTCGCATTGAGGCCCTTCAGGGCGACCTTGCGGGTCAGCTCGCCGGTCTTGATGATCTTGGCGTAGCGCACCAGATCACCGACCAGGCCGGCGGCCTTCAGCACCTGCAGGTCGATTTCATCGACGGGCAGGGCCTGCAGGTCCGACAGGCGGATCTCGGCGTACAGGTGACGGCCCAGCGGCGTGAAGCCGCGCTTGGGCAGACGACGCTGCAGCGGCATCTGGCCACCTTCGAAGCCGACCTTGTGGAAACCACCGGCGCGGGACTTCTGACCCTTGTGGCCACGACCCGCGGTCTTGCCCAGACCGGAACCGATGCCACGGCCCACGCGGCGACGCGGGCGCTTGGCGCCTTCGGCGGGAGCGAGCGTATTCAGTTGAGTTTCGGACATCTGAATTCCTTTGTTCAGGCTTCCGAGACGGCGACCAGATAATCCACTTTGCGGATCATCCCACGCACCTCGGGAGTATCGATCAGGACGCGGCTGCTGTTGACCTTGCCCAGACCCAGACCGCGCACCGTGGCGCGGTGGGACTTGTGCGTACCGATCACGGAACGCACGAGCGTGACTTTGATTTGCTTCTGTGCCATGTCTTACCCCAGAATTTCTTCGACGGTCTTGCCGCGCTTGGCAGCGATTTCCGACGGGGTGGAGCAGGCGCGCAAACCGTTCAGCGTGGCGCGCACCATGTTGTAGGGATTGCTCGAGCCGAGGCTCTTGGCCACGACGTTGCGCACACCCATGACTTCGAAGATCGCGCGCATCGGGCCGCCGGCGATCACACCGGTACCTTCGGCGGCCGGCGAAATCAGCACCGTGGAGGCACCGTGTTTGCCAACCACCGTGTGGTGCAGCGTACCGTTCTTCAGGGCGACCTTGAGCAGACCGCGACGGGCCTGTTCCATGGCCTTCTGAACGGCGACCGGCACTTCGCGGGCCTTGCCCTTGCCCATACCGATACGGCCGTCGCCATCACCGACCACGGTCAGTGCGGCGAAGCTCATGGTGCGACCACCTTTGACGACCTTGCTGACGCGGTTGACCGCGATCATCTTTTCGCGCATGCCGTCGTCGCGTTCCTGCTCGGCGGCGTGCTTGCCTTGTGCTTTAGCCATGTGATTCCCTTAGAACTTCAAGCCGGCTTCACGCGCGGCTTCGGCCAGCGCCTTGACGCGGCCATGGTAACGGAAGCCCGAACGGTCGAAAGCGACGAGTTCGATACCGGCAGCCTTGGCCTTCTCGGCCACACGCTTGCCGACCAGGCTGGCGGCGGCGGCATTGCCCCCGGTCGCGTTCTGGCTGGCGAGTTCCTTGCGAACTTCGGGCTCGAGCGTGGAAGCGCTGACGAGCACACGATCGCCTTCCGGCGAAATGATGTTGGCGTAGATGTGCAGATTCGTGCGATGCACCGACAGGCGGTGCACACGCAGTTCGTGAATCTTGCGGCGGGTGGCCGCAGCACGACGCAAACGGGAGAGTTTCTTGTCCATGATTCGTCCTTGCCTGCGTGCTTATTTCTTCTTCGTTTCCTTCAGGATGACGCGTTCATCCGCGTAACGCACGCCCTTGCCCTTATAGGGTTCGGGTTCGCGATAGGCGCGAATGTCGGCAGCCACCTGACCGACGGCCTGCTTGTCGGCGCCCTTGACCACGATTTCGGTCTGAGACGGGCACTCGATCTTGATCCCCTCGGGGATGTCGTGCAGGATGTCGTGAGAGAAACCCAGCTGCAGTTTCAGTGCATTGCCCTGCAATTGAGCGCGGAAACCCACGCCCACCAGCGTCAGACGACGCTCGAAACCCTTGCTGACCCCGGTGACCATGTTGTTCACCAGGGCGCGCGTGGTACCCGACATGGCATTGGCCTGGCGGGAATCGTTGGCGACGCCAAAAGTCAGCTGGCCGTCTTCCTGAGCAACGCGGACGTTGCCGTCCAGTGCCTGGGTCAATGTGCCCAGTGGGCCCTTGACGACGATCTGACCGGCGCTGATCGTGGTTTCGACGCCCTTCGGCAGCGCGACGGGGTATTTTGCGATACGTGACATAGTGTGATACCCCCTTATGCCACGTAGCAGAGCACTTCGCCGCCGACGCCGGTGGCACGGGCCTTGCGGTCCGTCATGACGCCACGCGGAGTCGATACGATCGCCACGCCCAGGCCGTTCATGACCTGAGGAATGGAGGCGCTGCTCTTGTAGATACGCAGGCCGGGACGCGAGACGCGGTCGATGCGCTCGATCACCGGACGGCCGGCATAGTATTTTAGGGTGATTTCCAATTGCGGCTTGGCGGCTTCGCCGGCCAGACGGAAATCCTCGATGTAGCCTTCGTCCTTGAGCACGGCCGCGATGGCGGCCTTCAGCTTCGAGGAGGGCATGGAAACCGACGTCTTGTTGACCATCTGCGCATTGCGCACGCGGGTCAGCATATCGGCGATGGGATCGCTCATGCTCATGTGTAATTCTCCTACCAGCTGGCCTTGGTCATGCCCGGGACTTCCCCGCGCATGGCCATTTCACGCAGTTTATGACGCGTCAGCCCGAACTTGCTGTACACGCCGCGGGAACGGCCCGTCACCACGCAGCGGTTGCGCTGGCGAGTGGGGTTGGCGTTGCGCGGCAGTGCCTGCAGGGCCAGGCGGGCCTGATAGCGTTCTTCGTCGGATTTGGACTGATCGGCAATGATGGCCTTCAGTGCAGCACGCTTGGCGGAGAATTTCTCGGCCAGTTTGGCGCGCTTGATGTCGCGATTGATGAGGGAAAGTTTTGCCACGTCAGCCCCTTAGTTGCGGAAGGGGAAGCTGAATGCGCTCAAGAGCGCCTTGGCTTCCTCGTCGGTCTTTGCGGTGGTGGTGATGCTGATGTTCATCCCGCGCACGGCATCGATCTTGTCGTATTCGATTTCCGGGAAGATGATCTGTTCCTTCACCCCGATGTTGTAGTTGCCACGGCCATCGAAAGCACGGCCGGACACACCACGGAAGTCGCGCACACGCGGCAGGGCGACGGAGATCAGACGATCCAGAAATTCGTACATGCGCTGACCACGCAGCGTGACCATGCAACCGATCGGATAGTCTTCACGGATCTTGAAGCCGGCGATGGCCTTGCGGGTCTTCGTGACCACGGGCTTCTGGCCGGCGATCTTGGTCAGGTCGCCCACGGCATTTTCGATGATCTTCTTGTCGGACACCGCCTCGGACACACCCATGTTCAGGGTGACCTTGGTGATGCGCGGCACTTCCATGATCGACTTGTAGCCGAACTGCGCCTGCAGGTCGGCGGCGACCTTGGTGCGGTAGAAATCTTGTAAACGAGCCATTTCGCTTCGCCCCTTATGCCTTCGCGCCAACGACAGCGCCGTTGGAGCGGAAAATGCGGACCTTGGCCCCGTCGACGACCTTGACGCCGACGCGGTCGCCCTTGCCGGTTTCGGGGTTGTAGAGCGCGACATTGGAGATGTGGATCGGCAGGGTCTTGTCGACGATGCCACCAGGCGTGCCGGCCATGGGATTGCCCTTGGCGTGTTTCTTCACGACATTGATGCCTTCGACCAGCACGTGATCGTCATCGACACGAGCGATGACGGTGCCGCGACGGGTGCGGTCACGACCGGACAGCACGACGACTTCGTCGCCTTTGCGAATGTTTTGCATGATCTGTTCCTTACAGCACTTCGGGCGCCAGGGACACGATCTTCATGAACTTTTCGGTGCGCAGTTCGCGCGTGACCGGTCCGAAGATACGCGTGCCGATGGGCTCGAGTTTGGCGTTGAGCAACACGGCCGCGTTGCCGCCGAAGCGGATCAGCGAGCCATCTTTGCGGCGCACGCCCTTGGCAGTACGCACCACCACGGCGTTGTAGATTTCGCCTTTTTTCACGCGCCCGCGAGGTGCTGCGTCCTTGACGGACACCTTGATGACGTCGCCAATGGCGGCGTAGCGGCGCTTGGAGCCGCCCAACACCTTGATGCACATGACGGAACGTGCACCCGTGTTGTCGGCCACGTCCAGCGTGGTCTGCATTTGGATCATGATTTTTCCTGTTCCAACTTAACAACGAAACCCCGGGGCCTTACCCCGCGGCTGCGCAGCCAGTTTTGGTCCCGTCAAGCCGGCGCGGTGAACCACGCACAAGCTCTGGGTTGAAATTCCTGTTAGTGCGAATGATCCGCACATAAACGAGATTACCAACTCAGCCCATCCATATGAACCACATGCGATCCGGCTGGAAGCGCAACTGCAGCTGTCTTGGATGGACCAAGAACGCAATTATATACACAACCGCCCGACATAAGCAAACGTTTTCAGTTCACGGCTCGCGAGGCAAGGCGCCGTACTCGACGACCATCCGGCGCGTGGCTTCGTCATCGGCATCGTCCACGTAGACACGCATGCCCATGCCGATGGCGGTCTCGGTCACTGCCACCATCATCTGCACCCCCCCCGGGCTGGAGAGCAGTTCGCGCACGAAGGCGCCCCCCAGCTTCACGTACGCGAAATCCACCTCGTGAATCTTGCGCAGGGCGTCGGGCTGCTGGTCCAGACCACGCAGTCCCACCGCCATGCCGGTCTCGATGAGCCCTTCGCAAAAGGCCTTGAAGGCGTCCAGGTGGCGGCTCAGGCCATAAGCATCGAGCTCGACCACGACCCGGCACAGCAGTGCCCGGTCCGCGTATTCGCACACCCGGCGCACCTCGGCCAGATACTGCGCATCCAATAGAGAGGACATCGACATGCGCACCACCAGGACCCCGGGGTGCTCGCCCAGCCAGCTCAATGCCAAGGCCAACGTGCGCATGTCGCAATCGGAGGACAGACCCAGCCGCGACGCGGCCGGCATGAACAGGTACCCCGACATCGGCGGCTGGCCGGGGTCGTCTTCCTGCAGACTGAGGGACGCCTCGTAGCGTTCGGCAATGTCGTCGCCCTCGTATCCTACCCTGCGCACGTCCAGCGACAGCCGGTCATGATCAAGCGCCTGGGAAATCAGGGTGCGCCAGGATGCTTCCCCCATGCGCAGATCGCCGGTTTCGCGATCGGCATGCGACAGGAATTCGACTTCCGAGTGTCCGGCGCTCTCGGCGCACATGAGCGCCAGATCCAGCCGCGTCAGCACGTCCTTGGGTGTGCACTGCACGGTATAGTCGGTCAGGGCGAAAGCCCAGCGCGACAAGTTATGGCTGTCGAGCTTTACCCGCAGGGTCTCGAACAATTCATGCAGCCGCTGGACCGGGCGCATGACCTCCGGCCCGCCGCCCACGGGAAACAGAATCGCGAAGTCCGCGCCAGTCAGACGCGCCGGCAAAGCGCGCGCCTGAGGGTAATCGGCCAGCACTTCGGTCAGGCGCCCCCCAAGGAGACGCAGCCAGTCATCGATTTCCTGGCGATCGCTCTGGTTTTGCAGACGCGCCATGTCGCGCTGGCGCACCAGCAGCACGTAGCCGCTGACAGCCCCCTGCCGGGAATCGTCGCGCAGCACGCGTTTGAGTTCATTGAGAAAGTAAGCGCGGTTGGCCAGGCCAGTGACCGGGTCGCGGTTGAGCTCGATCTCCAGTTGCTCGATGCGAGCCATCTGTTCGTCCATGGACGGAGACACCCGCTCGCGGACCTCGTCGAGCAATTCGGTGTTCTCGACCGTCTCGGTCTGTTTGACCTTGATCTCGGGTGCCTCGTCGGCCGGCGCTTCCCGCAGCACCCGACGCAGCCGCGACAGCAGAGCCGCCAGAAACAGCGCCCAGAACGCCCCGATTCCCAGAGCCAGCCAGAGCCACTGCATCACATGCGCCCAGAGCGCGTCGCGCGCGGGCGTGGCATCCAGAACCAGAGCCAGTTGACCAACATCGGGAATCTGGCGCTGAGCCCGGTGCGGCTGAATATCGGACCAGGCGCTGAACCATGCGGGGGCATCGGCCACGGACGATACACGGCGGCGCGCCTGGAACAACGTGCCGCCATCCGCGGAATGCAGGGCCAGCTCGGCAAAGCGCCCCTGCTGAAACGCCGCGTCCAGGACCCGCTCCCGGGCAGCCGGATCCGGCTGGGCGCTGACCAGCAACGCCAGAGTGGCAGCCGCATTCTCGCCATCGATCTGCATCTGGGCATCGAGCTGACGATCCATCAGACGCGTTCCGACCGCCAGCATGCCCACCAAAATGCAGGCGATGACCAGAGACGAGATCACCAGCAGCTGCCGCACGGATGCCATCATGCCCTCATTTATCACTTTGAAACGAATGCCCGAAGTGTATCCTTTACCCAGCAAATCCCCAAGAAACGCACAGATCACCGTCCTCCCGGACATCCGGCCGCAGCACAACAGATCGCAGGGCTCAGCACCCCTCCGGAAACACGAGCACCTAGGGGTAACACGGATGTCGGGTCCCGATCCTTTGTGTATAGTTTTAAAACAAACGTTTGAATTACACATGACCATATCCCGTTCGACCCTCACCCGCGATGCCATCCTCGATGCCGCCGAACGTCTGTTCGCCGAGCAGGGGCACGACAAGACCTCCATGCGCCAGATCACCCGGGCAGCGCAGGTCAACCTGTCCGCGGTCAATTACCACTTCGGCTCGAAAGACGCGCTGATCGAAGCCGTCTTCGAGCGACGGCTGGATGCCCTGAACGACGAACGTCTGCGCATCCTGGACACGCTGGAATCCGAGGCCAAGGGTCAGGCACTTAAACCCTCGGCCATCGTCGAGGCCTACTTCGGCCCGCTGGTGCGCCACGCTTGCAGCGCCGGCGCCGAACGGCGCGCGTTCATGCCGCTGCAGACCACCAGCCTGTCCGATCCGAATGGCGCCATCAGCGCGCTATTCCAGGCAGAACGTTCCATGGTTGCCCATCGTTTCACACGCGCCCTGCTCACCTCGTTGCCAGGGGTTCCAGAAGCCGAGATCGTCTGGCGTTTTCACTTCATGCTGGGCGCCACGGCCTACGCGATCATGGGCGCCGAGAGCTCCAGCCAGGTCCTGAACCTGCAAGGCGACAGCAGTCCGACCGCCGACGCGCTGCTCAGCCGCCTGATGGCGTTCCTGCTGGGCGGCCTGCGTGCTCCATTGCCGACTCAGACTCCATCTCTGCCCGACCTTCCGGACGGACAGAGCCAATCGCAGACCGGACGCGTCGGGGGAATGACGGCCGGCCGCAACTCAGCCGTACCGGCACAGGGGGACTTATGACACCAGACGATGGGTAACCCGATTCCCGCGCCGGACTGATCCCGGCCCTTTTCTGATCTTCGTCCAACGCTGTGCCTCGTGGCACAGCGCGGGTTTTTGCACGCCTGAATTTTGCGGGGCTCCAGGCCCCAGTCCGTTTCATCCAGGAGGAGACATAATGAAATTGCACCACCCGATCAAGACTCTGTCGGCCGTGATCGTCGGCCTTGGCACCGTCGGCGCAGCCCATGGCGCCGGCTTCCAGCTGCTGGAGCAGAACGGTAGCGGCCTGGGCAGCGCCTACGCCGGTTCGGCCGCTATCGCCGAAGACGCCAGCACGGTGTATTACAACCCCGCCGGCATGACGCTGCTGCCTGGCATGAATGCATCCGCCGGCGCCGTGGCGATCAAGCCAAGCTTCAAATTCTCGAATGGCGGCAGCACCAGCCCCACCGGTCAGCCCGCGACCGGCGGCAACGGCGGCGATGCCGGTTCATGGGGCGCGGCTCCGAACGCCTATTTCACTTGGGAAGTCACCCCGCGCTGGTGGCTGGGCCTGGGCGTGGGTGCGCCCTTTGGCCTGATGACGGACTACCAGCAAGGCTGGGCCGGCCGCTATCATTCCGAGAAATTCTCGATCGAAAGCATCAACATCAACCCGTCCATCGCCTTCAAGGCCACCGACACCCTGTCCATCGGCGCGGGCCTGAACTGGATGCAGCTGGATGCGGACTATCGGAAAGCAGTCCCCGGAATCATGCAGCCTGGCGGCGGCGGGGTACCAGGTTACTACGGTGACCTCAGTGCCCGAGTCAAGGCGAAAGGGGATGCCTGGGGCTGGAATGCCGGGATCCTCTGGCAGGCTACGCCAGATACCCGTTTCGGTTTGTCCTATCGATCCAAAATCAAGATAGATGCGGACGGCACGACGACGATCGCCAACCGGAACATCAACCCAGCGGCAGGCTTTGGTACCGGCGGCGGCATCATCAACGCCCTGAGCGGCGCCTATTACGCGGAAACTTCCGTTGAACTGCCTGATACCGCCATTCTTAGCGTGGTACATAGCCTGAACGACCGCTGGACGTTGCTCGGTGATGTCTCCTGGACCGGATGGAGCAGCATCCCCAATCTGACGATCGACACCGCGCATCCAAATCCCGCCGCTCAGAAGAGCAAACTCGACCTGCGCTTCAAGGATGCCTGGCGCGTGGCCCTGGGCGCCCACTACAGGTACAGCGACAGCTGGACCTTCAAGGGCGGCGTGGCTTGGGATCAGTCGCCCGTGCAAAGCGACACCTATCGTCCCGCATCCCTGCCGGACAACGACCGCTACTGGGTCTCGATCGGCGCGAAATACAACTTCAGCAAGAGCACGAGCATCGATCTTGGCTACGCCCACCTGTTCGTCAAGAGCACCTCGGTGAACAACACGTCGGCGCCGACAGCCGGTACGCTGAGGGGCGACTACAAGAGCAGCGCCGATCTGATCGGCCTGCAGTTCTCGCACCAGTTCTGATGAATCGGGCGGGACACTAGCATGAAGTTGTCGCAGCTGTCCCGCCTGCCGCCCCGGTGGCGGGCCCGGGCCATGCGCGCGGGCTACAACCTGCATCCGGCCTTTCGCGCCACGGGCGGCCGGGTGATTCATGTCTCCCCTGATCTGCTGCACATTCGCGTGCGCCTGGCGCTGACACGGCGCACGCGCAATCTGGTGGGCTCCATCTACGGCGGATCCCTGTTCGCCGTGACCGACGGAGTCCATGTCGGCATGCTGATGGCACGACTGGGACGCGAGGCCATCATCTGGGACAAGGCCGCCACGATCCGCTACCGCAAACCGGCATTCTGCACGCTGACCGGCGATTTCACGCTATCCGAGGCCGATCTGCAGGACATCCGCGAGGCACTGGACCGCGACCATGAGACCGAACGCACCTACCCCGTCGAGCTGAAGGGACCGGACGGCACGGTCTACACCGAAGTGTGGCGCACCATCTACCTGGCCGACAAGGCCTGGTACAAACATCACAAGCTGCGCCTCGGCGCGGCAGGAGACGCATCATGATGACTTATTTGAAAACGCGGGCGGCGGGCGCCGCACTGGCCGCGATCGGCCTGTGCACGGTCCCGGCCACCCAAGCCATGACGGTCGGCAAGATCAATGTGCCCGAGCAGCAGTCCGTGGCCGGCCAGAACCTGGTGCTCAATGGTGCCGGCCTGCGCCAGCGCTTCGTCTTTCAGGTCTACGTCGCCGCGCTGTATCGTCCGCAACCGACCCACGATGCCCAGGCGATCGTGAGCAGCCAGGAACCGCAGATGCTGCGCCTGACGCTCTTGCGCGACATCAACAGCAAAGCGCTGACGGACGCTCTGAACGACGGGCTGAAAGCCAATAATACAGAGATCGAACTGGCCGCAATGGGCGGCACGATCAAGGCGTTCGAAACCTTCATGGCAACGGGCGGCGAAGGGAAGTCCGGCGACTTGGTGGACATCACGTTCAATCGGGGCAAGGTCTCGGTATCATTCAAGGGCAAGGCATTAGGCGAGGTCGACGACCCCCGCTTCGCCGCTGCGCTCCTGAAAGTCTGGCTGGGTTCCTCCCCGGCGCAGGAATCGCTGAAATCGGCCCTGCTGGGCCAAAAAACCACAAACTGATTTTCCCCGATTGGCTATAAGGAACCGCATCATGGAACGCATCTGGCTGGAACATTACCCGGAAGGGGTGCCGGCTGACATCACGGATCAGGCCGCCGCCTATTCATCGCTGGCCGACCTGTTCGAGACAAGCTGCCGGCAGTACGCCAGCAACACGGCATACATCAGCATGGGTGCGTCCATGACTTATGCGCGGACGCACCAGAAGGCGCAGGCCTTCGCGGCCTGGCTGCAATCCCAGGGCGTGGTCAAGGGCGATCGGGTCGCCCTGATGATGCCCAATCTGCTGCAGTACCCGATCTGCCTGTTCGGCACGCTGATGGCCGGTGCAGTCGTGGTCAACACCAACCCGCTGTACACCACGCACGAACTGCACCATCAGCTGGCGGACTCGGGCGCCACCACCGTTGTCGTGGCGGAGAACTTCGCCCATACGCTGCAGGAGGCCCTGCCGGGCACGGCCGTGACGCGCATCGTAGTGACCTCGCTGGGCGAGATGCTGGGCTTTCCGAAAGGCTCGATCACCGACCTGGTGGTCCGTCACGTCAAGAAGCTGGTGCCAGCCTGGCAGATTCGCGGGGCGCTGCGCCTGCGCGACGTGCTGGCCGCCGGTGCGCAGCAGGCCTATCGGCGCCCGGCACTGGCGCACAGCGACCTGGCGGCACTGCAATACACCGGTGGCACCACGGGCGTGGCCAAGGGCGCCATGCTCAGCCATGGCAACCTGATTTCCAATGTCTGCCAGGCCTACAGCTGGGTCAAGCCCTTCTGCCAGGGCGAACGCGAATGCGTGGTCACAGCCCTGCCCCTCTACCATATCTTCGCGTTGACGGCGAACTGCCTGACCTTCATGAAACTCGGCGCAAGCAACCTGCTGATCGTCAACCCGCGCGACATCCCCGGCTTCGTCAAGGAACTGGGCACGGTGAAGTTCACGGCACTGACGGGGGTGAACACCCTGTTCAACGCCCTGCTGAACAACCCCGACTTCGCCCGGCTGGACTTCAGCAGCCTGCGGATCGCGCTGGGGGGCGGCATGGCGGTCCAGGAAGCCATCGCCACCCGCTGGCTGCAGGTCACGGGCAAGCCCATTGCCCAGGCTTATGGTCTGACAGAAACGTCACCGGCCGTCACCATCAACCCGCTGGACAAGATCGACTTCAATGGCTCCATCGGCCTGCCGGTGCCATCCACCCTGGTCGCCGTGCGCAACGACAACCGCACCATGGCCATTGGCGAATCCGGCGAGATCTGCGTGAAAGGCCCGCAGGTCACCGCCGGCTACTGGAACCGCCCCGAGGAAACCGCACAGGTTTTCGATGCCGACGGCTGGCTGCTGACGGGCGACATCGGCTACATGAACGACAAGGGCTACGTCTTCCTGCTGGATCGCAAGAAAGACATGATCCTGGTGTCCGGTTTCAACGTCTACCCGAACGAGGTCGAGGCCGCCGCCATGGAACACCCCGGCATCCGCGAGGCCGCCGCCATCGGTGTTCCCAGCGAGCATTCGGGCGAAGCAGTCAAGCTCTATGTGATTCGCAAGGATCCCGCACTGACGGAGGCCGAGGTCATCGCCCATTGCCGCACGCTGCTGACGGGCTACAAGGTGCCCAAGTTCGTGGAGTTCCGCGATGATCTGCCGCGCAGCAACGTGGGCAAGATCCTGCGCAAGGAACTGCGCAACGAGGTGCTCGGCCAACAGACGACACACCAGAGGACCGCCCGGAAGGCCTGATCCGGCCCGCCGGACACAGGCCGTTGTGTCCGGCGAAAGCCCGGCCAGGGTGATCAATACCCCAGCGTGCGCCCGTCGGGGTTGCGCGGATCCGATGCGCCATACAGCACACCATCACGCACCTGGATGGTCTGGGTACGACCCATCGTGGGCTTGAGCGCAATGTGATGACCGTAGCTGCGCAGCAGTCTCAGCGTATCCGGACTGAAGCCCTTTTCCACCCGCAGCTCGTCTGGCCACCACTGGTGGTGAAAACGCGGTGTCGCGGCGGCCTCGGCGGGATTCATACCAAAGTCGATCGCATCGGTCACGGTTTCCAGCACCGTGGTGATGATGCGCGCGCCGCCCGGACTGCCCGTCACCAGCCAGGGGCGCCCGTCCTTCAGCACCAGGGTCGGGGTCATCGAGGACAGTGGCCGTTTGCCCGGCTGGATGGCGTTGGCCTCGCCGCCGATCAGTCCGTAGACGTTGGCCACCCCAGGTTTGGCCGAGAAATCGTCCATCTCGTTGTTCAGCAGGATCCCGGTGCCATCGGCCACAATGCCGGACCCGAAATTGGTGTTCAGCGTGTAGGTCACGGCCACGGCGTTACCGGCGGCGTCCACCACGGAAAAATGCGTGGTCTGGTCGCTTTCGTAAGGTTGCGGCTTGCCCGGGTGGATCTGTGACGACGGCCGCGCATGGGTGGGATCGATGGTCGCCGCCAGATGGCGCGCATATGTCTTGGAGGTCAGCCCGGCCACGGGTACCTTCACGAAATCGGCATCGCCGAGATACTCCGAGCGGTCCGCATAGGCCAGCTTCATGGCCTCGGCCATGTGATGAATCGTCTGCGCGCTGCCAGCCCCCCAGTCGGCCATGGGCCAGCCTTCCATCATGTTCAGGATCTGCACCAGATGGATACCGCCCGAGCTGGGTGGGGGCATGGTCACGACCCGGTAGCCACGATACGTCCCGACGATGGGTGCGCGTTCGACGACACGGTAATTGCGCAGGTCATCGGCCGTGATGAGGCCGCCGTGCTTGCTCATCTCGGCCACGATCCTGTCGCCGATCGACCCCCGGTAGAAAGCATCCGCCCCCTGTCGGGCGATCAGACGCATGGAGCGGGCGAGGTCACGCTGCACCAGCGGGGCGCCCTCGGGTAGCGGCTTGCCATCACGCCAGAAGATGGCCCGCGTCGCCGGCCACTGGCCCATGGATTTTTTCGTATGCACCAGGGTTTCCGCCAGCGTCTGGCTGACCGGATAGCCGCGTTCGGCCAGGGCGATGGCCGGCGCCATGACGCGAGACAGCGGCAGGCTGCCCCAGCGTTTCAGCGCGTGAGTCAGACCCGCGACCGTCCCCGGGACGCCCACCGCCAATGGCGTGTAGAGCGATCGGCCTTCCACCACTTTGCCTTTGGCATCCAGATACATGTCGCGGCTGGCACCGGCCGGTGCCATCTCGCGGAAATCCAGGGCGAAGTCCTGGCCGGTACGGGCTTCGTGGACCATCATGAAACCGCCGCCGCCCAGGTTGCCCGCATTGGGCAGTGCAACCGCCAGCGCAAAACCCATCGCCACCGCCGCATCCACCGCATTGCCCCCAGCCTGGAGGACCTGAAGCCCTGCCTGGCTGGCCAGCGCCTGTTCGGATGCGACCATGCCGCGCCGCGCAACGACCGGATGGAAGATATCCATGTCGAAGTCGTAGGCTGCCGCGGCGGCCCGGTTCACGGCCGTGGTGGCCGGGGCCGCTGCGGGCGCCGGCGCAACCGCGGTGTTTTTGGGGGGAACGGCGGCGCACGCCGTCAGCAGGCTCAGCGCAAGCAGGACCGCATGTAATCTGAATTTCATGGCGTCACGCAGCCCCGAATATCAACGGATCGCCGTCGCGATCGAAGGCCAGCAGGGACCCGATCGTGCCGTATTTGATCATCTGGGTCATGCGCTGAAAGGCCAGATCGACGTCCTTGTTGTCAGGCAGATAGGCGGACTGATCGGCCATGGCCGCGACGAACACGACCTGCCAGTCCTGCCCGGTCCGTTGCGATTCCTGGACCAGCGTCGCGAAATCGATGAGTTCGGCAGGCGTCTTGTCCACACACAGGATCGGCGCTAGTTCACCACCCTCGCCGCGTGCGTGGCTATCCTTCTGCGCCGCTGTCGCATCGTCCGGCACACCGCTGGACGCGAAAACGAACAGCAGACGCTGCGGTTCCGGCTGCTGGCGCGCCGCCTGGAGCAGATCATCAAAACAGGTGATTTCCATGGATCGGGATCTCGCAAATGAGGTTGGGCTTCATCCTAACCCATCTCCGCGCCCACTGATGTGCAGGCCGGCGGCACGACGCAGCACGGAGGCAGCGGGCCGCTACCCCCGATGTCTCTTTCATGGTTGTCTCCCGGAGAATGTTTGTTGATCCGACGCCAGTACAATCCGCCGTATTTCGACGTCCGCGATAAAGCGCCAAAACGACAAACCCCGCCGGATGGCGGGGTTTGAGAACCACGGCGCGAACCGTGGCCAAGACTATGTGGCATCCGACTGGGATGCCACCCGCATCATCAGATGACGCGCACGGCCTCGATCAGGCGAACCACGGTCCAGGACTTGTCCTTGGAGATGGGACGGCCTTCGGCGATCTCGACGGTGTCGCCCTGGTTGTACTGGTTGGCTTCGTCATGCGCCTTGTACTTCGCGGTGCGGTTGACGAATTTCCCCAGCACGGGGTGCTTCACGCGGGTCTGGACGCTGACCACGACGGTCTTGTCCATCTTGTTGCTGACGACCTTGCCGACCAGCGTCCGCTGACGCTTGGTGGTGTCTTTCTGGGTTTCGGTGGTCATGTTACTTTCCTGCGTTCTCAGTCATGATGGTGCGGATGCGCGCGATGTCGCGGCGCACCTTGCCCAACTGGCTGGTGTTGGAAAGCTGCTGGGTGGCACGCTGCATACGCAGGTTGAAATGTGCCTTCAGCAGGCTCTCGAGCTCGGTCTGGAGCCCGGCGGCGTCTTTTTCGCGCAGTTCACTGGCTTTCATATCGACTCCTAGGCGCCCACGCGGCGCGACACGAAGGTCGTGCGCAGGGGCAGCTTGGCGGCGGCCAGACGGAATGCTTCGCGTGCGACTTCTTCGGACACGCCTTCCATTTCGTACAGCACCTTGCCAGGTTGAATTTCGGCGACCCAGAATTCCGGGTTGCCCTTCCCGTTACCCATCCGGACCTCGGCGGGCTTCTGGGAAATGGGCTTGTCCGGGAAAATCCGGATCCAGATACGGCCACCGCGCTTGATGTGACGGTTGATGGCACGGCGGGCGGCCTCGATCTGACGGGCCGTCAGGCGGCCGCGATCGGTGGCTTTGAGGCCGAACTCACCAAAGGACACATTGGCGCCGCGCGTCGCCAGGCCGGTATTGCGGCCTTTCTGCTCTTTGCGGTATTTCCTGCGAGAGGGTGACAGCATGGTTATTCTCCTTCAGGCGCCGGCGCTGCCGAAGCGGCGTCACGACGCGGGCCACGGCCACGGCCACGGTCACCCGGGCGGCCCGGGCGATCGCCACGCGGGGCGCGACGAGGACGACGCTCTTCGTCACGTGGGGCGGCGGTTTCCGGGGGCATTTCGCCGTTGGGCAACATGTCGCCCTTGTAGACCCAGACCTTGATCCCGATGATCCCGTAGGTCGTCTGGGCTTCGGAAAAGCCGTAGTCGATGTTGGCGCGCAGCGTGTGCAGAGGCACACGGCCTTCGCGATACCATTCGGTACGGGCGATTTCGATGCCGTTCAGGCGGCCGGAGGACATGATCTTGATGCCCTGGGCACCCAGGCGCATGGCGTTCTGCATTGCGCGCTTCATGGCGCGGCGGAACATGATGCGCTTTTCGAGCTGCTGGGCGATCGAGTCGGCGATCAGCTGAGCGTCGGTTTCCGGCTTGCGGATTTCCTCGATGTTGACGTGCACGGGCACGCCCATCAGGCGCTGCAGATCAGCCTTCAGCGTTTCGATGTCTTCGCCGCGGCGACCGATCACCACACCCGGACGGGCCGAGTAGACGGTGATGCGGGCGTTCTTGGCGGGACGCTCGATGATGACGCGACCGACGGAAGCCGATTTCAGTTTCTTCTTCAGGTATTCGCGCACACGGATGTCTTCGGCCAGCATGCTGCCGTAGATCTTGTCGTTGGCGTACCAGCGGGAAGTCCAGTTGTGGTTGACCGCCAGGCGGAACCCGATTGGGTGAATTTTCTGTCCCATTGCGACTCCTTAGGCCCCGACCTTGACCACGATGTGGCAGGTCTGCTTTTCGATGCGGTTGCCGCGGCCCTTGGCGCGAGCCGAGAAACGCTTCATCGACTGTGCCTTGTCGACATAGATCGTGGTGACCTTCAGTTCGTCGATATCGGCCCCGTCGTTGTGCTCGGCATTGGCGATGGCCGATTCGAGCGCCTTTTTCAGGATGCCGGCAGCCTTTTTGGGGCTGAACGTCAGGGTGTTGAGTGCGTGCGCCACGGACTTCCCGCGGATCAGATCCGCCACCAGGCGGGTCTTCTGCGCAGAAATATGGACGCCGCGAATGACTGCGGTGGTTTCCATGGCTTACCTCTTGGCCTTTTTGTCCGCCGCGTGACCCTTGAAGGTACGCGTCAGCGCAAATTCACCGAGCTTGTGGCCGACCATGTTCTCGTTGATGTACACGGGAACGTGCTGGCGGCCGTTGTGCACGGCAATCGTCAACCCGATGAATTCGGGCAGGATGGTGGAACGACGCGACCAGGTCTTGATCGGCTTCTTTTCTTTGCCCCCGACGGCGGCATCGACCTTCTTGATCAGATGCGCGTCGACGAACGGGCCTTTCTTGACAGAACGTGACATAGTGCTCGCCCCTTATTTGCGCTTGCGGCGCGAGACAATCATATTGTCCGTGCGCTTGTTACGACGGGTCCGATAGCCCTTGGTGGGAGTCCCCCACGGGCTGACGGGTACGCGGCCTTCGCCGGTGCGGCCTTCACCACCACCGTGCGGGTGATCCACCG
This sequence comes from Castellaniella sp. MT123, assembly GCF_039614765.1. Lineage (NCBI taxonomy): Bacteria > Pseudomonadati > Pseudomonadota > Betaproteobacteria > Burkholderiales > Alcaligenaceae > Castellaniella > Castellaniella sp. MT123. The sequence goes on from NZ_CP154879.1 coordinate 2,423,758, forward strand.
GGTTCATGGCAACGCCACGAACCGTCGGGCGGATACCGCGCCAGCGCACGGCACCGGCCTTGCCGATCTGGCGCAGGCTGTGGTCACCGTTGCCGACTTCACCGATGGTGGCGCGGCAGTCGATGTGCACGCGGCGGACTTCGCCGGAGCGCAGACGAACCTGCGCGTAGACACCTTCGCGGGCCAGCAGCACGGCGGAAGCGCCGGCCGAGCGGGCCAGCTGGGCACCCTTGCCCGGCTGCATCTCGATGCAGTGGATCGTGGCACCGACGGGGATCGCACGGATCGGCAGCGTGTTGCCGGAGCGGATCGGGGCATCGGAACCGGAGACGACGGTGGCACCGACTTCCAGGCCGCGCGGCGCGATGATGTAGCGACGCTCGCCATCGGCATAGCACAGCAGGGCGATGTGCGCCGTGCGGTTCGGGTCATATTCCAGACGCTCGACCTTGGCGACGATGCCGTCCTTGTTGCGACGGAAATCGACGACGCGGTAGTGCTGCTTGTGACCGCCGCCACGGTGGCGGACGGTGATATGGCCGTTGTTGTTACGGCCCGAGCCGCGCGACTGCTGCTCGAGCAGGGGCGCGTAGCCAGGACCTTTGTGCAGTTCGGGGTGCACGACTTTGATCATGCCCCGACGGCCGGCGGACGTGGGTTTGACTTTAACCAGCGGCATCTTAGTTCACCTCCGTAAAGTCGATTTCCTGCCCAGCCTTCAGCGAGACAAAGGCCTTGCGCTCGTTATTGCGACGGCCCATGAAACGGCCGAAGCGCTTTTGCTTGCCCTTGCGGTTCGTCACCTGGACGGACTCGACCTCGACCTTGAACAGCAGCTCGACGGCGGCCTTGATCTCGGGCTTGGTGGCGTCGGCGACGACACGGAAAGCGACCTGGTTGTTCTTTTCGGCGATCATCGTGGCCTTTTCGGTGACCACGGGCGCCAGAATGATTTGCATCAGACGTTCGGCATTCATCCCAGCAACTCCTCGAGTTGGGCGACCGCCGACTTGGTGATCAGCACTTTCTTGTAGTGGACCAGCGACAGCGGATCGGCGTAACGCGTTTCAATGACCGCCACATTCGGCAGATTGCGCGTTGCGAGATAGACGTTCTCGTCCAGGGCATCGGTGATGATCAGGACGGACTCGGCAATCCCCAGATCCTTCAGCTTGGCCTGGGCCAGCTTGGTCTTCGGGGCCTCGAGGGAGAAGCTTTCCACCACGGCCAGACGGTCTTCGCGGACCAGCTGCGAGAAGATGGCGCGCAGACCGGCGCGATACATCTTCTTGTTGACCTTGTGGCTGAAGTTCTCGTCGGGCGAGTTCGGGAACGCACGACCACCCCCACGCCAGATCGGCGAGGAAGTCATCCCGGAACGGGCACGGCCGGTGCCCTTCTGGCGCCACGGCTTCTTGGTGGAGTGCTTGACGGATTCGCGATTCTTTTGTGCGCGGTTGCCCATGCGAGCGTTGGCCTGGTAGGCGACAACGATCTGGTGCACCAGCGCTTCGTTGAATTCGCGACCGAAGATATCGTCGGTGGCGGCAACGGTGGCCGTGGACTGACCCTGATCATTCAGGAGCTTGAGTTCCATGATTAGGCTCCTTTCTTGGGCGTCGCCTTGATGGCGGGAAGCACGACGATGTCGGCGTTCTTGTGGCCGGGGACGGCGCCCTTGACCAGCAGCAGACCACGTTCGGCGTCCACGCGCACCACGTCCAGGTTCTGGACGGTACGGGTGACGTCACCCAGATGGCCGGACATGCGCTTGCCGGGGAAGATACGGCCCGGATCCTGTGCCTGGCCGATGGAGCCGGGAACACGGTGGGACCGCGAGTTGCCGTGCGAGGCGCGCTGCGAACCGAAGTGGTGGCGCTTGATCGTGCCCGCAAAGCCCTTGCCGATGGTGCTGCCCGTGACGTCGACCTGCTGGCCGACCTCGAATACGGATTCCACGGCCACGACGGCGCCGGCCGTAAATTCGGCTGCGCGTACGGGATCCAGACGGAATTCCTTCAGGGCGGAGCCGGCTTCGACGCCGGCTTTGGCGAAATGACCGGCCTGAGCCTTGGTCACACGCGAAGCGCGACGCTCGCCATAGGCAAGCTGCACTGCCGCATAGCCGTCGATTTCAGGCGTCTTGACCTGGGCGACGCGGTTGTTGGACACGTCCAGCACCGTGACCGGGATGGATTCACCTTCCTCGGTAAAGATGCGGGTCATGCCGACCTTGCGTCCCACGAGCCCGAGGCGCCAGGCCGCGGGCGTAGGTGTCGAATTCGACATTGTTTTCTCCGGGGTATTGAAACCCTCAGTTTTCATTCCCGACTGCGATTGGCCGGGGCTCGGGTACCGCGTATCACGCGGGTTGGCCGCCACACAACTGCATAGACGGCCATTCGCCATCTGAAGATACAAATGGCGAAGCTTTGCATTCTAGCATGAAAAAGCCGCCCTGCCTAGAAGGACAGGACGGCTTTCAGGCAAGACACCCCGTCAGGGGTGCCAGCCGGATTACTGCAATGCGATCTCGACGTCCACGCCAGCCGGCAGATCCAGACGCATCAGAGCGTCCACGGTCTTGTCGGTGGGATCGACGATGTCCATCAGGCGCTGATGAGTGCGCATTTCGAACTGATCGCGAGAGGTCTTGTTGACGTGCGGCGAACGCAGCACGTCATAGCGACGGATACGGGTAGGCAGCGGCACCGGGCCACGAACCACGGCGCCCGTGCGCTTTGCCGTATCGACGATCTCGGCAGCGGACTGATCGATCAGCTTGTAGTCGAACGCCTTGAGGCGGATGCGGATTTTCTGGCTTTTCATGGGTATCCCTAAAGAACGAATCTCGGCGGGGGCTCGCGCCCCCGCGCATCAGCAATTACTTGATGATTTTGGCGACGACGCCGGCGCCCACGGTACGGCCGCCTTCGCGGATGGCGAAGCGCAGACCTTCTTCCATGGCGATCGGAGCAATCAGGTTCACCGTCATCGAGACGTTGTCACCCGGCAGCACCATTTCCTTGTCGGCCGGCAGCTCGATGGTGCCCGTCACGTCGGTCGTGCGGAAGTAGAACTGCGGACGATAGCCCTTGAAGAACGGCGTGTGACGACCGCCCTCTTCCTTGGACAGAATGTAGACCTCGGCCGTGAAGTTCGTGTGCGGATGGATCGAGCCGGGCTTGGCCAGCACCTGGCCGCGCTCGACTTCCTCGCGCTTGGTGCCGCGCAGCAAAATGCCCACGTTATCGCCCGCCTGACCTTGGTCGAGCAGCTTGCGGAACATCTCCACGCCCGTGCACGTCGTCTTGACCGTGTCGTGGATCCCGACGATTTCGATTTCCTCGCCGACCTTCACCACGCCGCGCTCGATACGACCCGTCACCACCGTGCCGCGACCCGAGATCGAGAACACGTCCTCGACGGGCATCAGGAACGTGCCGTCCACGGCGCGCTCGGGCGTCGGGATGTACGTGTCCAGCGCCTGCGCCAGCTGCATGATCGCCTGCGCACCCAGCGGACCTTCGTCGCCTTCGAGCGCCAGCTTGGCCGAGCCCTTGATGATCGGCGTGTCGTCGCCCGGGAAGTCGTACTTCGACAGCAGTTCACGCACTTCCATCTCGACCAGCTCGAGCAGTTCCTCGTCGTCGACCATGTCGCACTTGTTCAGGAACACGATGATGTAAGGCACACCCACCTGGCGCGCCAGCAGGATGTGTTCGCGCGTCTGGGGCATCGGGCCGTCAGCGGCCGACACCACCAGGATCGCGCCGTCCATCTGCGCCGCGCCCGTGATCATGTTCTTCACATAGTCGGCGTGGCCCGGGCAGTCAACGTGCGCATAGTGACGGTTGGCCGTCTCGTATTCCACGTGCGAGGTGTTGATCGTGATGCCGCGCGCCTTTTCCTCGGGCGCGTTGTCGATCTGGTCGTAGCCCTTCGCTTCGCCGCCCGATGCCTTGGCCAGCACCGTCGTGATCGCCGCCGTCAGCGTCGTCTTGCCGTGGTCAACGTGCCCGATCGTCCCCACGTTCACGTGCGGTTTGGTCCGTTCAAACTTGCCTTTTGCCATGATGATTCCTGTAATTTCCTAGGAAATAAAGAGGGAGTGGTCCGGCCTTCCGGCCGGACCGTACTGATTACTTGCCGCGTGCGGCGATGACTTCTTCGGCCACGTTGCGCGGGGCCTCGGCGTACTGCTTGAATTCCATCGTGTAGGTGGCGCGACCCTGGGTCTGCGAACGCAGGCTGGTCGCATACCCGAACATCTCGGCCAGAGGAACCTCAGCCTTGATGACCTTGCCACCGCCCGGGAGGTCGTCCATACCCTGCACCATGCCACGGCGGGACGACAGATCGCCCATCACCGTTCCGGCGTAGTCTTCCGGTGTTTCGACTTCCACGTGCATCATGGGTTCGAGCAGCACCGGGCTGGCCTTGCGCATGCCGTCCTTGAACGCCATGGAAGCAGCCATGCGGAACGCGTTTTCATTCGAGTCCACATCGTGGTACGAACCGAAGAACAGCGTGACCTTGACGTCCACGACTGGATAGCCCGCGACCACACCGGCCGGCAGGGTTTCCTCGATACCTTTGTTCACCGCGGGGATGAACTCGCGCGGCACCACGCCGCCCTTGATGGCATCGACGAATTCGTAGCCGCCGCCCGGTTGCAACGGTTCGAGCTTGAGCACGACGTGACCATACTGGCCGCGACCGCCGGACTGCTTGACGAACTTGCCTTCGACTTCCTCGCAAACCTTGCGGATGGTCTCGCGGTAGGCCACTTGGGGCTTGCCGACGTTGGCTTCGACGCCGAATTCGCGCTTCATGCGATCCACCAGCACTTCCAGGTGCAGTTCGCCCATCCCGGCGATGATGGTCTGGCCGGATTCTTCGTCGCTGCGCACGCGGAACGACGGGTCTTCAGCGGCCAGGCGCGACAGGGCGATGCCCATCTTTTCCTGGTCAGCCTTGGACTTGGGCTCCACGGCCTGCGAAATCACGGGCTCGGGGAATTCCATCTTTTCCAGCAGAATGTGATCGCCCACATCGCACAGGGTTTCACCTGTGGTGACTTCCTTCAGGCCCACGACGGCGGCGATGTCGCCCGCAACCACTTCCTTGATTTCGGAGCGGTTGTTGGCGTGCATCTGCAGAATACGGCCGATGCGTTCCTTCTTGCCCTTGATCGGGTTGTAGACGGTCTCGCCGGACTTCAGCACGCCGGAATACACGCGGATGAAGGTCAGTTGGCCGACGAACGGATCGGTCATCAGCTTGAACGCCAGCGCCGACAGCTTCTCGCTGTCATCGGCCTTGCGGATGATCTCGTTGCCTTCGTCATCCGTGCCATGCACCGGGGGAATGTCCACCGGCGACGGCAGGTAGTCGATGACCGCGTCCAGCATGCGTTGCACGCCCTTGTTCTTGAAGGCGGTGCCGCACAGCATCGGCTGGATCTCGCAGGCGATCGTGCGCAGGCGGATGCCCTTGTCGATTTCCTGTTCGGTCAGCGAGCCAGTCTCGAGGTACTTGTTCATCAGTTCCTCGTTGGCCTCGGCGGCGGCTTCCATCAGATTTTCGTGCCACTTATCGGCATCGGCTTGCAGTTCGGCCGGGATTTCGTGGTATTCGAACTTCATGCCCTGGGAAGCCTCGTCCCAGATGATGGCCTTCATCTTGGTCAGGTCCACGACGCCCTTGAAGGTGTCTTCCGCGCCGATCGGGATGACGATGGGCACGGGATTGGCCTTCAGGCGCAGCTTCATCTGGTCATAGACCTTGAAGAAGTTCGCGCCGGTGCGGTCCATCTTGTTGACGAAGGCCAGGCGGGGTACGCCGTACTTGTTGGCCTGGCGCCATACGGTTTCCGACTGCGGCTGCACGCCACCCACAGCGCAATACACCATGCAGGCGCCATCGAGCACGCGCATGGAACGTTCGACTTCGATGGTGAAGTCCACGTGTCCCGGGGTGTCGATGATGTTGATGCGGTGCTCGTCGTACTGGTGTTCCATCCCGCGCCAGAATGCCGTCGTGGCAGCCGACGTGATGGTGATGCCGCGTTCCTGTTCCTGTTCCATCCAGTCCATGGTGGCCGCGCCCTCATGGACCTCGCCGATCTTGTGGCTGACACCGGTGTAGAACAGGATGCGCTCGGTCGTGGTGGTCTTGCCGGCATCGATGTGCGCGGAAATACCAATGTTGCGATAGCGCTGGATAGGGGTTTTGCGGGACATTTTGTGAGTCCTAATGAATAGCCGGCCGGATTACCAGCGGAAGTGGCTGAATGCCTTGTTGGCTTCCGCCATCTTGTGGGTGTCTTCACGCTTTTTCATGGCGCCGCCGCGGCCTTCGGCTGCGTCCATGAGCTCGCCTGCCAGGCGCAGGTCCATCGATTTTTCGCCACGTTTCTTGGCGGCTTCACGCAACCAGCGCATGGCCAGGGCCAGGCGGCGCACGGGGCGCACTTCGACCGGCACCTGATAGTTGGCACCACCCACGCGGCGGGACTTGACCTCGACCACGGGCTTGATGTTGTTGATGGCGGCGTTGAAGACTTCGATGGGCTCCTTGCCCGTTTTGGCCTGGATCTGGCCCAAAGCGCCGTACACGATGCGTTCCGCCACGGCTTTCTTGCCGGACAGCATGACGACGTTCATGAATTTGGCCAGCTCGACACTGCCGAACTTGGGATCAGGGAGAATTTCGCGTTTCGGTACTTCGCGACGACGAGGCATTTTGAATTCCTTGTGACGATTCAGTTGGGCCGCCTGGGCGACCTCGGCCTCCGATCAGGAGAGCCACTTACCTGCCAAAGCCGGACGACTTTGGCTGCACGTTTCCGATCGACGAGCGATCGAGGGGGTACTGCGACAAAGCGGTCGATTACTTCTTCGGACGCTTGGCACCGTATTTCGAACGGGATTGCTTGCGGTCCTTGACGCCTTGCAGGTCGAGGGAACCGCGAACGATGTGATAGCGCACACCCGGCAAGTCCTTCACACGGCCGCCACGCACCAGAACCACTGAGTGTTCCTGGAGGTTGTGGCCTTCGCCGCCGATATACGAGATGATCTCGAAACCGTTGGTCAGGCGCACCTTGGCGACCTTACGCAGTGCGGAGTTCGGCTTTTTCGGGGTGGTGGTGTACACACGGGTGCAAACGCCGCGGCGCTGGGGGCAGTTTTCCAGCGCCGGGCTCTTGCTGTTCTCGCGACTGACTTGGCGCGGTTTGCGCAGCAGTTGAGCAATGGTAGGCATGACCTTTACGCATCCTTTGTACTTGCGTACGTTTACGTCGGTGTTCAGGTGACATGTACAAAATCCGCCTGAAACGAGTGACGTAAAAGAGCGGGTCTTGCACGAAATATCGGGCAGCTTGGGGTTCGATGACTTGCCGCCCGATGACTTACCCGCGATGAATCAACAGCGCATACTGTGACCCACCGCTTTTATCCGGTAAGCTCTTGAGTGTAGCATAGGCAGCTTTTCATGGGCAAGAGGCCCCGCATTCAGGCCCAATCAGCGGGCAGCGGTGAAAGCAAGGGGCCAGCTAATTTCCCTTTCGGGACAGCGAAAATAGAACCGCATTCGGTTATCATAGTTTCTTTCTCGATACCCTTCGAATCCGAACCTCAAGAGGGCGACTGGCCATGACCCGTGAAGGCGTTGCTGCAGTGGATCGCGCACTGACCATACTGGATGTATTCATGGAAGGGGGGGAAAGCCTGACCCTGACCGATATCTCGAAACGCTCGGGATTCTACAAAAGCACGACACTGCGGCTGGCGGAATCCCTGGAAAAGTTCGGCTATCTGCGCCGCCTGGAAGACGGCACCTACCGGCTCGGCCCCAAACCCCTGTATCTGGGGTCGCTCTATCAGCGGCATTTCCGCAGCGCGGACATCGTCGTGCCGGTGCTACGCAAGATCGTGGACGAACTCCAGGAAGGCGCGTCTTTCTTCATTCAGGACAACAACGCCCGGATCTGTCTGCACCGGGTCGATGCGCCGCGCTCCGTACGGGACTCCGTCCACGAGGGGGACGCACTGCCGCTGGGGGTAGGCGCCTCGGGTCACGTCATGCGCGCATTCGCTGGCGAGACCGGCGAGAAATACGACCGGATCCGACAGTCTCTTTATTCGATTTCCCTGGGCGAACGCGATCCCGAGATCGGCGCCGTCGCCTGTCCGGTGTTCGGCATCGGCCAGAAACTCGCCGGCGTCGTGTCCACCTCCGGTCCGAAATACCGCTTCAGCGACGAAAAGGTCGCCCAGATCATCCCCATCCTGAAACACCACGCCGCCGACCTGACCCAGGCCTTGGGCGGCCGCTGGCCCGATGACGGCGCGGGACCCGCGGCATGACCTCCCAGGCCCCCGACACCGAGGCCAATCCGCTGGCAATCCGTGGGATCGAATTCGTGGAGTTCGCCTCCAGCCGCCCCGAGGAACTGGGGGCCGTGCTGACCCGGATCGGATTCCAGCTGCTAGCCCGGCATTGTTCTCGCCAGGTGTTCCTGTACCGGCAGGGCGACATGAACATCATCGTCAACGCCGACCCGACCACCCTGAGCGGCATGTCTCGGGACGATGAAGACCATCAGATCAGCGCCCTGGCCCTGCGGGTCGATGACGCCAGCCGGGCCTACGACCGCTGCCTTCAATGGGGCGCATGGCCCATTCCCACCCGGGCGGGCGCAATGGAATTGAACATCCCCGGCATCCACGGCGTCGGGGACACGATCGTTTATCTGGTCGATCACCGCCGGCTGTTTCCCATCTACGACGTCGATTTCGTTTACCTGGGCGCCCAGCGTCAGGTGGCCCCCATCATCCCCGGCCTGCATTTCTTCGGTCTGGTGCAATACGTCGGCCTCGGGCGCAGCGCCGAATGGATCGACTTCTATGGCCAGCTATTCGGTTTCAAGGCACTGCCCACAGCAACCCATTTCGGCATTCTTCCGCACGGCACCATTCTGGCCAGCCCCTGCGGCGGTTTCTACCTGCAATTGGTCGAACCGATGGGCGACGCTCTGTACGACACTGAATGGTATGAGCAGTTCGCCAGGCTGGCCTTCGGCGCGCCGGACGTCCTTGAAGCCGTGCGCGCCCTCGCCGCGCGGGGTGTCCCCTTCCAGGACAATGCCTTCATCCACACGGATGCCCACGGCGCCATCACGGCCGCCATGTCTTATGACGTGACATTCGAACTGGTGCGCCACGTGGCCCCCCGCCAGGATGGCGCTGAGGCGGCGCCTTGAACCGGGAACGCTTCAGCATCGATCTGGCCTGCATGGCGGGCCCCCTGGAAGAACGCCTGGCGGCCGCTGAGGCCGCCGGGTTTTCCCAGGTAATGCTGTGGGCCCGGGATCTGGCCGATCACCCCCGGGGCTACGAAGCAGCGCTTCGCCTGGTGCGCGACAGCCGGCTGGAAGTCACAGGGCTGCAGCTGATGAGCAACTACGAGGGCATGAGCGGACCGGCGCACGAATACAAACTGGATATCGCCAAGGCCCTGCTGGACGTCTGTATCGACGTCGGGGCGCCGTTGCTGGTCGTTTCCGCCCGCGCCGATATTTCGCACGAACAGGATGCCCGCCAGCAGGCCGTACACGACCTGCGCAAGCTCGCAAACCTGGCGGTACCGACCGGGGTGCGCATCGGCTTCAAGGCCATCCCGTGGGGCGGCGGCATCTCGGATGACCAGGGCGCATGGGATCTGGTCATCCGCGCCCGCCATGCCAATCTGGGGCTGGTGCTCGATGCCTTCAATTTCATCGCCAGCGGCCACTCGCTGGATTCTTTGGATGAAATCGCGCCGGACAAGATCATGCTGGTTCAACTGGCGGATTTCAGCTCGCCGGCCTTCCAAGAACTCCGGCGTCACGACACCGACCCAATGCCGGTGTTTCCCGGCAGCGGCGTATTCTCCGACCAGGTCGCGGCGTTCGTGCGGCATCTGGACCGGATGGATTACGACGGGGACTACAGTCTGCAGGTTGCCAACGAGGACTACCGCCAGCTTCCGGCGCGGGCTGTGGCCGCGCTGGGGGCGCGATCGATGGCCTGGGTGCACCAGCAGATACTGCGCCGCCGCCTGCCGATCCGCCGGACTTAGCGCCGGATGAACGGATTGGGAACGTCCAAATCCGTGGAGATCCAGACGCTCTTGGTGTTCAGGTATTCGTGGATGGCGTCCGAACCCGACTCGCGCCCGATGCCCGAACGTTTATAGCCACCAAATGGCGTCGTGAAACTGGTGGCGCGATAGTTGTTCACCCAGACCGTCCCGGCTTTCAGGCGTTCGGTCACATACATCGCTCTATGCAAGCTGCGCGTCCAGACAGCGCCGGCCAGGCCATACAGAATGTCGTTGCCGATGCGGATGGCGTCGTCCTCGTCCTTGAAAGGAATGATGCACACCACAGGACCGAAAACCTCTTCCTGGGCGATCCGCATGCGATTGTTCACGCCCGTGAAAATCGTGGGCTCGACAAACTGACCAGCCCCCAGATCGCCACGGGCCTTGCCGCCCATCACGCAGCGGGCGCCCTCGTCGCGCGCGATCTGGATGTAATCGAGGATCTTCTCGAACTGAGGCCGGGTCGCGATCGGGCCGATCTGCGTATCCGGCAAGGTCGGATCGCCCAACTTGGCCTGGCTGACGAAATCGACCAGCCGTCGCACCAGTTCGTCGTGGATATTTTCCTGTACCAGCACGCGCGAGCCCGCCTGGCAACTCTGGCCGGAAGCGGCGAAGACACCGGACACCACGCCCTTGACTGCCTGATCCAGATCCGCGTCGTCGAAAATGATGTTGGGCGATTTGCCTCCCAGTTCCAGCGTGACGGTTTTCAGATGGCGCGCCGCCGCTTCATAGATGCGCTTGCCGGCCAGTTCACCGCCGGTGAATCCGACGTGGGCCACGTCGGGATGCGCAACCAGCGGTTCCCCGACCTCGGGACCGAAGCCGGTCACGACATTGACCACCCCCGGCGGAAAACCGGCCTTTTCAAACAACGCGGCGAATTCCAGCATCGAAGCCGACGTGAATTCGGAAGGCTTGATCACGGCGGTGCAACCGGCGGCCAGGGCCGGAGCAAGCTTCCAGCTGGTCAGCGTCAGAGGTGAATTCCAGGGGGTGATGATTGCCACCACGCCCTTGGCCTCGTAGCGGGTGTAGGTGAACACACCCTGTTTGTCCGTAGGGATGACCTTGCTTTCAACCTTGTCTGCCAAGCCCGCGTAATAGTGGAAATAATCCCCCATGTAGCGCACCTGCGCCACGACCTCGGACGACAGCTTGCCGTTGTCGCGCTGCTCGACTTCCGCCAGGCGCGGCGCCTGCTCGATGATGAGATCGGCCAGGCGGCGCAGCAACTGGCCGCGCCGCGTCGCGGTCAGCCCGCCCCAGGGGCCTTCGAAGGCCGTCTTCGCCGCCAGCACGGCGGCATTCACGTCCTGGGCATCGCCCCGGGCGATACGGGCCCAGGCCTGGCCGGTGTAGGGATTGTCGGTATCGAAATAGTCGCCGCGGGCCGGGGGCGCATAGGCGCCGTTGATGAAGTGATCGTAATGGGGAAGAGACATGATGGTATCTACTCTTTGGATCAAAAGGTCGGGAATCTCAGACGGGCAGCGGAATGCTGACGGACCGGCCGCTGGCGGAGGCCTGGCGAATAGCTTCGACGACGCGCAGGTTCTGCACCCCGTCGCGCACGCCGACCAGCGGCCGGACCCGGCCCCGGATCACGGCGGCGAAATGCTCGATCTGGCGGGCCAGAGGATCGGCCCGCCGCAGTTCCAGGACCTGCGTGCGGAACGGCTTCCACCAGGAACGGTCCGCATCGTTTTCATAGAACCGCAGACGCATGGTCGGGATGGACAGGGACCCGACCGTACCCGCCAGCACGTAGCAATCCTCGTCGGGATACGTGCTGTAGGCCTCGTTTTCCTGGGAGGTCTGTTCCCAGCTGCGCGGTGACGCAGCGGTATCGGACAACAGGAAGGTTCCCAGCGCGCCGCCCTGGAATCGCAGGCCGAGCGCGACGGTGTCCTCGACCGGGAAGCCGCGAGCGGCATTCGAGGCTATGGCCTGGACCTCGACGATCTCGCCGCACAGGGCGCGCAGATTGTCGATTTCATGGATCATATTCAGCAGAACCGGGCCACCGCCCGGCTGGGTTCGCCAGGGCGCCTCGGTGAAGTATTTATCTGGCTTGCAGAACATGGCGCTGCCCATGACGGCCACCACCTTGCCCAGGCGGCCTTCGCGCACGACACCGCGCGCCAGCGCCATGATGGGGCTATGCGCCCGGTGATGACCGACCAGGAACGGGACAGCGGACCGCTCGACGGCGTGGAGGAGCCGTTCGCCGTCTTCCAGGATGTGGGCCACGGGCTTTTCGATGAGCGCGGGGATCCCGGCGGCCAGGCATTCCAGCGCCTGATCAACGTGCATGGCATTGGGCGTGCCGATGATGACGCCGTCCGGTCGGGCCGTCTCGAACAACTGCGTCAGACTCTTAAAACAAGGGACGCCCGCATCGGCGGCCACTGCCTGAGCGGCTGGGGCGGGATCAACCACTGCGGAAAGGGCGCACGAGGCACTGGACTGAAGGCGCCGGATATGCTGACGCCCGATAAGACCAGCGCCCAGCACGGCGATCTTGAGTTTTTGAGTCATGGTCGGTCAGCCATCAACTATGGTTCTTTCTGACAGAATCGTATTCTATTACGCAGAATATCACAAGCTCGGGTAAGTCCCTAGGGAATTTTGTTTGACGTCACATGAAACAGGATTCTATTCTATTCATACCTAATATGTACTAAACGGTACATAACACACGGAATGACCCCGCATGCGCCCCAAATCCGAAACTCCCGCTTTGCTGCTTGGCCTGATCGGCGAGGGCATTGGCGAATCCCTCAGCCCGACGCTCTATGAGAACGAGGCCGCCCAGCACGGCATCCTCTGCATCTACCAGCGGATCGATCTGGACGAGCTCGGCCTGACCGCCGAACACCTGCCTGAACTGCTTACCGCCGCCGAACGTTTCGGCTTCGCTGGCCTGAACATCACCCACCCCTGCAAACAGGCCGTAATCCCTCATCTGGACGAACTGTCCGACGAGGCGCGCGTCCTCGGCGCAGTCAACACCGTCGTCCTGCGCAACGGCCTGCGCATCGGCCACAACACCGACCACTACGGGTTCTCGCAAAGCCTGCGCGAAAAGCTGGGTACCCGTGAACCGGGTCACGTGGTTCAGCTGGGCGCGGGCGGGGCCGGCGCCGCGGTGGCCGACGCCATTCTTCGCCTCGGCGCCCGCAGCCTGATACTGTTCGATCAGGCGGCCGAACGCGCCGAACACCTGGTCCGGTCGCTGCGGACGCGCTTCCCCGGCATCCCGATCCAGGTCGGCACCGACGCCGCTCAGGCCATGCGCCAGGCCGACGGTCTGATCAACGCGACGCCGGTGGGCATGCGCAAGCATCCCGGCACACCGATCCCGCCGGCACTGCTGGAAACGCGCCACTGGTTCTCCGAAATCATTTATTTCCCGCTGGAGACGGAATTGCTGCACATCGCGCGCGAAAAGGGCTGCCACACGATCGACGGATTGGGCATGGTCGTGCACCAGGCGGCCCGGGCCTTCGAACTGTATACGGGCGGCCTGACGGCGGATGCGCGGCGCATGACGGCGCACGTGGCCGACGTGCTGCGGCAACGGGCCCAGGCCTCACTGGGCGGATGAATCCCCTACTCATGACAAAACGAACACATCATGAATAATCTCCTCGATCCATTCACGAAGTTCCTGGGCTTGCTACTGGTCGCCATGATGGTGGTCATGGTCGCCCTGGTCTTCGGCAACGTCGTCCTGCGCTACGGCTTCAACTCGGGAATCATCCTGTCGGAGGAAGTCTCCCGCTCGCTGTTCATCTGGGTCACGTTCCTGGGCAGCATCATCGCCATGCACGAGAACGGCCACCTGGGCTCGAATTTCATCGTCCGCCGCTTCCCGCCCTCGATCCGCCGCCTCAGCCTGTTCGCCGGGCGCCTGGCGATGCTGTACATCTGCTGGCTGGTGTTCTCGGGCGCCCTGACCCAGACGCAGATCAATCTGTCCGTGGCAGCCCCCATCACGGGCATGTCAATGGCCTGGTTCTACGCCAGCGGGGTCGTCTTCAGCGCCGCGGGCGCGCTGATCCTGCTGGGCGACCTGTACAGAATCGCCACCGGATCCATGGAAACCGTGGACCGCTTCGTGGACGGCACCGGAGAAGACGCATGATCCTGACGACCTTCCTGGGAGCCCTCCTGGGCGCCATGGCGATCGGCATTCCCATCGCCTTCGCGCTGCTCATCTCCGGCACCGCCCTGATGTGGCAGCTGGACATGTTCGATCCGCAGATCCTGGCGCAGAACCTGATCAACGGCGCTAACAGTTTTCCCCTGCTGGCAGTACCCTTCTTCATGCTGGCCGGCGAGATCATGACCGTGGGCGGCCTATCCCGGCGCATCGTCGACTTCGCGCTGGCCCTGGTGGGCCACGTCAAGGGTGGCCTGGGCTACGTCACCATCATCACCGCCTGCGTGATGGCGGCACTGTCCGGGTCGGCCGTCGCCGATGCCGCGGCGATGACGGCCCTGCTGCTGCCCATGATGACGGCGGCGGGCCACGACCGCCGGCGCTCGGCCGGACTGATCGCCTCGGCCGGCATCATCGCCCCGGTGATTCCACCCAGCATCGGACTGATCATTTTCGGCGTCGCGGCCAACGTCTCGATTTCCAAGCTGTTCCTGGCCGGCATCTTCCCCGGCCTGATGATGGGCACGGCGCTCTGGATGACCTGGGCTTACGTCGTCCGCAAGGAAGACGTCAAGCCACTGCCCCGCAAGAACCGTCAAGACATCCTGCGGGCCGCGCGCGAAAGCATCTGGGCGCTGGGCATGCCGGTGATCATCGTCGTGGGGCTGCGCTTCGGGGTCTTCACTCCCACCGAGGCCGCTGTGGTGGCCGCGGTGTACGCGCTGTTCGTCTCGACGGTCATCTACCGTGAAATGACGTTGAGCAGTCTCTATCAGGTCTTCTTCAACTCGGCGAAGGTGTCCGCGATCATCATGCTGCTCGTGGCGGCCGCCATGGTCAGCGCCTGGCTGATCACCGTCGCCGGTCTTCCGGACATGGTCATTGACCTGCTCGAGCCGCTGATCGACCAGCCATTCCTGCTGATGCTCGTCACCATGGCCCTGATCGTCCTGGTCGGCACGTCCATGGACATGACGCCGACCATCCTCATCCTGACCCCCATCCTGATGCCGGCCATCAAGGCAGCCGGCATCGACCCGGTGTATTTCGGCGTCATGTTCATCATCAATACCGCCATCGGCCTCATTACGCCACCGGTCGGAACCGTGCTAAACACCGTGGCCGGCGTCGGCCGCCTGAGCATGGACGACACGGTGCGCGGCGCCTTCCCCTTTCTGCTCGCCCAGCTTGCCATCCTGGCTCTGCTGATCCTGTTTCCCGACCTGGTCCTGGTACCCGCCAAATGGCTCTACTAGCTCACCTCCAAAGGAGAAAACCATGAAACGCCGTCTCGTACTATCCACCCTCGTGGCCCTGGGCCTCTCGTCGCTGGCGCCCGCTCACGCGGCCGACATCCGCGAGCATTCCATCAAGTTCGCCTCACAGAACAATAAGGGCCACCCGCAGGTCATGGGCATGCAGAAGTTCGCCGACCTGGTGGCCCAGAAGTCCGGCAACAAGATCCGCGTCCGCCTGTTCCCGGGCGGCGTGCTGGGCGGCGATCTGGAAACCGTGTCGTCCCTGCAGGGTGGCACGATCGAGATGACCGTGCTGAATTCCGGCATTCTGCAGGCGCAGATCAAGGACTTCGCAGCCTTCGACTTCCCCTTCCTGTTCAACAACGACAAGGAAGTCGACGCGCTGATCACCGGCCCCTTCGGCCAGGCGCTGCACCAGAAACTGCAGGACAAGGGCCTGGTGGGCCTGGCGTACTTCGACCTGGGCTTTCGCAACATCACCAACGGCAAGCACCCCATCACCAAGCCCGAGGACATCGCGGGCCTCAAATTGCGCGTGATCCAGTCCCCGATCTACGTGGATGTCTTCAAGGCGCTGGGCGCCAACCCCACGCCCCTAGCCTGGCCCGAGGTCTACAACGCACTGGAGCAAGGCGCCGTCGACGGCCAGGAAAACCCCTTCACCGTCATCCTGAACGCCAAGCTCGACGAAGTGCAGAAAAACCTCGCCATCACGCGTCACATCTACAACCCACAGTCCGTGCTCATCAGCAAGAAATTCTGGGATAAACTCAATCCGGACGAGCAAAAGCTGATTCAGGATGCCGCCACCGAAGCGGCGGCCTATCAGCGCCAGGTCTCGCGCGATGCCGCCACCACGGCCCTGGCCACTCTGAAGAAGCACGGCATGCAGGTCACCGAACTTTCGCCCGCGGATCTGGACAAGATGCGCGCCATGGTCAAACCGGTGGTCGAAAAATATACCCAGGAAGTCGGCGAAGACACCGTCAAGTCGATGTACGCGGAAATCGACAAGGTCCGCCATCCTTCTTAATCGCGTCCGGCGCGGGCCGCCCCCCGGCCCGCGCCAGCCCTCTGATCCAGACCACAACTCAAGACAGGAAGCGTCGTATGAAAATCCTCATGTTGCATGGCATCAACCACAATATGTTCGGCAAGCGCGACCCCAAACAATACGGGACGATCACGCTGGAGCAGATCGACGCGCAACTGGCCGGCCTGGCCAAGGAGCTGGGCGTCACGATCGACAGCTATCAGACCAACTGCGAAGGCGCGATGTGCGAACGGATCCACCAGGCCTATCAGGACGGTGTGGACGCCGTCCTGATCAACGCCGGCGCCTGGACGCACTACAGCTATGGCCTGCGCGATGCCCTGGCGATCCTGACGGTGCCCATCGTCGAACTGCACATGTCCAACATCCACGCCCGCGAAGAATTCCGCCACAAGTCCGTCTTTGCAGAAATCGCGCTGGGCCAGATCTGCGGTTTCGGGGTGGACAGCTATCTGCTCGCCCTGCGCGCGGCCGTATCCGCCGCAAAGGCGAAGTAGGACTGAATCCGAACCACGTCCCGGACGGAAGCCGGGCACATCGAAAGGGGCGCCTCACGGCGCCCCTCGTCTTTCCGGCATGGCCGCCGCGCGGGCGCACCGCCTCAGGTCTCCCGGCCAGCGACGGCGGCTTCCTGGTACAGCACACCGTCCCGCATCATGGCATCGATGTCTCCAGACTCGTAACCCAGTTCCTCCGCGATCCACCGGTTGTGCTGACCCATGAGGGGCGCCGCTTCGTGGATAGTGGTGTCGCAGCCCGAAAACCGGAACGGCGTATTCAGCAGCTCCACGTCGCCCAGAATCGGGTGATGCTGGCGCACCAGCATGCCGCGCGCCTGGATCTGCGGATCATTGAGCACGTCCTGGATATCCTGCACCTTGGCGCACGGCACGTCGACGGCGTCCAGCGCAGCCAGACACTCGGCCACCGTGCGGACCTCGGTCCACGCCCGCACCACCGGAAGGATGTCCAGGCGATGTTCGTTGCGGCCGGCCGCCGAATGGAAACGGGTGTCGGCCGCGAAGGCCTCTCCGCCCACCAGCGGCGCCAGACGCTTCCAGGCGGCATCCACCTGCGCCGCGATGACCAGGTAGCCGTCCGTGGCGGTGAAGACCCCATAGAGCGTCGAATCCGGCAGGTCGTGGCCCGTCTGCCTGGGAACGACGGTCCCGCCCGACAGGGTATAGCATTGCGCCGCGTACTCATGCATGGAGACTAGGCAGTCATACAGGGACAGATCGATATGCTGCCCGAGGCCGGATTTCACGCGCCCCAGCAGCGCGGCGTTGATGGCGGCCACGCCGTGGATGCCCGTGTACATGTCGCCCAATGCAATGCGCAGCAAGGGTGGCGCCTCTCCCGGCATGCCGACCATGGCCATGATGCCGCTCTTGGCCTCGGCGATCAGCCCGAAGCCGGCCCGGTGGGATTCCGGGCCGGTGTGGCCATACGCGGACACCGAGCAATAGACCAGGCCGGGGTTGGTCTTCGACAGATTCTCGTAGCCCAGCCCCAGGCGGGTCAGGGCGCCCGGACGATAATTTTCAACGAAGACATCCGCGGTCGCCACGAGTTTCCGCATCAGTTCCTGGCCGCGCGCATCCTTCAGATTCACGCACAGCCCCTTCTTGCCCATGTTCTGCTGCAGGAAGTAGCCGCTCTGGCCTTTGATGAAGTAGGGGTGATGCCGCCCGGCGTCGCCTTCTGTGGGACGTTCGACCTTGATGACCTCGGCCCCCAGGGCGGCCAGACAGCGCGACAGATAGGGGCCGGCCAGGAAATGGCTGTAGTCGATGACCCGGATGCCTTCCAGGGGGCGTGCTTGCATCGTCATGTGGAGCCTCTTTTGGTCAATGCGTGAAATCGGGGCCGCAGGGGATCATGAGCCGGTGTTCACCGCGCTGCACGACCTCGCCATGCTGATTGCGCAGTTCGGAGGGCAGCACCAAAATGCCCCAGCCCGGCCGGCTGCGCGACAGCCGGGCGCTGGACACGTGGAAGCGCACCTGCACGATGTCGTCGATCTTGATCGGGCCAACGAAATCCCAGGTCCATCCCAGTGACATGCCAGGCACGAAACGCAGGTCGGACTGGCTCTTGAGGCCGTCGGTCAGGGACAGGCCGAGCAGGCCGTGGGCCACGCGCGTGCCGAAAGGTGTCGTGCGGGCATAAGCCTCGTCGGTATGGACAGGGGTGTGATCTCCGGTCAGATCGGCAAATGTGTTGATGTGGGCCTCGGTCACGGTCAGCATGGGCGAGACGCCTCGCACGCCGACCTCGACCTCGTCGAAATAGAGTTCTCTCACAGCGCGATCCCCTTCAACAATCCAACAATTCGAGCGCGATGCCGTCGGGCGTGCGCAACCAGTTCGGCCCCTGCGGCAGGACGGTCACAGCCCAATCCGCAGCCCTCGCGAGCGCCGTTTCCAGATCCCGCACGCGGATCGCGACGTGAGCGATCCAGGGCCGGGTCCGGGCGTCTTCGGCGGCTACGCCGGGCGTATCGATGAGCTGGATTCCGCCTTGCAACCAGACCTGACGGGGTGCTTCGCGCGAGCCATCGACCTCGCGCACCGGCATGTCCAAAACTTCCTGGAAGAAACGGATGTGCCAGCCGATATCCGCCACCCGCACGGCGACATGATCGACGCCGGGCTGGCATGCCGGCGCGGTCTTGCCCAGCATGGCTTCGAGTCCCTTCACGCAGGCGGCCAGGGTGGCATTGACCGGTGCCGCGATGCCGAGCCCCAAGCCACGCTCGACCACGGCGCCATTGATGTAATCGATCTCGGTCACACTCCCCTTGTCGAGACTCTGCAGCATCGAGGCGCGGAAATCGGCCGGCAGGCCGGCACCCGCCTTGCGCCAGGCCTCGACAGGATCGGTGATGGACAGACGCACACCGCAGGCATGGGCGATTTCCATTGCCTCACGCACCGCCGCCACGCCCACAGCTTCCAGGGGCCCGATCTCGAACAAGGGCCCGTAGGGCATGCGCGTGATGGCGCTGACTGCCCCGGTGGCCACATTGATCAGCAGCTTGTCCCAGATCGTGCCCATGATGTTGTCGCTGACCTCGATCAGCATGCCGGCGCGCTCGAACTCGCGGGCGACCACGCGCACACGGTCGGTGACGCGGCCGTCGAGTTCGCCGATCACGGTTTCCTTGCCCCGCACACCCGAGATGATGTGGCCCGGGCCCAGCAGCGTGCCGCCAACATAGGTCTTGCCGGCCAGTACGCGGCCACGCCCCACATATTCGGCCAGGACGTCCTCGTGGCCCAGGCCGTTTTGCAGGGACAGCACCAGCGTGCGCGGCGCCAGCAGCGGCCCGGCCTGTTCCATCGCTTCGCGCGTATGGAAGGACTTCACCAGCACAATGACCAGATCCACCGGACCGACCCGCGCCGCCGAGAGTGCCGCCCTGATGCGCACCCGGCGTTCGCCACCGTGGTCGCGCAGCCGCAGACCCTCGGCATTGATGGCATCGACGTGGGCGGTATTGCGGTTGAGCAGCGTCACATCGGCGCCGCCCTCGGCCAGACCCGCACCGATGGCGCATCCCAGCGCCCCCGCCCCCAGTATGCAGATCCTCATGAGACGCGACTCCTTGTGCCAATACAGTCCATGGCCATCATTCTAGGCAGGAGACAATCTAAATTAAATGCAATAATCCAAATTCAATACATTGTCTATTTCAATACTATGCCGGATCCCCTGCTCGAACGGCTGCCGGAAACCAAGCTCCTGAGGCTGTTCGACGCCCTCTATGCCCAAGGCAGCGTCACCGCGGTGGCGCAGCTGCTGGGCCTCAGCCAACCCACCATCAGCATCTGGCTGGCCCAGTTGCGGGAACAGTTGGGCGATCCGCTGTTCGTCCGCACCTCCGGGGGCATGAGCCCGACGCCGCGCGCAGAGGCGCTGATCGGCCTGGTGCGCGAGACGCTTGACGCCCTGCGACAGATCGGCGGGGCCGCCCCCGACTTCGATCCGATGCGATCGGAACGCCGATTCTGCGTCGCCATGAGCGACGCCAGCCACGTCAATCTGCTTCCCCACCTGCTGGGCCACTTGCGCCGCACGGCTACCGCCTGCGGCCTCAAGGCGGGCCCCATCGACAGCACCCTCGCCGAGCGCCTGCAATCCGGTGCCGCCGACCTGGCCCTGGGCCTGATTCCGGGGCTGGGCGCGGGCTTCTATCAGCAGACCCTGTTCACCCAGGACTGGGTCTGTCTCGCCCGGGCCGGCCACCCCCGCATCCGCGCCGCCCTGGATCTGGCGGACTATCGGCGGGAGGGGCACATCGAAATCGCATCCGGAACAGGCCACGAGCTGCTGGAAAACGCCCTCCGGCGTGCCCGCCTCACACGCGAGGTCGTGCTCGAGCTGCCCGGTTTCCTGGGTCTTTCGGCTGTGCTCGAAACAAGCGACCTCCTCGTGACCGTGCCGCGCCAGACGGGCGAGACCCTGTCCAGCCGCAAGACCATCCACCTGCACGCCTGCCCCTTTCCGATCGCGCCCTTCAGCGTGAAGCAGCACTGGCACGCCCGCTTCCACCAGGATCCGGGAAACCGCTGGCTGCGCCAATCCTGCATGGCCCTGTTCGGCGATCCCCAGGCTCCGACACACCCCGCCACGACGAACCCGACATCATGACCGCCAAAACCCCTACCCGCAGCCGCAGCAACGATCCAGCAGCCACCCGCCGGGACATCCTCGAGGTGGCCATCCGTGAATTTTCCCGGAATGGTCTGGCGGGCGCCCGCATCGACGAGATCGCGGCCCGGACAGCCACCAGCAAGCGGATGATCTACTACTATTTCAAGAACAAGCAGGGGCTGTATCTGGCCGCGCTGGAGAAGTCCTATCACGACATCCGCCAGATCGAAGGCACCCTGCGCCTCGAAAGCATGTCGCCGACGGAGGCCGTACGCACGCTGGTCGGCTTCACCTTCGACTACCAATCCAGCAATCCGGACTTCGTGCGCCTGGTGATGAACGAGAACATGCTCCATGGTCAATACCTGGCTCAATCGGCGTCGATCAAGGAACTGAACATTCCCGCCATCACCGGCATCCGCGAGATCTACGCGCGCGGCTGCGAACAGGGCGTGTTCCGCAAGGGCCTGGACCCGATCGACCTGCATGCGTCCATCAGCGCGCTGTGCTTCTTCAATGTCGCGAACCAGCACACGTTCTCGCTGATCTTCAAACGCGACATGACCGCGCCGGAAACCTATGCCCAGCGGCGCCGCAACGTGATCGACATGATCCTGCGCTACATGCTGGCCTGACTCAGACCGCGGCCGGCTGCGTCTCCGCCGGCAGCCCGGCCCCCAGGAACAACCGTTCGATATGGGGATCGAGCAGCAGCTCCGCCGCCGGCTTGTGCAGGACGCAAGTCCCCGAGGCCAGCGCGATCGCGTCATCCGAGATCTTCAGCGCACTGTTGACGTTCTGTTCCACCATCAGCACGGTCATGCCCTGCGACACGAGCTGGCGCAACAGATCGAACACGCCTGCAATGATCTGCGGCGACAAACCAATCGAAGGCTCGTCGATCAGCAACACGCTGGGGCGCAGCAGCAAGGCCCGACCGATTTCGAGCTGCTTCTGCTCGCCGCCCGACAAGGTGGACGCCTGGGAATGAAGACGTTCCTTGAGCCTGGGGAAACGGTCCAGGACCTCCGGGATGCGTTCATGGGTCGTCTTCATGCCCAGCGTGATACCGCCCAGTTCGAGGTTCTGGAAAACCGTCAGCTGGCCGAACAGATTGCGCCCCTGGGGCACGAAGGCGATCCCGCGTGCCAGCAGCGAGCGGGCGCCCGCGTTCGTGATGTCCTGACCATGCAGCAGAATCCGGCCCTGGCGCACCTTCAGCAGGCCGAACAGGGTCTTCAGCACGGTGGACTTGCCGGCCCCATTGGGCCCCAGTAGCAGGGTGATGGCCCCCTTGCGCGCCTTGATGGACAGCTCGTTCAGGATCATGAGGTCCTTGTAGCCCGCCACGACCCCCTGAAATTCAATCGCAATTTCGGACATTTCTTTCAGCTCCCCAGGTAGGCGTCGAGCACGCGCTTGTTGGACCGGACCTCGGCGGGCGTGCCCACCATCATCACCTCGCCTTCGACCATCACCAGGATGCGATGGCAGAGGTCCATGACGAAGTCCATGTTGTGCTCGATCACGACGAACGAACTGCTGCGCTTCTGGTTCAATTCCTTCAGCATTCTCGAGATGCCGCCCACGAGCCGCGGGTTGACCCCCGCGCAGGGTTCATCCAGAAGGACGAGCGCCGGGTCGCTCATGAACGCCATGGCGATGTCGACCAGCTTCTGCTGGCCGTAGCTGAGCGAGCCCGCAAGCTTGTCCTTGACGTGGGTGATGTTGAAGAATTCCATCAGCTCGTCGGCCTTGGCCCCCAATCCCGAATCGGTCGGCGCGAACAGCCGGCTCAGCATGGAGCCCTTGTGTTCCTGCGCCGCCACGATCAGGTTGTCGCGCACCGTCATGTTGCCGAACACCTGCAGGGTCTGGAACGTGCGTCCCACGCCCTGCATGCTGAGCTGCTGAGGATTCAGGCCGGTGATCCCCCGGCCATCCAGGAAAACCTGGCCATCGTCCGGCCGGATCTGTCCCAGCATGCTGTTGAACATTGTGGTCTTGCCCGAGCCGTTGGGCCCGATCACGCCGAAGATTTCGCCCGGCATGACCTCGAAGGACACTCCGCGCACGGCCTGGATCGCTCCATAGGACTTCCGGAGTTCCTTGACGCTCAGGATCGGATTCATGCGCATCTCCTTTGAGTCGCCGCCGTGACACGCGCCGCCTCGTGCGCCCTGGCCTCGCAGCGGGCACTCAACGCCCGGCGTAGGGACAGCAGCCCGCCCGGCAGCCAGACCATCAACACCACGATCACGGCGCCGAACAACAACAGATACCAGCCATCGGTGAAGCGCAGCCACTCCGGCGCGAACACGCCGATGAAGGAACCAAGCACCGGTCCCAGCAGATAGCCCGGCCCCCCGAGGATCACCATCAGGAACATCAGAATGGAGATCTGCACGTCGAAGGGCGCCGGATCGATGAACTGCACGAGCGAGGCGAACAGCACCCCGGCCACGCCCGCATAGACCCCGCCGACGGCAAAGGCGACGAGCGTGTAGCGCTGGATATTCACACCCAGGCTCTCGGCGCGGATCGGATTGTCGCGCAGCGCCGTGAATGCCTTGCCCCAGGGTGACCGGATCAGCCACCACGACAGGGCGAATGCGATGAGCGCGAACACTAGCACGAAGTAGTAATACGGGATCGCGCCCTTGAGGGCATAGCCGAACAGGCTGGGCCGCGCGATGTTGGAAATCCCGAAGGTGCCACCGGTGAGCCATTCCTCGTTGCGCAGGATGAGGGTGATGATCTCGTTCAGTCCCAAGGTGGCGAAGGCGAGATAATGCATCTGCACGCGCAGCGCGGGAAAGCCCACCAGCAAACCGAGCGCGAAGCACAGCACCATGGCCACCGGCAGCGCCAGCCAGAAGTTCACGCCCGCCTGCATGAGGATGGCGGATGTATAGGCGCCGATGCCGAAGAAGGCGGCGTGACCGAGGGCTTTCAGGCCCGCATAGCCGACGATCAGGTTCAGGCCCAGGTTCGCCACGACATAGACCAGCCAATACGTCAGCATGTAGACGCCGTAGGTCTTGAAAAAATGTGGCGCGACGATCAATGCGACCACACTGACGGCCACCAGGATCAGATGGATTTTTTTCATGTCGGCCTCCTCAGACCTTGCGCTCGGTGGGCAGCCCCAGGAGACCGTTGGGTTTGAACAGGATCACCAGCAGGAACAGGGCCAGCGCCACCCCGTCCCGGTAGGAGGAAGACACATAGGTGCCGGCGAGGTTCTCGCTCACGCCGATGATGATGCCGCCCAGCAGCGCGCCGCGGGAATTGTTGAATCCGCCAATGATCGCGGCCAGAAAGGCCTTCAACCCCAGGGAGATGCCCATGTCGAACTTGGCCAGGTACAGCGGCGTGACCAGCAGGGCGGCCAGGCTGGCAAGAATGGCGTTGATCGCGAAGGTGTAGAAGGTCATCCGG